>LFRZ01000071.1 GCA_001513025.1 Gammaproteobacteria bacterium DTU037
CAGTGCTAAAAACCCGCAGTTGCAACCGCAGGTTTTACAGTCGGTATTGAGCCAACGGGCGGCGGGTGAGTGCAGTTTGCGCGCAGTGATGCTGGAAAGTAATTTAATGGATGGTCAGCAAACACTTGGCGATAACTTGCAATATGGCGTTTCCATTACTGATGGTTGCTTAGGCTGGGCTAAGACTGAGCAGATGCTCTTAGGTGCTGTGGCGATGCTGCAGAAATAACGCTGTCCGCCCCTCCACGTATGTACTGGCTCAGCGGGGTTATACAGCATACGTGGATGGCTCTTGTGTCGAGAGGGTTTTAGCTTGCTTATCTAAGCTGAGAAGCCGGCAAATAAAAATTCAAGTTGATACTTGCAATTATTGATGAGAATCATTAGCATTCAATGTAGTTGTTTTACTTGCTTGGGTCTGTCTATGTATATCTGTTTATGCAAAGGTGTCACCGACCACAAAATACGTCAAGTGGTTGAAGATGGGGCACGCAGTTGGCGTGAGGTTCGTGAGGTTACGGGTTGCGGCACGCAGTGCGGTAAATGTGCCTGCTCAGCGAAAACCATCACTCAACATGCCATTAAAGACACCCTAATCGTCTCTGCCGATGATTTGGCTTACGCTATCTAAGAGCGTTGTATCTAATTGCGTGGCTTTTAATCAGTCTTGCTATAGCTGCCTGAATTGAGTCTGCTATGCTGTGTTCATCATTCGTATTGATGAGGGCGGCAAATATGAAAGGCGATAGTAAAGTAATTGAGCACCTAAACCGTATTCTCGGTAATGAGTTGGTAGCCATTAATCAGTACTTTCTACATGCACGTATGTATAAAGACTGGGGCTTAAAAGCG
>LFRZ01000108.1 GCA_001513025.1 Gammaproteobacteria bacterium DTU037
GGCGCTGCACACCATTACCACAACACCAGCCTGAGAGATTTTGTCGGCCTAAAGACCGACCTTGTATGTTAGTCAGTAACGATTATTCGTTAAGATAAGAGCAATTTACTGGGGAAGCCGTATCGACCTTGAGGCAGTTTACTGACCTCGTATGTAGAGTGGCTCCCCGCCTCTTTGCTGATCTCGAAGAGTATCCGGAAGCTCAAAAAGAGACTTCGCATATACAAGGTTGAGAGGCAAAAAGAGCGAGGTCGGGGAACCGGTAAGTATTATTACTGATTAGCTTCGAGGATTAAAGGCATGAGTAGTTTTGTTGGCATTGATATTGGTGCAACAGCGTTCGAAGTCGTGATTCGTAAAAACGATAAAAATGGCGCTGTAAAAAGCTACCAGCAAACACCAAAAGACCATGAGAAACTTGCTGCCCAATTGCTTAAATTAGACCCAGCCTGCGTCGTTATGGAGGCCACTGGAATCTATTACTTAAACCTTGCTGTGGTGCTTTTTAACAGCGGTTTAAAAGTCTCAGTGATCAACCCAAACAGCTTTAATCACTTCGCTAAACTGACGCTAACGCACAGTAAAACAGACGGTATTGATGCTGCTTTATTGGCTGAATACGCGCAGCGTATGACGCCACGCTTATGGACAGCACCTGATCCTAAGCTCCTGTCTCTTCGCGATATTGGTAGACAAATCAATAGGTTAGTTGGACGCCGCACTGAAGCTAAAAACAACTTGCACGCCTTGCAGGCTAAAGATTCAACCTACCAGCCTCTAATTGATGATGAATTAGAAGGCATCGAATATTTAGAGTTTCGCATTGAACGCATGCGAAATATGGCTTTAGAAATTATTGCTAATAATGAAAATTTAAAGCAAAAACTTGAAAATTTAACCGCAGCTGTTGGTATCGGAACTAACAGTGCGATTATGATTATTTGCGAACTGGAGTTACTTCCAGAGCATTTAAAATCATCACAGGTCAGCCGCTTTGCCGGCCTTGATGTGCGCTTAACGCAATCAGGAACAAGTATTAACAAACCGGGTCGTTTAAGCAAAGCAGGTAACTCTTATTTGCGCACTGCGCTGTTTATGCCAGCTTTGTCTGCAGCGACTCACGATGCTAATGTACGAGCCTTTTATCAGTCGCTGATTCAACGTGGCAAGAAAAAGATGCAAGCACTGTGCGCAGTGATGCGTAAAATGCTGACGGGAATCTGGGCATGCTTAAAATTAAACACGCCCTTTGATTCCTCAAAGTTATTCAGTGAAGAGCACAAGAATGCTTGTGTTTAAACAGAGTATCTACAAAAGCAG
>LFRZ01000052.1 GCA_001513025.1 Gammaproteobacteria bacterium DTU037
CAAGTGGTTAAGCGCGCTTTGGCTAATAATGCCGCAGCTTGCATAATCGCGCACAACCACCCTTCAGGTGACCCAGAGCCGAGCCAGGCAGACAAAACGCTAACCAAACGTCTAAAAGAGGCACTAGCCTTGATCGACGTACGCATCCTGGATCACATGATCGTTGGTCACACGACCTACTCATTTGCAGAAAATAATCTTCTGTAAACTCTCCAAAATCCCGTATGGGCATTACTGCCTGTACGGGGTAATGCCGTCTTACCAAGAGGCATAATCAATGAAAAAACTCACTAAAGCCGCATTAACACGGTTGACAAAAAAAGCATTAAACGGCGACGCGGACGCTCAGTTTGTCTTAGCTAATGTGTACTGCTACGCAGCGGCAGATGGCGTAACTAGAGATCGCATTAAAGCTTTTGAATGGGCAGAAAAAGCCGCTCTTCAAGGTCACACACAAGCTCTTTTCTTTGTTGGCGATGCTCTACTATGGGGCAAAGGTGTTGCTTCAGATCGTGCAAGAGCTTTAAAAATGCTTGATAAAGCTGCACTGCAGGGCTGTCCAAACGCATACCACACGATTAAA
>LFRZ01000067.1:0-20166 GCA_001513025.1 Gammaproteobacteria bacterium DTU037
GTTCACTGCCGCATAGGCAGCAAAGGGTCGTGCTCGGAGCCTGTGGTCAGACGCGAGCTATTGGCCGAGGCATAAAAAGGCCTCGGCTTATTGTGCAATTAATATAGCATTCAGCCACTGCTCATTTGCGCGATCGGGGCGTTGATCGCCAGTCAGCCAGGTCTCTTTAATGCTCAAACCGGTGCCTTGCAGGAAATTGTGTAAACGTTGCTCTGTGCAGTTGGTGAATTGACGACCATTGCGTTCTACATCGTCTTCGCCGTATTTAAATGATACGTAGATCACGCCATCTGCTTGCAGTAAACCAGCTAGGTGCTGCAGCGTGGCTGGCATACTGATGGCTGGGACATGCAGCAAAGAGGCGCAGGCCCAGATCCCGGCAAACGGCTGTTCGCTGCTAAAGTTGAGAAAGGTGCTGTGTTGCACAGCAATACCACTGACACGCTGAGCAATGTCTACCAGTTTGGCACTGGCATCAAAGGCTTCGACTTGAAAGCCGCGCTGCAAAAATGCGGCGCTGTCACGTCCGGCCCCGCAGCCGGCATCTAAAATCCGACTCGACGGCGGCAGCAAGACTAAAAAACGCTGATACAGCGCGCTCATGTCCACATTTAAAGTGTCTTGGGCAAACTGTTCTGCATTGTTTTCGTAGAATTCTAGTGTCATATACATCCCTGCATGACCGCGAAAGGCGGGCGATTTTAGTGTTGTGGCAGATTGAATTAAATGGGGTGTTCTGCGCGCCGTTCTCAGAGCTTTTGTATACTCGCACAGTTGCTTGCCCTGAGCTGGCGCCCACACTTTAAAGCATCAAGTCGACTCTTTCATCAACTCCAATCGAATCCTACCTATCGCACCCATTGGGTTAAGTCCTTTTGGGCAGACCCAAGTGCAATTCCCAATGCTGCGACAACGAAATACACTGAACGGATCTTGCAAGCCGTCCATGCGCTCGATTCTGCCGCGATCGCGGCTATCCAGTAGAAAACGTAAGGATTGCAATAAGGCTGATGGTCCACGGTATTTTTCGGGGTTCCACCACCATGAGGGGCATTGCGAGGTGCAGCAGCCGCAGAGGATGCATTCATAGAGACCATCTAACTGCTTGCGTTGTTCTGGGGTTTGCAGGCGTTCAATGGCGGGAGCAGGATCATCATTGATCAGCCAAGGCTTGATTTTTTCGTAGTGGGAAAAGAATAAGGATTGATCAACCACCAGATCGCGAATCACCGGCATGCCGGGCAGGGGACGGATGACTAAGGTGTTCGATGTGCCAAGGGCGTCTGCTACGGGCTTGATGCAGGCCAGCCAGTTCTTGCCATTGATGTTCATCCCATCCGAGCCGCACACGCCTTCACGGCATGAGCGCCGATAGGCGAGGGTTGGATCCTCTTCACGCAGGTATTGCAGTGCGTCGAGCACCATGCGCTTGCGGAATTCTTCAGGCAGGGTTTTTGACTGCATATAGGGTGCAGTGTCGTATTCGGGGTGGTAGCGATAAATCTGGACGTTAATCATCAGGTCTCTCCCGTAGCATTTGGGATACAACACTGCATGAGAAAAATATTCAGCGAGCCTAGCAGTGTGTTTTGCTTTAAATGCTTAGTTGATTTATAGGCTTTAAAGAGTGAGGAATCAATACGACGGTGTCGACTCGGGCGCACTACTGCCTAAGACTTACAATGGTTTTTGCAACGCTAAGGAAGCCGCTCGTTCTCAGGTAAGCACCACGCGGGATCAGTTGTGGCTCAGTCCATCCTAAAAATAATCGATATTTTGCCTCTTTGCTGATTTGATAGTAGTCAATAGTATGTACCATGTGCTCCGCAGTGCCGTTTAAGATTGCGTCCATAACTGAGTAACGCTATGTGCTTGGTTAACCTTCTAAGATGATCCGGAGTACGCCGTATGCTAATTTTCTTTATCAGTATCACTTTGTTGATACTGGGCTATAAGTTCTATAGTCCCTTTGTTGAAAAACAAGCGGGCATAGATCCCAAAGCCCTAACCCCACAGCAACGTTTGAATGATGGTGTTGACTATGTTGCAGTCAGCCCTGTACGGGCGTTTTTAATTCAGTTTTTGAATATTGCCGGTGTGGGTCCGATTTTCGGGCCTATCTTGGGTGCTTTGTATGGTCCAATTGCTTTGGTTTGGATCGTTATTGGTAACGTTCTTGGCGGCGCAGTGCATGACTATTTTTCTGGAGTGATGAGCTTAAAAGAAGACGGAAAAAGTTTGCCTGAAATTGCCGGTCACTATTACAACGTGGTCTTCAAAGGCATTATGTTGCTCTTTACCTGCATGCTGCTGTTTTTTGTGGGTGTGGTGTTCATCATGAGCCCCGCAGGTTTGTTGAGTAACTTGTCTTTCTTTGAGGGCACTTTTTTAGCCGGTAACACCTTTTGGGTGCTGCTGATTCTTGCCTACTATTTCTTCGCAACATTGTTGCCGATTGATAAAATCATTACCAAGCTGTACCCGCTGTTTGGTGCGCTGATGATTGTGATGACGTTGTCGATTGCTGTGGCGTTGTTGTTTAATGCGCCGCACTTGGCTGAAGTGAATGATATTTTTGCTTACTTTCATGACGAGCATGATCATGGTTTATTAGCACCTAATCCTGATGGCCTACCAGTGTGGCCCTTGTTGTTTGTAACCATCACCTGTGGTGCGATCAGTGGTTTCCACTCCACGCAATCACCGATGATTGCCCGTTGTCTGACCAATGAGAAATATGCGCGTCCAGTGTTTTATGGCGCAATGGTCTGTGAAGGTATTGTGGCCTGTGTTTGGGCGTTGGCCGGTATTGCTGCGTTCCCTGAAGGGTATGTGGGCTTAAAAGCGATGCTTGATGTCGGTGGTCCAGGCTTAGTGGTGAATCATATTGCGACCAGTTACCTTGGGGTTTTTGGTGGCATTATGGCGATTCTGGCTGTGGCTATTTTCCCTATCACTTCGGGTGATACCGCGTTTCGTTCATTGCGCTTAACCATTATGGACGCGTTTAATATTTCGCAAACTGTGTGGCACCGACTTGCGTTATCTGTGCCGTTGTTGGGTATTGGCTACCTGATGACGTTTTTAGATTTCTCGCTGATTTGGCGCTACTTCGCCTTCTCTAATATGTTGCTCTCGACCAGTGTGCTGTGGTTAGCCACTAAGTACTTGTTTGATAGAGGCACTTTCCATTGGATTGTGAGTATTCCTGCGGTGATTGGTACGGCGATCAGTGTTGGTTATATTTCAACGGCGAGCATTGGTTTGAACTTTCCGATGGAATACAGTAAGTGGATTGGTATCGGGGTTGCGATCATTTGTCTTATCGGTTTGTTGGTTCAGCACCAAAAGCGCAGCGTGAAACTGGCGGTTAAACTCAGTTAGTCTGTTTAATTTAAATATTTTTGCATAACGCGCTTGACACAACTCATGGAAGAGTGAATAATGCGCGCCAAGTTGGCTACATAGCTCAGCTGGTTAGAGCGCAGCATTCATAATGCTGATGTCCCAGGTTCAAATCCCGGTGTAGCCACCAATTTATTATCCAGTGAGATCCACTGGAATCTTTAAAGCCCCGTATTACGGGGCTTTTTTTTGCCTGTCTGTTTATACCTGTCCACTCTGATCTGTACTGGTCTAATGGAACTGGACACTTTAATTAGCGACATTGACATTTCCTCCTCGAATCTGAACGGTATGAGCATGGTGTAACAGCCGGTTCAGCAGTGCTGTGATTACTGTCGTGTCACCGTCTAAAGCACCGGCCCACTGAGAAGCATGTTGCTCTAACCGCAGTCCTGTTTGATTCAGGGTGTGTGCGAGTCTAATAGATAGTTGACTTTCATATGCTGTTAATATATTTATTAATTAACAAATAAAATAATATTAAAAATGATTCTATTGCGGCAGTTGCAACTTGTAAAATCACTACCGCAACATCGGCTTAATTGCCGTCATTTGTGTGGAGGCTAGGCGTTATGGCTAATATCATCATATTGGGCGCGGGGATTGGCGGTATGTCTGCTGCCTATGAAATCCGCGATGCAATCGGCAAGGAGCACGCCATTACGGTGGTGGGTGATGGGCCCGTCTTCAATTTCACCCCATCCAATCCTTGGCTTGCCGTGGGTTGGCGTAAACCCGATGAAATACGGCTGAATGTGACGGAGCCGCTCGAGTCGCGCAATATACGTTTTGTGCCGACCCGAGCGAATAAGGTGGTGGCTGAGGCTAATCGCCTTGACCTTGTTGATGGTAGTAGCCTCAACTACGATTATCTGGTAATTACCACCGGCCCGCGGTTGGCGTTTGAGCGCGTACCGGGCAGTGGTCCAGAAGGTTTTACTCAGTCGGTGTGCACAGGCCCGCATGCCGAGAAGGCATGGCTCTCCTATGAAGAGTTTTTGAAGAAGCCAGGGCCGGTGGTTGTCGGCGCTCTGCAAGGCGCCAGCTGCTTCGGTCCGGCCTATGAGTTTGCGATGATTCTCGATACCGATCTGCGTCGACGTAAGCTGCGTGATCGAGTGCCGATGACGTTCGTCACCTCCGAACCCTATATCGGACATATGGGGCTGGGCGGTATTGGTGACTCTAAAGGTCTTCTGGAGTCGGAGATGCGTCAGCGCCACATCAAATGGATCAGCAATGCACGCGTCACCTCCGTTGAGCAGGGTAAGATTAATGCCGAGCAACTGGATGAGCAAAGCGCCGTACTCAAAACACATGAACTGCCATTTTCCTACTCGATGTTCATCCCGCCTTTTGCTGGCGTTGATGCGGTGCAAGGTATTGAAGGGCTGACCAATCCAGGTGGCTTTATCCTTATTGACGAGCACCAGTGTAACCCGACATTTCCCAATATCTTTGCCGCCGGCGTTTGCGTGGCGATTCCGCCCGTTGAGGTTACGCCTGTGCCCACTGGCGCGCCTAAGACAGGGCTGATGATTGAGTCGATGGTGACCGCTATTGCCAACAATCTTCGCGACGTATTGGCCGGTAAACCTATGAAGGCGCGTGCAACTTGGAATGCGATGTGTCTGGCCGATATGGGCGATAGTGGCTTTGCCTTTATTGCTCTACCGCAGATTCCACCGCGTAACGTGACCAAAGCGATGAGTGGAAAATGGGTGCATTTGGCTAAGGTTGCCTATGAAAAGTACTTCCTGCGCAAGATGCGCAAGGGCAAGGCTGACCCCATTTATGAAACCTACGTTATGAAAGCCTTCGGCATTGATCGGCTGAAACTGGAGGAGAACATCGACTGATGTGTGACTTATACAGTTTGCACTCGCGGTCAGTGTAAGAGACGTTTCTTTATTGACTTTAAAACCCTAATCGCCAGACAGTATAAGCTGCCTAGCGATTAGGGTTTTTACTGCTATGTTGTCATTCTCAATCAGCGAACAACATCTGTCAGCAGTCACGCTAATGTCGTGTAGTATTGCCGATGAAGGTCCTTGAGCAAGGATGAATGCATTGAAAAATGTGAAAATTATAACCAAGATGGCCAAGTCAATACTGGACGCTGGCTGGGGTCAATTAAAAACAATGTTGGACTATAAATGCGCTCACGCAGGCATTGTTTTTAAGGAGGTTAACGAAGCATACACCACCCAAACCTGTTCGAGTTGTGGCAATTTGCCCGAATCGAGGCCGAAAGGTATCGCAGGGTTTGGAATAAGAGAATGGGCGTGCAGTGGGTGTGGTGTCATCCATGATCGCGATATAAACACGGCTAAGAACATTCTCGCGGCCGGGCATGGCCGTCTAGCAGTAGGAGTCTCCGTCCTTTAGTGCGGCAAGGATCTCAAGTGCGACTAAGCATCTCTCGCAAGCGGCTAGCACTACACTGTAGAATAGCGTTGTTTAATCACGACTGATTTTTTGTCTTAATCATAAAAAGGAAATATAAATGACGACTGTTACTTTTAAAGGCACACCTGTGCGCATTGATGGCCACTTTCCACAAAAAGGCGAGCAAGCGCCAACGTTTAGCTTGGTGAATAAGACGCTAGATGATGTGAGTTTGTCGAGCTTGAGTGGCTTTCGTAAAGTTTTAAATATTTTCCCCAGCATTGATACGCCTACCTGCGCGACCAGCGTGCGTAAATTTAATGAAAAAGCGGCCAGTTTAAAAAACACGCGAGTGCTGTGCATCTCAGCTGACCTGCCGTTTGCTCAAGCACGTTTTTGTGGTGCAGAAGGCTTGGATCGCGTGCTGATGTTATCAACTATGCGTGATCCTGATTACTTTCAATCCTATGGCGTAGATATCGCTGAAGGTCCATTAGCCGGCTTAGGCGCGCGTGCTGTGATCGTTTTAGATGAAAACGATAAAGTGTTGTACAGCCAATTGGTTGCTGAAATTGCTGATGAGCCAGACTACGAACGTGCGTTAGCTGTTTTAAGCTAAGGCTGTTTGTGGCGCGGTATTGATTGTAGGTTGATACCGCGCCAAGGCGTTACAGTGGTTGCTCTATCGCTGTTGTGATTCTCGCCAATGTGAGGACGCTGTTGGACTTCGCTATACCTGATCTGCTCAGGTGTTCGAGTATCAGGTTGGCTGCTTCTGCAAAATTGACTCCGTTCCAGACTAAAAGTACTAGGCTTGCCGTACTCTTGGTAAATTGAGCGTAAAGACGCTGCTAAGCGGCGCGAAGGCTGCTATCTTTCATGCTCCCAAGGACTGTGAATGATTGATATGTCTGATTCTTCTGTAAGCGCCGCAAAAAAATCCTCGAAAAAACTTTGGCTTATTCTATTGCTGCTCTGTGTTGCTGCTGGCGCGGGCTGGTGGTGGTCGCAAAACAGCGCCGACTCGGCTAAGCAAGGCCCGCGTATGGGTGGCAGCTTTATGGGTAAGGTGCCGGTCAATGCGCAGCAAGTGCGTCTGGATCGTTTTGCTGTGCAGCTTAAAGCCTTGGGTACGGTGACGCCGTGGAATGCGGTGAGCGTGACCAGTCAAGTGGCAGGCGAGTTGGATCAGGTGTTGTTTACTGAAGGGCAGTTTGTCGAGAAGGGCACGCTGCTGGCGCACATTGATCCCCGCAGTTATCAAGCTGAGTTATTGCAGGCGGAAGGAGCTTTACAAGAAACCCGTGCGCAGTTGGCCAGTGCGCAGTTGGATCTAAAGCGTTATCAGGGTTTGTATAAAGAAGACTCGGTGGCTAGACAAACTTTAGAGCAGCAACAAGCCATCGTTGCGCAGTACCAAGGCACCTTAAAGGTGCGCCAAGCACAGCGCGATGCCGCGCGTTTGGATGTGCAACATACACGTATTGAAGCACCGATTTCTGGACGTTTAGGTTTGCGCGCTTTGGATGCAGGGAATTATGTCTCGGCCGGCTCAACGGAATTGGTCACTATCACCCAAGATAACCCCATCGCGGTCAATTTCACCATTCCTGAGCATGAGTTGCAGGCGGTGTTGCAGGCCTATCGACAAGAGCAGCCCCTGCCGGTGCAGGTGTGGAATCGTGATGAAACTGAACTGCTGGCTGAGGGTGTACTCGACAGCATTGATAATCAGGTGGATGTCAGCACTGGCAGTGTCCGTTTAAAGGCGCGTTTTGCTAATCCTGAGCAGGTTTTATTTCCCAATCAGTTTGTTAATGTGCGTTTGCAAGTGACAGTGCATGAGCAGGCTTTATTGGTGCCGGCTGATGCCATTCAGTTTGGCAGCAATGGCCGTTTTGTTTGGCAGATTCAAGACGACGATACCGTGCTGATTCAGCCGATTGAGATTCTGACCAGTGATGGCACACAGAGTATGCTGCGATCAGGCTTAGAGGCCGGTGATTGGGTGGTGGTAGAAGGTGTGGACCGTTTACGTAGCGGCAGTAAGGTTGAGCGTGTCGCGCCTGCTGGCAGTGAACCTGAGCCGGTGCCCACCGAGGCTTCTGTGCCGGAGCAGACATCTCGAGGCGCAGCTCACACCGCTCAGCAGAAAGCAGCACAATGAATATCTCCCGTCTGTTTATCCTGCGTCCGGTTGCCACTACGCTGTTGATGCTGGCAATTTTTTTAGCGGGGGCGATTGCTTACCGTTTATTGCCTGTGGCGGCTTTACCGCAAGTGGATTATCCAACCATTCGCGTGCTGACTTTGTACCCAGGTGCCAGTCCGCAGGTGATGAACAGTGCGGTGACGGCGCCGCTGGAGCGTCAGTTTGGGCAGATGTCGGGTCTTGCGCAAATGTCGTCGACCAGTTCGGGTGGCGCTTCAGTGATTAGCTTACGTTTTAGTTTAGACATTGAATTAGACGTGGCCGAGCAGGAGGTGCAGGCGGCGATCAATGCGGCGAGCAACCTGTTGCCCAATGATTTACCTGCACCGCCGGTGTATAACAAGGTCAATCCGGCCGACAGTCCGGTGCTGACTTTAGCGATCAGTTCGGCCAGTATGCCGCTGCCGCAAGTGAATGATTTAGTTGATACGCGTATGGCACAAAAGATTGCGCAAATCAGCGGGGTGGGCTTGGTCAGTGTCGGTGGGGGGCAGCGTCCAGCGGTGCGTATTCGTGCCAATCCACAAGCCTTAGCTGCGGCCGATTTAACCTTGGCCGATGTACGCAGTGTGATTACCCGCGCCAACGTAAACCAGCCCAAGGGCAGTATTGATGGACCCTCACGCATTACCCAATTGGATGCCAATGATCAGCTGCGCTCAGCCGAGGATTATGCTGACCTGATTGTGGCGCATAAGGATGGCCGCGTGCTCAAGCTGGCCGATGTGGCTGAAATTATTGAGGGCGCGGAGAACAACCGTTTAGCCGCTTGGGCCGATCTAAATCAAGCGGTGCTGCTCAATATCCAGCGCCAGCCTGGTGCTAACGTGATTGAGGTGGTGGAGAGCGTTGAAGCTTTACTGCCGAGTATTATTGCCACCTTACCGGCCAGCCTTGAAGTCAGCGTACTGACGGATCGCACCCAAACCATCCGCGCCGCGGTCAGTGATGTGCAATTTGAGCTGATGCTGGCGGTGGCCTTGGTGGTGTTGGTGACCTTTTTATTCTTAAAGCGCCTCACGGCCACATTAATTCCGTCAATCGTGGTGCCTTTGTCGCTTATTGGCACCTTTGCTGTGATGTATTTGGCTGGGTTTTCTTTAAACAACCTGACCTTGATGGCTTTGACCATTGCCACAGGCTTTGTCGTCGATGACGCCATTGTCATGCTGGAAAACATTGCGCGGCATATTGAACTGGGGGAAACACCGATGAATGCGGCGCTCAAGGGCGCCAAGCAGATCAGTTTTACCTTGGTCTCACTGACTCTGTCGCTGATTGCAGTGCTGATTCCTTTGTTGTTTATGGCGGATGTGGTCGGGCGCTTATTTCGTGAATTTGCCATTACCTTGGCGGTGGCGATTTTAATTTCGTTGGTCATTTCCCTGACCTTAACCCCGATGATGTGCGCGCGCTTATTGCGTGGCGGCAGCCCAGACGAGGATAAAAACGATTGGCTGCACCGCACCATTGCCCAGTATGGCCATGGTTTACGTTGGGTTTTGCGTCATCAGGTGCTGACCTTATGGTTTGCTGTGGGGACTTTTGTCTTAACCGCCTTGCTGTGGATCTGGGTGCCTAAAGGTTTTTTTCCCGAGCAAGATACTGGGGTAATTCAGGGTATTTCAGAAGCGCCACAAAGCATTTCTTTTAGCGCCATGAGTGAACGCCAGCAGCGTTTAAGTGCGGTGCTTTTACAAGACCCTGCAGTGCAAAGTGTCTCCTCGCAAATTGGTGTGGATGGCGATAATCCGACGCTGAATACCGGGCGTATGCTGATCAACCTCAAAGCTTTTAATCAGCGCGACGTGTCGGCGGCCGAAGTGATTGATCGCTTACGCCCAGAGTTGGCGAAGGTGCTAGGTATCCAACTGTTTATGCAGCCGGTGCAAGATCTCAGTATTGAGGATCGCGTCAGCCGCACGCAGTTTCAATTCAGTTTGGAGTCGGCGGATGAGCAGGAATTGCATACCTGGGTGCCGACCTTAGTGTCTAAGTTGCAAAGCTTGCCGCAGTTGCAAGATGTGGCCAGTGATTTGCAAGCCAGTGGTTTGCAGTATTACTTGAATATCGACCGTGATTTAGCCGGACGTTTAGGCATCAGTATTGCCACTTTAATCGATGCCTTGTATGACGCCTTTGGTCAGCGGCAAATCTCCACCATCTTCACCCAAACCAGCCAGTACCGTGTGGTGCTGGAAAGTATCAGTAATCCCAATGATGCGCTGGCGGCCTTGCATGATGTGCATGTACGCGGCACTGATGGGCAGGCCATACGTTTAGCCAGTTTGGTAAAGGTGGAAGAGCGCTCCGCGGCGTTATTGCTCAATCATATTGGTCAGTTTCCCGCGGTGACAGTGTCCTTTAATCTGGCCGAGGGAGTGTCGCTGGGTGAGGCGGTGGAATTGATTGAGCAGACCGAGTTGGATTTAGCCATGCCAGCCTCGATTCAAAGTAACTTTCAGGGTGCGGCTGCAGCGTTTCGCGCGTCCTTATCCAGTACTTTGCTGCTGATTCTGGCCGCGGTAGTGACCATGTATTTGGTGCTCGGTGTGCTTTATGAAAGCTATATCCATCCGCTGACCATTCTTTCGACGCTCCCTTCGGCGGCGATTGGGGCTTTGCTGGCGCTGTTTATCACGGGCAATGATCTGAGTTTGATTGCCATTATTGGGATTATTTTGCTGATAGGTATCGTCAAGAAAAACGCGATTATGATGATTGACTTTGCCTTGGATGCAGAACGCCATCAGGGTTTAAGTCCAGAGGAGGCGATTTATCAAGCGGCACTCTTGCGTTTTCGACCGATTCTGATGACCACACTGGCGGCCTTGTTTGCGGCTTTGCCTTTGATGTTTGCCAGTGGTTCTGGGGCAGAGTTGCGTCAGCCCTTGGGTTTGGTCATGGTCGGTGGCTTATTGCTCAGCCAAGTGCTCACTTTGTTCACTACGCCGGTGATTTACTTATTCTTTGATCGCTTAAGTACCCGTACTAAAGCACGTTTTAAACTGGGCGCTGCGTCGTGAATCTGTCTGCGCCCTTTATTCAGCGCCCGGTTGCCACCATGCTGCTCAGTGTGGCGATTGTTTTGCTGGGGATTCTCGGCTTTAGGCTGCTGCCCGTAGCACCGCTGCCGGATATGGATTTTCCCATGATTACCGTGCAAGCCAGCTTGCCTGGTGCCAGTCCGCAAGTGATGGCCGCGACTGTAGCGACACCCTTGGAGCGCTCGCTGGGCAGTATTGCTGGGATCAGTCAAATGACCAGCCGCAGCGGTCAGGGCAGCACGCGGATTATGATTCAGTTTGATTTGGGCCATGATATCAATGCCGCCGCCCGTGAAGTGCAAGCGGCGATTAATGCCGCGCATGAATTGCTGCCCAGCGGTATGCGCAGTATGCCCACCTACCGCAAAATGAATCCGACCCAAGCGCCGATTATGGTCTTGGCGTTGACCAGTGAGGTGCTGGAAAAAGGCCAGATGTATGACTTGGCCGACAGTATCGTGGCGCAAAAGCTCTCGCAAGTGCAGGGCGTGGGCGATGTGCAAATTGGTGGCAGTTCTTTGCCTGCGGTGCGCGTGGAGCTTGAGCCGCGGCGTTTAGAACAGTACGGGATTGCTTTAGATGATGTACGGCAAACCATTGCTAACGCCAACCAGCAAAAACCTAAAGGTCAGTTGGAGCAGGGCAATCGTCATTGGCAAATTCAAGGCAATGATCAGCTGCACAAAGCTGAAGACTATGCGCCGCTGATTATTCGTTATTTTGATGGGGCGGCCCTGCGCTTACGTGATGTGGCTACAGTCACTGACAGCGTGGAAAACCGTTATAACAGTGGCTTTTTTAATGCTGAGGACGCGGTGCTGCTGGTGATTAACCGACAAGCCAGTGCCAATATCATTGCCACCATTGAGGCAATTCAAGCCGAATTGCCGGCCTTACAAGCGGTGTTACCGGCCAGTGCTAAGCTGGAAGTGGCAATGGATCGCTCGTCAGTGATTCGCGCCACCTTGAAAGAGGCTCAGCGTTCTTTATTGATTGCGACTGCGCTGGTGATTGGCGTGGTGATGTTGTTTTTAGGGCATTGGCGCGCGGCGGTGATTCCTGCCTTGGCTGTGCCGGTGTCGTTGATCGGCAGTTTTGCCGCCATGTATATGCTGAATTTTTCCCTCAATAACCTGTCGCTGATGGCCTTGATTATTGCCACCGGCTTGGTCGTGGATGACGCCATTGTGGTATTGGAAAATATCGCGCGGCATATCAATAACGGTAAAAAACCATTGCAAGCAGCGATTGATGGTTCGCGCGAGGTAGGCTTTACCTTGCTCTCGATGAATCTGTCGTTAGTGGTGGTGTTTGTTTCGATTTTGTTTATGGGCGGCTTGGTTGAGCGTTTATTTCGTGAGTTCTCGATCACCTTAACGGTGGCGATTTTGATTTCGCTCTTGGTGTCTTTAACCCTTACACCAATGTTATCCGCGCGCTGGTTGCGTCCCGAGCCGCAAGCCGAACAACGCAAAGCTAATCTGATCCAGCGTTTTGGGCTGCGCATTGCCGCGGGTTATCAGCGCTCTTTGGCGTGGACCTTAAATTATCAGCGCTGGATGCTGTTGGGTTTAGTGCTGACCATTGCCTCAAATGTCTGGTTATTTATGGTCGTACCAAAAACCTTTATGCCGCAGCAGGATACGGGGCAGTTGATGGGTTTTATCCGCAGTGATGATGGTTTGTCCTACCATACGATGCAGCCGAAAATGGAAGTCTATCGCCAAGCTTTATTGAAAGATAAAGACGTGCAAACCGTGGCGGGTTTTATTAATGGTGGCAGCAATGCGTTTTTAATTGTGCGTTTGAAACCTATTACTGAACGGCAGCATTCTGCGCAAGAGATTGTTGATCGTTTGCGCGGGCAGATTCCGCCCGTGGCGGGTTCGCGGCTGTTTTTAATGCCGGAGCAGGATTTAAATATGGGCCGGCGCGAAGGCAGTAGTACGGATAATGAGTATGTGTTGTTGGCCAGTGAACTGGATGATTTGCGTGTGTGGCAACCTAAGGTGCGCGATGCCCTAAAAGCCTTGCCTGAGTTGACCGATATCGACAGTAAAGAGGGCCGAGGTGCACAGCAAGTGACGCTACAAGTGGACCGTGCCACGGCAGCGCGCTTGGGTGTGGATATGGCGATGGTCACTTCACTGCTCAATAACGCCTTTAGTCAGCGTCAAGTCTCCACCATTTATGAAAGCCTTAATCAGTACAGTGTGGTGTTGGAAATTGATCCACAGTTTGTGGGTACACCACAAGTCTTAGAGCAAGTGCAGGTGATTGGTGACAATGGCGAGCGCATTGCTTTATCGGCTTTTACTACTTGGGAGTCGAGTTTAGAGCAAGATCGGGTGCAGCATGACGGTCAGTTTGCCGTGGAGAGTATTGGCTTTTCTTTAGCCTCAGGAGTGAGCTTAGAACAGGCCAGTCAGGCCATTGAAGCGGCGATGGCGAAAATTAATTTGCCCAATGAAGTGCAAGGGCGTTTGGGCGGCACGGCTGGCGCATTTCAGCAGGGGCAGGGTGCGCAAGGCTTAATGCTGCTGATGGCGATTGCCATTGTCTATTTGGTCTTAGGGATATTGTATGAAAGCTATATCCATCCACTGACCATTCTTTCAACCCTGCCTTCAGCGGGTGTGGGTGCTTTATTGGCGATTCAGCTGACTGGCGGTGAATTCAGTTTGATTTCGCTGTTGGGTTTGTTTTTGCTGATTGGCGTGGTGAAAAAGAACGCCATCTTAATGATTGATTTGGCTCTGCAACTACAGCGCGAGATGAAAATGACTGCCGAGCAGGCGATTAAGCAAGCCTGTGCGCAACGTTTTCGGCCGATTATGATGACCACTATGGCGGCGATTCTTGGCGCTGTGCCTTTATTGATCAGCAGTGCCGAAGGCTCAGAAACCCGCCAGCCACTGGGTTTAGCCATTGTTGGCGGTTTACTTCTCAGTCAATTGCTGACCTTGTACAGCACCCCTGCGGTGTATTTGTTTTTTGACCGTTTAAGCGCCCGTGTTCGGCGTAAGAAAACGCCAACCTCGATGGAAGTAGCCCATGAAACCGATCGTTAAACTCAGTCTATTGGCCCTTGCGGGCGTGCTGTTAAGCGGTTGTGCGCTGGGCCCAGATTACCAGCGCCCTGAAGCACAGCTACCGCTTGAGTTTCGTCATACGCCGGGCTGGAAAGTGGCGCAGCCGGCAGAACTGGGCACTGCGGTGGCGTGGTGGTCCTTGTATCAAGATGCAACTTTGGCGGATTTGCTGCAGCAGCTGAACACATCGAATCAAAACTTGCGTGCCGCAGAAGCGGCATGGCGTGAGGCGCGAGCTTTAGTCGGTGGCACCCGCTCAGGGCTTTACCCAAATGCAAACGGACAATTGGGCACTGCACGCAGTGGCAATGATCAGGGCGTGGGTAAAAGCAATGAAGTGGCGCTGGGCCTCAGTTGGCAATTGGATATTTGGGGGCAAGTGCGCCGTCAAGTCGAGTCCAGTGAAGCCAGCGCCCAAGCCAGCGCCGCTGAATGGGCCGGGGTGCGTTTAAGCCAGCAGTCGGAGTTGGTGCAAAATTATCTACAATTGCGCGTGATTGATGAGCAAATACGTTTGCTTGATGCCACTGTCATTGCCTATCAGCGCTCATTGCAGTTGACCGAGAACCGCTATACAGCTGGTATGGTGACCCGTGCTGATGTCAGTCAAGCGCTGACTCAGCTGAGAAATACAGAGGCGCAGCGCCTGGATCTGGATTGGCAGCGCGCCCGCTATGAACATGCCATTGCATTGTTAGTGGGCAGCACGCCCAATGCCTTGCAGGTTGCCAGGGTCGAGACCTTGCCCGCTTTGCCCGCCTTACCGATCGCCGTGCCTTCTGCATTGCTCGAGCGCCGTCCAGACATTGCCGCGGCTGAGCGTCGAGTGATGGCGGCCAACGCTGACATAGGCGTGGCGCAGACGGCGTATTTCCCCGACTTAACCTTAAGTGCCAGTGGTGGCTACCGCGGCAGTAATTTAGCCGACTGGATCACGATGCCCAATCGTTTTTGGTCGATGGGTCCGCAGTTTGCCATGACTCTATTTGATGCCGGCTTGCGTCGCTCTAAAGTTGAGCAAGCCGAAGCACGTTATGACCAACAGGTTGCGCGTTACCGTCAAACCACCCTGCAAGCCATTGGGGAAGTGGAAGATGCCTTGGTGCAGCTCAATGTTTTAGCTGAAGAAATTGCCGTGCAGCGTGAAGCCTTAGCCGCCTCGCAGGACAGCTTGCAGCTCACTGAAAATCAATATGCCGCCGGTATGGTGGATTATTTAGCCGTGAGCAGCGCACAAACCACAGCGCTCAATAGCGAGCGCAGCTTGCTCAATCTGCTGGCCACGCAACTGAAGGCCAGTGCACAGTTGATCAGCGCGCTAGGTGGTGGTTGGGACATGAATCTGAGCACTGTTGATTAGACAGTGTGCTGATCAGCGCTGGGATCCACCAGCAGGTCTAAATGGTGTTGAAAAATCAGTCGCTTTATTGTTACGTTGACGTTAACGTAAAGAAGCGCTGTGGCGTGATTTTTCTAACATCATAAGGATAAATACAATGGACGAAGGCTTTTGGCAGACGCGCTGGCAGCGTGATCAGATTGGTTTTCACCTGCACAATACAGTTAATCCGGGATTAGAAGCATATTGGTCACATTTGTCGATTCCCGTGGGTAGTCGAGTCTTTGTGCCTTTGTGCGGTAAGAGTTTTGATCTGTGTTGGCTGGCGGATCAGGGCTATAGGGTGCTGGGTGTTGAATTAATTGAAAAGGCGGTGATTGATTTTTTTAACGAGCAAAAATTAACCCCGGTGATTCGCCAGCAAGGACTTTTCACCTCCTATACAGCGGGTTCTATTTGTATCTTGTGGGGTGATTTTTTTGATCTAAGCGCAGCGGACTTAGTTGATTGCCCCGCTTTTTATGATCGCGCTGCTTTAATTGCTTTGCCCGATGATCTGCGCAAAGCCTACGCCGCTCATTTAAGTGCAATTATGCCGCAGCAGTGCCAAGGTTTATTGTTGACCATGGACTACCCACAACATCAAATGAAGGGCCCCCCTTTTGCTGTACCACCTGAGCAAGTTGAGCAGCTGTTGGGTGAGACCTTTGTTGTGGAGTGCAGCGAAGAGCGCGATATTCTTGAACAAGAGTGGCGTTTTAAAGCTGTGGGCATTACCCGTATGTTTGATTATGTCTATTGCGTGCGGCATCGTAGCCTCGTCTAATAAGGGCTGATCTTACGCTGGTGGGGCTGAATGGCTTTACTGCGGTATAGCCTATACTCTATAAATGTATATTTTATAGGTGGCGACAGCCGTCACTTTGTTGGCTAGACATGCAATGCATGACAGGAGTTGAGTATGACTGAGCAAATCGATGTTGATGTTGCCATTATTGGTGCGGGTACTGCAGGATTATATGCATTGCGTGAAGTGCGTCGTGCCAAGAAAAGTTTTGTGCTCATTGATAGCGGCCCATTGGGTACCACCTGTGCCCGGGTGGGCTGTATGCCATCAAAAGTGGCGCTGCATATTGCTGAGTATTGGCGTGGACAAAAAGACTTTGAAGGTTACGGCATCACGGGCGCAGAACATTTGCGCCTTGATAGCGCCGTTACTTGGCAAGCCTTGCGTCAGCAGCGTGATGTGTTTTCAGGGCGTGCAGCGGCCGGTGCTGAGCGTGCCGCTGGCAAACAGTTAATCATGGGCCGTGCGCGCTTTTTAGCTCCGACCTTGCTCGAAGTTGAAAGTGCTGCAGGCACCCAGCAGATTAACGCTAAATCGGTGATTATCGCCGCAGGTTCACGTCCAGTCATGCCGGGCTTTCTACAGCCCTTTGCTGAGCATTGCATCACCACGGATGAACTCTTTGAAATGCAAGCCTTGCCCAAATCCATAGGTATTCTGGGGTTAGGCGCTATTGGTCTAGAAATGGGCTTGGCGCTGGCGCGGTTAGGGGTTGAAGTGCATGGCGCTGATATGGCGCAAACCGTTGGTGGTATCTCTGATCCTGAAGTGAGCACCCTTGCTCTTGAAGCTTTTGCGCAAGAAATGCAGCTGTACTTGGGTGCGCCCGCTGAGCTGCTTAAAGCTGAGCAAGGCGTGCTGCTAAAAGCCGGCGATAAACAGGTTCAGGTGGATAAGGTGCTGGTGGCTTTAGGTCGCCGACCCAACACGGATCAGCTCAATCTGGCTGAAGCAGGTTTTGAATTGGATGAGCGTGGTCAGCCAATCTTTAATCCGCAAACGATGCAAATGGGCCAGCATCCGGTGTTTATTGTGGGTGATATCAATGGTCAAAGAGCCTTGATGCATGAGGCGGCCGATGAAGGGGCTATGGCCGGCTATAACGCCAGCCAAAGCACGCCAGTGGCCTTTAAGCGTAAAACCTCGCTGGCTATCGCTTTTACCCACCCGGATCTAGTCAGTGTTGGTGCGCGCTTTGATCAGCTCAATCCTGATGATATTTTAATTGGTAGCGCTGATACGCAAAGCAATGGCCGCAGTCAGGTGTTATCTGAACATAAAGGCCTTTTGCGTCTGTATGCCGATAAAAGCAGCGGTAAGCTGCTCGGCGCCAGTATGTTAGGCATGCGCGCTGAGCATGTGGCGCAGTTTTTAGCCTTGGCGATTGAGCGCGAAGAAAGCGCACACAGCCTCTTGCAGATCGCCTTTTACCACCCCGTTGTGGAGGAGCTTATCCAGGCAGCGGCGCAAGATATCGCACGGCATATGCCCGACCCATCAGGCTTGCCTTTGGGTTTGGTTTTAGCTGAGGCATAATCCTTTACACTCCAGGCCTGCTGTTGGGCGCTGCTGTTGAACACAGTGCGCCGAGCAGCAGGCTTTTTTGTGATTTCTAAAACGTTCATTCACCGCACAAGGATGCACGCGCATGCGCATTTTACACACCTCAGACTGGCATCTCGGTCAGCATTTTATGGGTAAAACCCGACAGGCTGAGCACCGCGCTTGGTGCGACTGGCTGGTGCAAAAAGTGCAAGCGCAGCACGCGGATGCCTTGATTATTGCCGGTGATATTTTTGATACAGGTACGCCGCCCAGCTATGCCCGCGAGCAATACAATCGCTTTGTGATGCAAATGCAGGCCACAGGTTGTCAGTTGGTGGTGCTCGCCGGTAATCATGATTCAGTGGCCATGCTCAATGAAAGCAAAGACTTATTTGCCTGCCTGAACACCCATGTGATTTCCAGTGTGGCGACCGAGCAGCTGGACGAGCAAGTGCTGGTGCTCAAGCAGCGTGATGGTCAGGTGGGGGCGATTCTGTGCGCCATTCCTTATGTGCGTCCGCGCGATGTGCAACGCAGTCAGGCGGGGCAAAGTGCGCAAGACAAACAAAGCGATTTACAGCAGGCGATTGCCGAGCATTATGCTCAGTTGTTTGCCAAAGCTGAGGCTAAACGTGCAGCCTTGGGCGTGCCCGTACCTATTGTCGGTACCGGGCATTTAACCACTGTGGGCGTGAGTCTGACGGAGTCGGTGCGTGAGATTTATGTCGGCAGTTTAACGGCTTTTCCCACTGATGCTTTTCCGGCTTTTGATTATCTGGCACTAGGGCATATCCATCGCCCGCAAAAAGTCGCAGGTCTTGAGTATATTCGCTACAGCGGCTCGCCCATTACGTTGAGTTTTGATGAAGCCAGACAGCAAAAAGAGCTGCTGCAGATTGACCTCACTGCCGAGGGTTTGCATAGCGTCACACCGCTGTATATACCGTGTTTTCAGCGCTTGATTTCATTGTCTGGCAGTCTTGCTGAACTTGAGCAGGCCTTTGCTCAGCTCGCTCAGGAACTGGACCCTAAAGCTGTGACTTGGCTGGAGATTCAAGTGCGTGCCGATGATTACTATGCTGACTTAGATGAGCGGGTCGCAGCGCTGTGCGCAGATTTACCGGTCGAAGTCTTACGTGTGCGGCGCTTACGTGGCAATACCCGTTCAGGGCTGAGCCGTGATTCCGGCGAATTGCTGGCTGAATTAACCCCCAATGAGGTGTTTGCCAAGCGCTTAGCTGGCGAAGAATTGAGTGAGGCGCAGATCACAGTGCTCAAGGGCTTGCATGCTCAGGTACTGGAGACAGTGCAGGAGGGCCAAGCATGAAAATCCTGAGTATTCGTTTAAAAAATATCAATGCGTTAAAGGGTGAGTGGAAAATTGATTTCACCCAGGCACCTTTTAATGGCAGCAGTCTTTTTGCGATTACTGGGCCTACAGGTGCGGGTAAAACTACGTTATTGGATGCCATTAGTTTGGCGCTGTACAGCCGTACCCCGCGGATGAGCAGCATTTCTAAAAGCAGCAATGAGCTGATGACGCGCCATACCAGTGATTGCTTAGTGGAAGTCGAATTTGCGGTCAAAGGTGAGGCGTACCGTGCTTTTTGGAGTCAGCGCCGGGCCCGTGATAAAGCTGATGGCGCCTTGCAAGATGCTAAAACTGAATTGGCGCATGCTGATGGCCGTATTATTACCGACAAACTCAGCGAAAAGCCCAAAGAGGTTGAACGTTTAACCGGTCTGGATTTCCAGCGCTTTACCCAATCGATGATGCTGGCGCAGGGTGGTTTTGCTGCGTTTTTAGAAGCCAATGCCAATGACCGTGCCGGGCTATTAGAGCAATTGACGGGCACTGAAATTTACGGCGAGATCTCGAAGCAGGTGTTTGACAGTCAAAAAGAGCACAGCCATATTTTAAACAACCTCAGCAGCCGCGCCGAAGGTTTGCAGCTGCTCAGCGCTGAGCAGTTGCACGAGACACAGGCCGAATTTGCCACGGCTGAAGCGCAGGTGCTGGCGCTTAAGCAGCAGCAAACTCAGCTGCATCAGCAACAGCAGTGGCGCAGCGATTTAGATCAAGCGCAAAGCAGTCAGCAGCAGGCGCAAGCCCAACTGCACAGCGCGCAAGGGCAACAGCTGGCTCATGCCGATGATCTGCAGCGTTTAGCTGAGCATGCGCCGGCGGCTCTGTTGCAAGCAGATTATACTGCCTTAGCGGCCGCGCAGCAGCGTGTACAGCACAGCCGGCAGAGTTTAGCAGCTGCGCAGGATAAAGCGCGCCAGCACAG
>LFRZ01000067.1:20360-37597 GCA_001513025.1 Gammaproteobacteria bacterium DTU037
GAGGCTTGGCAGGCACAGCAACAGGCGCTAGAGCAGGTGCTTGAGCAACGCAGTGTCAGCGCTTGGCAAACGCAGCTCAATGACTTATATGCGCAAGATTCCGACTATCAAAGGTTGTCGCAGTGTTACACCGCTGAGCAGGCAAAGCGTACCGCGCTGGCCAAACAGGCTCAGCGCTGCAGCGAACTGGCGCTGCAGCTGCAACAGCAGGGGCAACAACGGGATGCCTTGCGTGCGCAATACCTCAGCTTAAAAGATCAAGTGAAAGACAAAGCACAGCTGCTTCAGCAAGAGCAGCGCATTGCTGGACTGGAAACCTATCGGGCACAACTGCAGGCGGATGCGCCTTGCCCCTTGTGTGGGGCTTTAGAGCATCCGGCGATCAGCGCCTACCAAGCCCTCGATGTCTCACACACAGAGCACGCACTGGCGGCTAAACAGGCTGAGTTAGAGTCTGTGCTTGAGCAAGGGCAGGCCTGTAAAGAA
This sequence comes from Gammaproteobacteria bacterium DTU037, assembly GCA_001513025.1. Lineage (GTDB taxonomy): Bacteria > Pseudomonadota > Gammaproteobacteria > Pseudomonadales > Pseudomonadaceae > Denitrificimonas. The sequence goes on from LFRZ01000067.1 coordinate 20,847, forward strand.
GGCCTCGCTAAACTGGGCAGTGCCCATGAGTTAGTACTGCAGCAGCAGGCGACCACTGATAGCGAATTGCAGCAGATCTTGGCTGAAAAAACGGCACAACTGACAGCTTTAGGTTTAAGTGACAGGCTAGTCGAAGCAGAGTTTACTCCGCTTATCGCCGTCTTTAAGCAGAGAATAGCGGCTTGTCAGCAGCGCTTAAGCGCCATTGCCACAGCCCAGGAAGCATTAAAACACAGCGAGCAGCAGTACCGGCTTGCTGAACAGGCACTGCGCGATCTTCAGCACAGCAGCCAAACGCAGCGCAGTCAACTGGAGCAGAAAACTCAACAAGAGGCTGATCGAGCCCAGCGTATCCAGACGCAGCAGCTTGAGTTGAAGCAGTTGCAGCAACAGCTCAGTGAGCAGCTGCAGAGTTTGGGCTATTGCTTGCCCGAGGACCCGCAGCACTGGTTGCAGGCGCGCCAGCACGAGGCCCAGCAATGGCAAGCGGGCACAGCACAGCTGGCAGATTTAAAGCTGCAGATCAGTGCCTTGCAGGCTGAGCTCGCAAGTGCCGAAACAGTGCAACGCAGCGCGCAAGCGCATTGGCAGGCATTGGCGGTTCATGCTGGGCAAGCCTGCCAGCCCGTGGCGGATATAGCGCAAGCCTTAGCCGATAGCCAAGCACAAGTGCAGCGCAGTGAAAGTCAGTTGGCCCAATTGCAAGGGCAAGTGCAGAGCCTCACCGAGGCTGTGACTGAAGCACAAGCGGTCTATGCCGCGCAGCAGACTGAGTGGCAGGCGCGCTTAGCACAGAGTGCTTTTGCCGATGAACAGGCCTTTCTCAACGCCGTATTACCCGCCGCGCAGGCCGAGCAATTGCAAGCGCTCAAGCAAGGCATCGACAGCGCACAGCATGAGGCCGCGACCTTGCTGGCGGCTGCGGCCCAGCGCATTGCTCGGTTAACCGAGCAGGCGCAGACTGAGCTGAGCAGTGCCGAACTGAGCCAGCAGCGTACCGAACTGGAGGCGCAGCTAAGTGAGTTGAATCGACAACTGGGCAGCCTGCAACACCGCTTAGAGACCGACAGCAACAACCGCATCACCCAGCAAACCTTACTCAGCAGTATTGAGCAGCAGCGCCTGTTGTACGATCAATGGCAACTGCTCAGTGGCTTAATAGGCTCAGCCGATGGCAGTAAATACCGTAAATTTGTTCAAGGCTTAACCTTGGATCATTTGGTCAGCCTAGCCAATCAGCAATTGAGCCTGTTGCATAACCGCTACCAGCTCAGTCGCCGCGAACAGGGTGAATTGGAAATTGAGATTATCGATACTTGGCAAGGGGACGCTCAGCGTGATACGCGAACCTTGTCCGGCGGTGAAAGCTTCTTAGTCAGCTTGGCTTTAGCCTTGGCATTGTCTGAATTGGTCAGTCATAAAACGCGCATTGATTCGCTGTTTTTAGACGAAGGCTTTGGCACTTTGGATAATGAAACCTTGGAAATGGCGCTCAATGCTTTGGATAACCTCAATGCTGAAGGGAAAACCATTGGCATTATCAGTCACGTTGAAGCGCTTAAGGAGCGAATCCCTGTGCAAATCAAAGTGCACAAAAGTGCCGGCATGGGCTACAGCCGTTTGGATGAGGCGTATCGGGTCAGTTGAGCGCTGCGCAGCGCTCTTAGCACGGGTTGTTGCGTATATATCTGCGGCAGAACATCTTATACTGTGCCAGTTAAAACACCGCATGTTGCACTATCTGTGCGCAAAGCTGTCCGAGTATCTGCTCCTAAAAACCGACAACTGAAAAATATAATGAATTCGATACCTGTAAAATCATGCTTGTTGTTATCTTGCGTGCTGTCTTTGCCTTCCATTGTGTGGGCTGAGCAAGATGCTGTGGCGGATAAGAACGCCGACACGCCGCAGTCAATAACACTCTCTTCTGTTGTCCATAACCTGGTTAAACCGGTCGCGGCTGAGCCGTATTGGTATGTGCAAACCAGCCTCTACACTCGGCACTTTAAGTCAAATCCTGAGCATAACAATCATCAAGAGCTGCTTGGTGTTGAGCGCCATACAGCAAACAGTTATCTGCTGGGTGCTGCAACCTTTTTGCACTCCTACGATCAGCGCTCCTACTACGGTTATGTCGGCAAACGCTTTGATTGGGTAGGTACGCCTTTTTACGGAAAGCTTACTGCAGGCTTATTGCATGGCTATAAAGGTGAGTATCGCGACAAAATCCCCTTTAATCGCTTTGGAATAGCCCCAGCGATTATCCCTTCAATTGGAATAACCTATCACCGGGTCGGGGTGGAGCTCCTTTTGCTGGGTACAGCGGCCACCATGATTAATATTGGCTTTCAGTTATAGCGTGTCTAGAGTTCTAGTCTTAAACTTAAACTTAAACTTAAACTTAAACTTAAACTCAAGCTCAAGCGCAAGGTTTACAAGGTCGTCGCGATTGAGCCGTTGCACCCTCAGGTGAATTGTTCGATCGCTCTCTGTCTTTATGCATAATCCTGCCAGCTGGCAAGTTACTTGCTTGTCTTAACGTGCTGTCTGCATGCTAATTTCTTTTGCCAGATATTTTTCTAAAATGCGCGCTGCAGTGATCTGCTTGCGCGCCTTTGTTTGCTGGCTAAGTCTCTAGAAACCTCCGTCCCTCTATGTTTTTTGGTCACAATTGGAAATATTTATTCACTTGAAGTTTATTTTTATGGATCGTTTATTTTGTTTTCTTCATTAATAATCTTCTAAAAGTATCTATTTGTTTTCAACTTCTTCTAAAGTGTCTTTTTTGCAGGTTGTTAATGGCGCCTACAAATGGCGAATAGACTAAAGCAGGGGGTTATCTTGCAGGCGATTAGCTTGTTAAATTCGCACTACCGCGCTGCACTTCAATCCACAAATAAAAATAAATGGTGAGCATTATGCAAGATGACAAAAAAAATGCTGCTGCCTATTGGTCGGCAAACTTACGCTTAATCGCAGGCTCGATGTTTGTATGGGCTTTGGTTTCATACGGCTTCGGCATTCTACTCAGACCTATGCTGTCCGGAATTTCGGTCGGCGGAACTGACTTGGGTTTCTGGTTCGCCCAGCAAGGATCTATCCTTACTTTTATCGTACTGATCTTCTTCTATGCTTGGAGAATGAACAGCCTTGATAAAAAATTTGGTCTTGAGGAGTAAAACAGCATGAGTCAATTTATGATGAATATGCTGTTTGTGGGCGGATCTTTTATCCTCTACATCGGTATCGCATACTGGGCCCGCGCTGGCTCAACAAAAGAGTTCTACGTTGCAGGCGGTGGTGTTCACCCAATTGCCAATGGTATGGCAACAGCTGCAGACTGGATGTCTGCTGCATCGTTTATTTCAATGGCCGGTATTATTGCGGCAACCGGTTATGCGAGTTCAGCCTATTTAATGGGTTGGACCGGTGGTTATGTGATTCTGGCAATGCTGCTGGCGCCATACTTGCGTAAGTTCGGTAAATTTACGGTACCTGATTTTATCGGTGATCGTTTCTACAGCCGTACAGCGCGTTTAATGGCTGTTTTGTGCTTGATTCTGGCTTCTGTAACTTACGTTATCGGTCAAATGACCGGTGCGGGTGTTGCCTTCTCTCGCTTCTTAGAAGTGAGCAGTGAAGCCGGTATTTGGATCGCGGCGGCAATCGTATTCTTGTACGCAGTATTTGGTGGTATGAAAGGTATTACTTACACGCAGGTTGCGCAGTATGTGGTGCTGATCATTGCTTACACCATCCCAGCGGTATTTATTTCACTGCAGCTGACTGATAACCCAATTCCGATGTTTGGTATGTTCGGTACGCACACTGAGTCAGGTGCGCCACTGTTACAAAAACTCAGTGAAGTATTGGTTGAGCTTGGTTTCCGTGACTACGCTGCTGATGTACCAAGTCACTTGAACATGGTGTTGTTTACCTTGTCCTTGATGGTCGGTACAGCGGGTCTGCCACACGTAATTATTCGCTTCTTCACCGTACCTAAGGTTGCTGATGCGCGTTGGTCAGCGGGTTGGGCATTAGTCTTTATTGCGTTGCTGTACTTAACAGCTCCAGCGGTTGCTTCGATGGCGCGCTTGAACTTGCTGACTACGGTGTATCCAGAAGCAGCAAAAGAAGTGGTGAACATGGACAGCTATGATCAAATTCTGGGTAACTCAATCCAGTATGCTGATCGTCCAGAGTGGGTTAAAACCTGGGAAGGCACTGGCCTGATCAAGTTCGAAGACAAAAACAATGATGGCCAAATTCAGTTCTATGATGACACCAACAAGGCTTTCGCTGTTGATGCTGAGAAACGTGGCTGGGCAGGTAACGAGCTGACGGTTAACAATGACATCTTAGTCTTGGCTAACCCTGAAATTGCGAACTTACCTTCGTGGGTGATTGGTCTGATTGCAGCCGGTGGTATTGCGGCAGCCTTATCCACAGCAGCAGGTTTGTTGCTCGCGATCTCTTCAGCGATCAGTCATGACTTGATCAAGAAAACCATCAATCCAAATATTTCAGAGAAAGGCGAAATGTTGGCGGCACGGATTTCCATGGCAGCAGCGATTGTGTTTGCAACCTGGCTGGGACTCAACCCTCCAGGCTTTGCGGCACAGGTTGTGGCACTGGCCTTCGGTATTGCTGGCGCATCAATCTTCCCTGCACTGATGATGGGTATCTTCTCTAAGAAAATGAACGATAAAGGCGCAATTGCGGGTATGGCTGCTGGTTTAGGCTGCACCTTGCTGTATATCTTCACTTACTTAGGCTGGTTCTTCGTAGCAAGCACGGCGATGTTGCCTAATACACCAGAGCATTGGATCATGGGTGTTTCACCTCTGTCCTTCGGTGCGATTGGTGCGCTAATTAACTTCATCGTTGCTTACGCAGTGTGCAGTGTGACTGCTGAAACACCGCAATACATTCAAGACTTGGTTGAGAGTGTGCGTTCACCTAAAGGTGCCGGCGGTGCGATTGATCATTAATGATCATCTTATACCTCGGTTGCATTAGTCACTGAGGCACGCAAGATAACGGGCCTCTTATTGAGGCCCGTTTTATTTAAAAAAAGAGATACTTATGATTTGGCATTTAGTTGCAGTATTTAGTGCAGGTTTAGGCGCGGCAGGCATCGCTTTTTTACTGCGGTCATTGTCCGGACAACGACTGGCTAAGTGGATTATTCCAGTCTTTGCTGGGATTGGTATGATGAGCTATCAAATTTACTTTGAGTACAACTGGTTTGATCACCAATCCACCCGTCAGCCGGACGGTGTTGTGGTCACCTCAAGCCAAGCCGGTCAAGTGTTTTGGCGTCCGTGGACGTATTTTTACCCCATCACCACTGTATTTACTGTGGTGGATACCAATAATCTACAAGTGCGTGAGGCCAAGGGTTTAACTCTGGTGGAGTTTATTGAGTACCGTTTTGAGAAAAAATACATCGATGTGGTTACTCATCAAGCTTATGTTATGAACTGCACTGAAGCGCAGATCATTGCGATCTCGGATGAGCATCAAGCACTGTCTAAGCAACCGCGCTCGGTTGATCGCGACAGTGCCTTATTTTTAGCAGTGTGCTCTACATCTAAATGAGCATGGCGCTTTGATGATGACAGCGGCAGGCTACAGGGTCTTTGATTGGATTACGCAGCAGGAGTTGCACTCATGTCAGATACGTTCAATGTTGCTCAGTTACCTTTTGGTTTCTTAACCGATCCTGAAAAAGCCTTGCTTCTCAGTCATGTGCAGCGTAAAGACTATCAATCCTTAGATATTATCCTTGCCGCCGGCGAACCCCCGCAAGGTGTGTTTGTGATTGAGCACGGTCGAGTGGCTGAGAGCGAGTGCAATACGCAGTCGGGCGAGCAACTGATCCAGCAGCAAGCGGCTTTTATGCATTATCAAGCCGGTGAATATTTCGGCAGTTGGTCAGTGTTTAACGGTAAAGCCATTCATAACTTTATTGCCGTGGAGGCCACTCTTTGTTATCTGATACCCACCCCCATCTTATTAGAGTTGATTGATAGTAACTCGCTATTTGCCGACTACTTTCAACAGAGTCTCAGCGTTAAGCGTGAAATCATTGCCCAGCATGCCCCCAATCAGGATATGGCGGAGTTTATGTTGGCGCGCATTGCTGACAGCACGATTCGTGAGCCGCTGATTGTTGAAGAGGGCACCTCAATTGAAGAGGCCACGCGTTTAATGCGTGAGCATAAGGCGGATTGTCTGCTAGCGAAAAAAGGTAATCGCTATGGCATGGTCACCGGTACTGATTTGCTCGATGCGGTGATTCTTGAGCATCGCCCTTTAGCTACTGACGTGTCACAGATTGCCAGTTACCGCTTGATCAGTATTCGCCCTGACGATTATTTGTTTAATGCGTTGATTATTATGACCCAACAGCGCATTGAGCGTGTGGTGGTGATGGATAGTCAGCGGCAATTGGTTGGCGTGATTGAGCTGACTGATGTGCTCAGTCAGTTCTCCAGTCATTCGCATGTGATTGGTTTACGCGTGGAGCGGGCGCAGAGTCTGGATGAATTGCGTGAGGCGTCTTTTGGCCTCACTGATTTAATTAAAGGGCTGATCTCTACTGGGGTGAAAATCCGTTTTGTGATGGAGTTGTTGGCCGCACTGAATAGCCGTATTTTAAGTAAATTATTTGATCTGGTTGTCCCTCAAGAAGTGCATCCGCATGTGTGTTTGATTGTCATGGGCTCTGAGGGGCGCGGTGAACAAATCATGAAAACCGATCAAGATAATGGCTTGATTTATCGTGATGGTTTAGAGTGGCCGCAGATGCACGAGGTGATGAATACCTTTAGCCAAACCTTGATTTCCTTTGGTTTTCCGCCATGCCCTGGCAATATTATGGTGTCCAATCCCGAGTGGGTGAACTCGACGAAGCAGTGGGCCGAGAAGCTTACCCGTTGGAGCCAGAGCTACGAAGGTGAGGCCACTATGAACTTGGCGATTGCCAGTGATAGCAAGCCGGTAGCGGGTAATACCGCGTTGTTTAAAGTAGCGCGCAATACCTTCTTTCGACGTATTCAGGATAATGATATTTTCTTTGCCCACTTTGCTAAAGCTTCGCTGCGTTTTGATACGCCGTTGACCTTTTTTGGCCGCCTCAAAGACAGTGCTGGCTTGGATATTAAAAAAGCTGGCGTGTTTCCTATTGTGCACGGTGTACGCAGTATAGCTTTAGAAAATAAGGTATCGGAAACCAACACCTTTAAACGTCTTGAGCAGTTAGTCGAAAAAGGCGTCTTGCAAAAAGAATTGGCAGATAATTTAGCTGAGGCGCTGAGCTATTTTGTGCAAGTACGCTTGCAGCAGCAGATTAAGCGTTATAACCCCGATCCTGGCGAATTCGATAAAGCGCCCAATGAAATTAATATCAAACACTTGACTGTTCTGGAGCGGCAGTTGTTACGCGACTCGCTGTCAGTGGTTAAAGACTTTAAAAAGTATCTGATCCATCGCTATCACTTGACCTTTTAGCGAGGGCGTTGTGCATTGTGTGCTGAGCTAAAGCAGCCTTTGTTAGTTACAGTCTGATGGGCGTAAGCAAGCCATCGCCATGGCGACTAAGCTGTCGAGTAAGGCAGGGGATTGCAGTTGCTCTGGAATATCGTCTTGTACCGAGCGGATCATGCTGCGTAAGCCTTGCCCGAGTAAATACGCCGCTAGAGCAGGATGCTCGGTGGTGACCTCATGTGCGTAGATGTGTAGCAAGGGTAGCCATGTCGCTTCGATAAATTCACCAGTACTGCGGTATTCGCCACGCCACATACCGAGGTGAAGGGCCGAGTGGTAACGCAAATGAAAGGCCTTATTCAATTTAGACAGTCGCGTTTCAACTCGAATAATATTGGCAAAAATGTCCCGCAGGGCAGACTTTAAGGGTATGCCAACCAGCTTTTTGCGCATCTCTAATACCTCAGCAGACTCCTCATCTAAAATCCGTTCGTACAACAAGGCGATGATCGCATCCTTGTTGGGGAAGTATTGATAGATTGAGCCGACGGCTACCCCTGATATTTCTGCAATATGGGCAACGGTCAGTGACGCCTCGCCTGACTCATCCAAAATCTTTAAGCAGGCTTGCTCCACGGCATCCACTAAGGCCCGCGAGCGTGACTGAGTGGGGTGTTTACGTAAGCTGGGTAATTGTTTTTTGGGTGGCTTGGTGCTCATGCTTGTGTACCGCTTTTTTATTGATGGAAATACGAGTGTTGTCTTTGTTGGTATGTTTTATATTTGATTTTTATCAATTCTATCAAGTGGTTACGAGTGTACCTGAGCGCCATTGGAATGCGAATACCTCAATTTTTGTAACCTGAGTATACTTATTTTCGTTGATCAAACAATGTCTAAGAGCGTAGTGATACGCTCCACAAAATCGGATGTTCCGACCCTATCGGGAGATTACCCATGACCTCATCTTTCACCGTTCGACCGCTGGGTCCAAGCATTGGTGCCGAAGTACTTGAATTGGATTGTGCTTCATTATTACTGCCAGAAACGCTGGCGGCACTTGAGGCGGTACTCACCAAGCATGAGGCCGTTGTACTGCATGTACCAGAGCTCACGCCTGAGCAACATTTGGCGGTTGCTCTGCATTTTGGTGAGCCGGAAGTTCACACCTTTTATCCCAATCTGGGCGAAGGGTTTGAGCAGATCACTGTGATTGATTCCAAATTGGGCGATCGAGCTGATATGTGGCACCACGATGAGAGCTTTCTGCCCAGCCCTCCAAGCGTGACCATGACACACGCACAGATTTTACCACCCGCTGGTGGTGATACGTGCTGGATCAGTATGACCACGGCGTACGATGCGCTGTCTCAGCGGATGAAGGACTATCTGGATGGTCTGTCTGCTTGGCATGATATGAATGGACCGATGTCAGCAGCGCTGCGGCAGAATTTTGTCACGCACGAGCGCTATCTTGAAGTGATTAATATGAACCGCCGGCACCTGCATCCGTTAGTGATTCAGCACCCTGATTCAGGTCGTAAGGCCTTGTATTTGAGCCCGACCTATACCACGCATATTGACGGACTGCCTTGTGCGGAAAGTTCAGCCATCCTGGCTTACTTGCATGCACATTGTCAGCAGGTCCACTTTGGTTTTCGCCATCGCTGGAGCGTGGGTGACATGGTGATCTGGGATAACCGCAGTGTTCTGCACAACGCCATCCTCGATTACAAGCCACACCAGCGACGTATGCAGCGTGCCTCGGTATTTGCTCGCGGGCCTTTTTACCTGTGATGAATCGACACTTATAACAATAATTTAAGAGGAATAACTATGTTGAAAGATACGCTGAACCACGAGTTGCTTGCCAGTTATGCGCCCAAACCCGGCCGTCATGCGTTATTGCCTGAGCTGAGCGCGCGGCAGACTGTGGCGCTCTTGTGCCGAGTGTTGTACCGCGAAGGTTACAACGACCATATTGCCGGTCATATCACCGTGCGCCTGGACGATGGCACCTACTTAGCTAACCCGTGGGAACTGACGTGGGGTGAAGTCACCGCCTCAGATATTGTGCGCCTTGATAAAGAAGGCAAGGTGATTGAAGGCGAGTGGAATATCACCCCAGCCATCAATCTGCATATGGATATCCATAATGCACGGCATGATGTGGATGTGGTGATTCACAATCACCCCGTCTGGGGATCGGTTTGGTCAGCCGCTGGACGTATTCCGCCGGTGTACGACCAAACCTCAGCCTTGGTGGATACTGATCCGGTACTCTATGACGAGTATCGCGGTACAGTTGAGGATCTCGAGTTTGGCCGTGCTGCAGTCGATGCACTGGGTTCAGCAAAATGGGCGCTGCTGGCTAACCATGGTGTGCTCGTGGTCGGTAACGGTATTCGCCAAGCGCACTTACGCGCCATCACCTTAGAGTGGCGCAGCCGCTTGGCATGGCGTGTTGAAGCGATTGGCGGTGGCACTCCTTTGCCTGCCGATGTTGTCGTGGCAACTGGCGAGCGTACCGATGCACATGGTTTCCCCTTCCTTTGGGAAGCCATGGCGCGTGAAGAAATCCGCCGTGATGCAACGGTGCTTGAGTAAGCTTTTTCATATTTGGAGCAGCATGGCCAACAGCCATGCTGCTGATATTTAATATATTCTGAGAACTGAGAATATGATGAAGCCGACTTTATTACTCTTATCCTACTTGCCTGACAGTTTGATGCAGCGTTTGCATGAGCATTTCGTTTGCCACCTGCATGCCTCACTGGATGCGAATCAGTTTATGCTGCTGGCGCCTACTGTGCGCGCTATCGTTGCCACGGCTCAATCCAGTGTGCCTCGCGCATTGATCAAACAATTGCCTGCGCTGGAAATGATTTCGATCATGGGGGTGGGGTACGATGGAATCGATCTTGAGGCGGCGCGTGAACACAATATTTGCGTGACCAACACCCCAGGATTATCGACCGAAGATATCGCCGATTTTACCATGGGATTGCTGCTGTGTGCCGCGCGTCAGATCCATACGGCTGATCAATTTGTCCGTCGCGGTGCATGGGAGACCGGGCGTTACCCGATGACGGCGAGGGTGTTTGGTGGGCGTATGGGTATTATTGGTCTAGGCCGTATTGGTCAAGCGGTCGCCTTGCGTGCACAAGCGTTCGGGATGAGCATTGCCTATACTGGGCGTACGCCAAAGACTGATGTGCCTTACCGCTGGTGTGATGATGCACTCGCACTGGCAGCCAGTGTGGACTATCTGGTGGTCTGTGCAAGTGCAGATGCGCAAACGCATGCCATGATCAATCAGGCTGTATTGGCCGCACTGGGGTCGCGCGGTGTGTTGATTAACATTGCACGTGGCTCGATCGTCGACCAAGACGCGTTAGTGACGGCCTTACGTGATGGAACTATTCTTGCTGCTGGACTGGATGTGTTTTGTGATGAGCCGCATGTTTCGCAAGCGCTAAAAGATTTACCTAATGTGGTTTTGACCCCACATATGGCGAGTACGACAGAGGCTAGCGTAGCGGCGATGCTGGATTTGACTTTTACTAATTTAGCGGCTTATTTTGCAGGTCAGCCGGTTTTAACCCCAGTGATTTAACTTCAGCGATCTGGCACCACTGCTACCCCGACAGCACATGTTTGTGTCGTCGGGGCATGCCTGTTATTGCAGTTCTCAGTCTATTGCGACACTCAGCCTTAATCGTGCTGGTAGGCTAGCTATGCGATACGTCTCTGGCTCACTCATCGAGTAAAATTCTACCCAAGGTGTGCTTGCCCTCAATGGTTGTACGGTTGATACGGCGACGAACACCGGGTGGCGTTCCTGTGGTGCAATGCATCGCGCGCCAGTTGTCCCACAGCACCATATCGCCAACTTGCCACTGGTGGAAGTAATGGAATTGAGGGTCACGAGTATGCGCAACTAAGCGTTTGAGTAAATCAATTGATTCATCATTTGACAGTCCGACTTTGTGTGGTGTCACCACGCGATCGAGGAACTGCTCGACAATGCCGAGCACTTTCATGCCGCTGATTGGGTGTGTCATCACCGCAGGGTAGACGGACTCGGGGAAATTAGGGAAACGCACGTCTGAAGGTTTTTTGGGGCTGTAAGGACCTGGCTCATAGCCCTCTAGGTCGACGTAGCGCATATTGCGTCGTTGCATGCTGAAAGCGTAGGCAACTTCGATGTTCTCTAGTAGGGCTTTGGTTTCATCATCCAGCGCCTCGTAGGCTTTAGCCAGATCGCCAAAACCGGTTAAGCCACCTTCACCGGCCACTTCAACCGAGGTGAGTACTGCGCCGTGGTTGGGTTTACCGGTGTAATGCAGGTCGATGTGCCAGTCGAGACGGCCAACAACAGTTTCGCCTTTATAGAAGGCAGTCATATGCTTATCTTTGTCGCCACCATTCTCCAGTTCGAATAACTCTGGATACTTATCTGAAGTGGTGGCCTTGAGCGGGTGCAGTTCCAATGGGCCGAAAATTCGACTGAACTCAATTTGCCGCTCAGGATTCATATCTTGATTGCGAAAGACTAAAACGCCGTATTCGTACCAAAGTGCGCGCAATTGCTCTTTTACCTCATCGGTAAAGGGCTGGCTAATATCAAAATCTAAAATCTCAATGCCAATGTTTTTTAGTGGTTTTATATTCAGTGACATGTGGTTACCTCAAGCGCCAAGGATTGTGGGGTCACGACGCAATTCGCGACGTGCCATGGCTTCCCAGAGAAACGGGAAACTGTTTGGATCAGGAAGACTGACTTCTTCGACCAATTCGTTCGGTAGTGGTTCTGCACCGCCGGCGAGGCGTGCTTCATAAGCACGTCGGCAACGCCATTCTAAGGTCGCAGCACGCAGGTGGGCTTGGCGAAGGTCACGCCCAACAACTAGAGCACCATGTTGAGCAAGCAGCGCCCACTTAGCATCGCCTAAGGCATCGATCAGCGTCGCGCAGGCCTCGTTCTTCGCCAGCATAGCGGCATTGACGTAATCGGTCTTTAACACGGCCTTGATCCTTTTGCTATTATTATGACGACCGATTCTATCGCCGAGGAAAGGCTAATGGATAGGATAATGCGGCCATAAAACAAGCCTTAAGGGACAATCTTGCGATTAATCAAACAATTTGCTGCGAAATTCAGAAGGGGTCAGACCGGTCCATTTTCTAAAGGCTCGCAGAAAGCCTGAGTGATCTGCGTACCCCACCTGCAAGGCGACTTGGGTCACCGATTGCGTCGGATCACTCAGTGCTCGGCGTGCGCGAATCGCTCTGACTTGGTCAATCAGTTGCTGGTAGTGCCACCCTTCTGAGCTTAATTTGCGCCTTAGGGTGCGTGGACTGCAATGCAGGATATCGGCAGCATCCGTCATGCTCGGAGGGTTGGCGGGGTCGTGGATGATTAACTGACACAGCCGCCAGGCCACATCACCCTGCTGACGGGCAATACTTTTTTCTTCACACAGCGCCGCGTAGAGTCTCGCACTTTGCGGGCTGGCATGAGGTAGCGGTTGGTCGAGCACGGTTGCATCAAAGAAGAGTTGAATGACTGGCGCATCAAACTGTACGGGGCAGTTAAAAATGGCCTTGTAGGCGGCGAAATGAGGTGGCATAGGGTAATCACAGCGTAGTTTTGTCACGGGCAATGGCCGTCCGAGTACCCAGCGAACAGTGGTCATGATACTGCTCAGCACATCTTCTACCGCCAGCAATCTAAACGCGTCTAAGCCTTCTTTGACGCTGACCTGATAGCAGCCTTGGCCATCTATTTCACTGAAGGTGGTAATGATTTCTCTTCCTGAAAAACGGCCTGGATAATTCTGGTAGCGCAAGCCGTTTTCTGTTGCTTCGCGCAACGTTGAGGAACTCATCAGCAGATAAGCGAGTTGGTCATAGGTCGCCAGTGATCGATGAAAGCCCAGTTCTAATCCGAGCCCACTGTTACCGGTGATACGTAACGCATCGGATAGCAAGGCCCTATGGGTTGCACGACTAATAGGAGTGTTGAGTTGTTCCAGATCGGTCAGTCGGTGAGTTTGCGCCAAAGACTGCGTGTCGACCCCTTGTGTAGATAAAAAGTCGAGAAGCCAAGCTACATATCGAGCATCGGTGTTGATCGGGAAGCACTCCTGTCAGAGGGTTAATGAGGTCGTTGAATCTAGCAAAATCGCTAATAATAGTACAGAACGATTCGCTTATGCTGTAAGAGACTGCGTGGTAACAGATGCTCGTATTGAAGCGCCAAGCACGCTGTGCACTGATGCGCGTGGGCGACGGGTTTTTATCCGCGTTAGGCGAGCGGTGACAGCACTCATCACCGCCGCAATGGAGCAGACTCTAGAACTTCTGCATCAGACCACCGAGGACGGGGTCAAACTGCATGCGTTGCAGTCGCTCGACAAACCACTGTAAGCCTTTACCGCTATTGTTGCGTTGCCACGCGACTGATATATCGACCGGCGGGCGCGGCACATCCAAGGTTAAGATCTCTAATTGACCTTGTGCTAATTGCTGCATAATGCGATGGCGCGGTAAATAGCCCACACCAAGCCCTTTGCGTTGTGCAGCTATTTTGTGTTCGATACTGGGCACATAAATACGGCTACGGCCATCCAGTAGCCCAGCGGAGCGCGTGGCTAACCGCTGTGAGCTGTCGGAGACAATCACGGTCGGGTAGTCCAAGATCGCGCTGGCGGGCAGAGGCGTGGGCAGTTGCGTTAAGGGGTGCCCAGCGGCAACTGCAAAATCAAAGATCACTTGGCCCAGTGCATGTTGGGCAAAACCTGACGCTGGGGCCGCACCTTCGGCGCCGATGACTAAATCACAGCGATCATCGATGAGTGCATCCCAACTGCCACTGAGGACTTCTTCGCTGAGGCGTATCTGGGTTTTGGGCTGGACGTGCTGGAACTCTTCAATCAGATCATAGATAGCGTCGCAGCTCAGTACACTCTCAATACAAATGCGCAACTCAACTTCCCAGCCATTCGCGGCTTGACGGGCCTGTGCCGCTAACGCGTGCGAGGCCTTGAGAATGTGTCGGCCTTGTTCGAGGACTAGGCGTCCAATGGCGGTCAGTTCGGCTTTACGACGGCTGCGATCAAACAGCTCAACGCCCAGATCTTCTTCGAGTTTATTGATAGTGTAAGAAACGGCGGATGGCACACGGTGCAACTCTTCTGCCGCAGCGGCAAAACTGTGACGACGCTCGATTGCGTCAAGAGTTTGCAAGGCATCTAAAGTGATAAGCAACGTCATAGTTCAGTTTTCCTGATCATAAAGGTCAAAACGTTCCGTTATTATCTGTTTGGCCTTTGCAATATAGTAGTTACATCAAACAACATAACTGATACTACTTGGAGACAACATCATGAGCAAAGCTTTAATTCAGCGCGTACTGACCACTGACAACAGCTTGAGCAGCTTGCTCATGCGCCTTAGCGCTGGGGCTATTTTCGCAGCGCATGGTGCACAGAAGTTATTCGGTAGTTTCGGCGGCGGCGGTCTGGAAGGGACGGCGCAGTGGATGGCTTCGATTGGTTTGCAGCCGGGTTACTTAATGGCGCTGGCAGCCGGCAGTGCAGAGTTCTTTGGTGGTATCGCACTGCTGCTTGGACTGCTGACGCGACCTGCTGCATTGGCACTGGCGATGACCATGCTGGTCGCCGTCATCACCGTGCACCTGCCTAATGGTTTATTTATGAGTAACAACGGTTATGAATTTGGCCTGGCGTTACTGGCCATCACTGGCGCTTTAGTCTTAAACGGCGGCGGTAAGCTTTCGCTGGACTCTATGCTCAGTGCACGCTTAGGCAACGGCCGCTCTGATTCATTCTAAGCTTCGGCGTCTATCGCCAACCTACATAACATAAGCACGCAGGCAGATGGTCTTCCTTCGTGCACGACTCTCACAGACAAATGGAGGCTCTAACATGGGCTTATTAGTAGACGGTCAATGGCATGACCAATGGTATGACACTGACTCCACTGGCGGTAAATTCGAGCGCAGTGAGTCACAATTTCGTAACTGGGTCACCGCTGATGGCAGCGCTGGACCCAGCGGCGTAGCAGGCTTTAAAGCGCAAGCCGGACGTTATCACTTATATGTTTCTTTAGCCTGTCCTTGGGCGCACCGCACCCTGATTTTTCGTAAGCTCAAAGGGCTTGAGTCGATGATTTCAGTGTCAGTGGTCAATCCGTTTATGCGTGAGCATGGCTGGACTTTTATCGAAGATACAGGCGTCGTTGCTGACCCGTTGTTTCAAGCCACCTATATGCACCAGATTTATACGGCGGCAGACTCTAAGTACAGTGGGCGTGTCACAGTTCCAGTGCTTTGGGATAAACAACAAAATGTGATGGTGAGCAACGAGTCGTCTGAGATTATTCGTATGTTCAACTCGGCTTTTGACCAGATTGGCGCGAAGCCTGGCGATTATTACCCAGAGGCGTTACGTGCTGAGATTGATCGTGTCAACGAGCATGTCTATGACACCATCAATAACGGTGTTTACAAGGCCGGTTTCGCCACCAGCCAAAAAGCTTACGAGCTGGCAGTGTTCCCCTTGTTTGCAGCACTGGATGAGCTTGAACACCGTTTCTCCAAGCAACGCTACTTAGTGGGCGACCAGATCACCGAAGCGGATTGGCGTTTGTTTACCACGCTGATTCGTTTTGATGCGGTGTATCACGGTCACTTTAAGTGCAATCTTAAGCAGATTGAAGATTATCCGCATGTGGCCGGTTATATGCGCGAGCTGTACCAGTGGCCTGGCGTGGCTGAGACGGTGAATATGCAACATATCAAAGAGCACTATTACCGCAGTCACGACACCATTAACCCCACCGGTGTGGTGCCAGCGGGTCCAGTGTTGGATTTTGCTCGGCCACATGGCCGTAAGTGATTGTTGCTACACAACCAAGCCGGCTGAGTGGCTATTGACTCGCTGCTCAGCTCGGTATCGCTTTACCCAGTGATTGAGGTGTCTTATGCAAGCGCTACAATTTTCTGCCACCGGCTCTTTAGATACGTTGCAATTACATGACTTGGCAAAGCCCGTGCCAGCCGCGGGCGAGGTATTGGTTGAGGTGCGTGCCACCGGCGTCAATCCTAGCGATATTAAGAATGTATTGGGCTTGTTTCCTTACACCACCACGCCGCGTATACCTGGCCGAGACTTTGCTGGCGTAGTGGTTGCAGGGCCTGAACAGTTGCTGGGTCAAGCCGTGTGGGGCGGTAG
>LFRZ01000067.1:37775-41817 GCA_001513025.1 Gammaproteobacteria bacterium DTU037
GTGGTCATGGCGGCACGTCGTGCCGATGTTGTGCAAAGCTTGCAAGCGCAAGGTATTAATGCTTTTCAGTTGAGCGAAGAAGGGCAGTTGCCAGAACAGGCGCGCCAGCACTTCAAGCAGCAAGCGCCTGAAGTGATTTTTGAAACCACAGGTTTCTGGCTTGCAGCAGCCGTTAATACGGTCGATACCTTTGGTCGTGTGGCGATTATTGCCGCACCAAAGGATGGCGTGATCAGTTTATCGTCCTTGAATCTGTATCGTCGTGGCGGCTCAATTGTGGGGATTAATTCGCTGCTCTACAGCCTAGAGGAATGTGCGCAGATGCTTAAGCGTATCGGCGAAGCATTTGATGCGGGACTGCCCGCACCCAGCGGTTTTATCGAATTACCCTTGTCGCAAGCCGTGACAGCCTATCAACAGGTTAGCGCTGGCGCGGCAGAAAAGATTGTATTGATTCCATAACCCAGCATGTTTAGCTGATAACAATTAAATATCAGCAGGAGGTTTTACCATGATTGAACTACGACCTTACAGCGATCTTGGCGGCGCTCAACATGGCTGGCTGGATACGCGCCACCATTTTTCTTTCGCCGATTATTACGATCCAAAACGTATGAGTTGGGGCCAACTGCGCGTCTGGAACGATGACAGCATCGCCGCGCGCTCGGGCTTTCCAGCGCACCCACATCGCGATATGGAAATCATCACCTATGTGCGCAGCGGTGCGATTACCCACGAAGATAATCTCGGTAACCGTGGCCGCACTGAAGCAGGTGACGTGCAGGTGATGAGTGCTGGCACCGGTATCGCTCACAGTGAAATGAATGAAGAGGATGTGGCCACGCAGATCTTTCAAATCTGGATTATGCCCAATGAGCAAGGCTTACCACCGGCTTGGGGCACTAAGCCTTTTCCCAAGGGCGAGCGCAGTGGCTCTTTTGTCACTCTGGCCAGTGGTTTACCTGGAGATACTGACGCGCTACCAATTCGTGCTAATGCCCGTTTAGTCGCGGCAACGCTAAAGGCTGGGCAAAGCACCGAGTATCAAATTGCCCCTGGACGCAAAGTGTATCTAGTGCCAGCCAGTGGCCAGATCGAGATCAACGGTGTTATTGCTGCAGCCGGTGATGGCGTGGCAATCAGTAATGAATCTTTGCTCAAAGTAAGTGCTCAACAGGACAGCGAAATTGTGCTAGTGGATGTCGCATAAAACATGCTATCCATGTTCAGTATGAATGTGCAGTGAATTGTGCTGACCTTAAATTGAACGTTTAACAGAAACTTCCCCATAGGGGATGCTTGGCAAGTGATTTGCCTCGATTAGCAAACAGATCAACAAAGTTAAGTCTTAAAAGAGGAAACAAATATGACTAAAATACTGGTTCTTTATCACTCAATGTACGGCCATATCGAAACCATGGCCAATGCGGTCGCTGAAGGCGCGCGTGGCGTGGCTGGGGTTGAGGTGACGATTAAGCGTGTGCCAGAAACCATGAGTGCCGAGATTTTTAAGAATGCCGGTGGTAAAGCGGATCAAGCTGCAGAAGTGGCGACACCCGCAGAGTTGGCTGATTACGATGCTATTATCGTTGGTACACCAACGCGCTTCGGCAACATGAGCGGGCAGATGCGCAACTTCTTCGACCAAACCGGAGGGCTGTGGGCGAAAGGCGCGCTGGCCGGTAAAGTCGCTAGCGTATTCACTTCAACAGGTACCGGTGGTGGCCAAGAAATGACCATTACCTCAACTTGGACCACGCTCGCACACCACGGCATGATCATTGTGCCAATCGGTTACACCACGCCAGAGTTGTTTGATGTCTCACAAGTGGGCGGCGGCACACCTTACGGTGCATCGACGCTTGCCGGTGGTGATGGCTCGCGTCAGCCTGATCCACGTGAGTTAGCGATCGCCCGTCATCAGGGCGCGCATGTAGCTAAAATTGCCGCTAAGCTTAACGCCTAATACGCTGACTTAGCAGCTTGAGAAGAGCCGTACTCCTTTAATGGGGGGTATGGCTCTTTTTTATTGTGCGATTCAGCTGTTTTGTCTGGCACCAGTTGCTGTGCCCTTAGTGATATAAATCGCGCCCGATGTTTTAGCAGGCAGAAAATGTCAAAAATATTCCTATGCTGCGCTTGCGTCTGATACCTTTGCAGGGTTTTAACATACAACAATAAAAGACCCATACCTCTCTACCATGGCGAGCGTATGCAGGCTGAGGAATACGCATGAGAAATAATTATGATGTAGTCGTCGTCGGTTCCGGCGCTGGCGCATTTATGGCCGCTTTATCGGCGGCCAATCAAGGTGCTGCGGTATTGATGCTGGAAAAAGGCAGTCAATGGGGTGGCACCAGTGCAAAGTCAGGGGGTGGTATTTGGGTGCCTAATAGCCGCAATATCGTCCAGGCCGGTGTTAGCGACAGCGCGGAAGAGGCATTCAAATACATGCGTGCAGTGATTCCTGAAAACGAAGTCAGTGCTGCAAGTATCAATAACTACATCGCTTATGCGCCTAAAATGATCGACTTTTTAGAGCAACAGACCGGCTTAACCTGCACCCCCGTACAAGGTTATGCTGACTATTATCCTGACATTGAAGGCTGGAAAGCCGGTGGGCGTACCATGGATCCATCGCCCGTGGATGGCCGTAAAATGGACTACGAGATGCTCAGTCGCTTGGTGGAATCACCGCGCGCGTCTAAGGCTTTTAGCCGTTTTTCGATGAGTATTCTCGAAGGCGTGCAAATTCTAGCGAAAACACCCGGTTGGCAAAAAATCTTTATGGGCATTATTGCCGGCTATTTTAAAGACATTCCAGGACGCCTCAAAGGTCCTAGAGATAGACGTTTGACCCAAGGTAACGCCTTAGTCGCAGGCTTGTATTTTGCTGCGATGGATAAGGGCGTAGAGTTGGTATTGGAATCGCCAGTCACCGACTTAATATATGAAAATAATCGCGTAACAGGTGTCGTTGTTAAAGGTCATACGCAAATCACAGCGAACAAAGCTGTAATTATTGCCGCTGGCGGCTTTGAGCATAATAAAGCCATGCGCGAGACATACTTGCCACAACCGGCCACCTTTGGTCATTCCTCTGGGGTAACCAGCAATACGGGTGATCTGATTTTAGCTGCGGAAAAAATTGGCGCAAAGCTCGGATTAATGAATGAGGCATGGTGGGCACCAACCGCCATCACACCCTTTGGGCCTACAGTTTTATTCTCGGAAAAATCAAAGCCGGGTCTTATCATCGTTGATAAGAAAGGCCAACGTTTTATGAATGAATCCATCACCTATAATTCTTATGGTGATTGTTTTTACGCAGCGCACCAAAAGGGCCATGATGTATTTCCCGCCTACTGTATTTTGGATGCGCACTACCGTAAAAAGTATATGTTTGGCGGCGTGGTACAAGGCGAAGCCATGCCGGACTTTATGAGCAAGCAAATGATCGGCGAAGGGAAAATGCTGATTAAAGCCGATAGCTTGCAAGAACTTGCGCAGAAAATGGGCATCGACTACAACGGATTAAAAGACACCATGGACAAGGTGAAGAAGTATGCGGCTAGCGGTGTGGATGAAGAGTTCCATCGTGGTAGCGATGCACATGACACCTTATATGGTGACCCCGAGGTGAAGCCGAACCCCTGCTGGGGACCGATGGATCAAGGACCTTACTACGCCACCCAACTCTTGCTTGGTGATTTAGGCACTAAGGGCGGCTTGGTGATTAACCTGGACGGTCAAGTACTGAGGCAAAACGATGAGCCGATTCAAGGCTTGTATGCCGCAGGTAACTCCAGTGCCTCTATTATGGGCAGTAAGTACCCAGGTGCAGGCTGTACTTTAGGCCCAGCCATGACCATCGCATTTAAAGCCGGTCATCACGCGCTAGGAGTTGCTGTCTAGACCTGTCCTTCATTGCACACCAGTCAAGGCCCACTACTGCTGGCCTTGACTGGCGTTACCCGCTACTAGTCTTCTAATCCTTTTGCGTATCTGACTAGGGTGTTTTCGGCTTGAAATACAAAGTCGC
>LFRZ01000100.1 GCA_001513025.1 Gammaproteobacteria bacterium DTU037
CAGTTAAAAGTGCTTTCTTAGTGAGTCGTGCAATGAAAACAGACTAAGAAAGCCTAATACTGTAGATGCTTAGCAGAGGTTTTAAGCGGGTTGCTGCGGGCTGACTGTATGGTTCTACGCGCTAGAACAGCGCAATTTCTTCTGCTGTCAGGCGGCGGCTTTCACCTGGAGCCAGATCAGGGTCGAGCTTTAATGTGCCGACTTGCTCGCGATGTAGTTTTTCTACTTTATTACCTGTTGCGGCAAGCATGCGGCGGACTTGATGATAGCGGCCTTCATAAATATGTACCAAGGCTTCGCGCTCATTGATTATTTCCAGCACTGCTGGGGCCGTCAAAGTCGTCTCGCCATGCAGTTGCAAGCCTTCAGCAAAGGCGCGGACATCAGCCTCGGTGAGTGGGTCGGCCAGCCAAGCATGATAGATCTTCGGGCATTGGCGCTTTGGTGAAGTAATACGGTGGGACCATTTGCCATCGTTAGTGATTAACAATAGCCCTGATGTGTCGAGATCAAGCCGCCCCACGGTATGCAGCTTATCTATATAAGGTACGTCTAAATATGCAAAGATAGTCTGGTGTATTGGGTCGTGATTGGCACACACGCAATCAAGCGGCTTGTGCATCATCAGGTAGGTAGGCCCCATCAGTTCAAGGCGTATGTCGTTCCATATAACCTCCGCCCCTAGAGGGACTTGAAAGGCTGTCTTTTTCTGCGCAACACCGTCTACGGTAACAATCTCACGTTGCAGTACCTTGGTTGCCTCTTTGCGGCTCATGCCAGTTGTTTCAGATAAATATCGATCAAGGCGCATGGGATGGCTCGTCTTCTCAAATGTATATGGCGCGTATTGTAACGCACTAACCGCGAGCTGCGATGGCGGCGACGATTCTTTTCAGCAGTGCTTTATAACCCAGTGTGCTAGACTTTCAGCTTTAATTTCGCGCATCTTGTGCGTAAAACAGACTGTTAATTTTTAGCACAGTATGTTGCCGCTTATACTTTTAGTAAGTTATTAAGCGGATTTATTTTATTTAATAATGGGGACGATGCAGCGTGAAGCCAGTAAAAGTAGGAATCTGTGGTTTAGGCACCGTTGGCGGTGGTACTTTTAATGTTCTTAAGCGTAATGCTGAAGAAATTTCACGGCGTTTAGGCCGCCAGATTGAAGTGGTGCAAGTCGCTGCACGTACCGTCAATCCGGAATGTGATACCAGTACGACTGACATGGTTGATGATGTCTTTGCTATCGTCGATAACCCTGAAATTGAAGTCGTGGTTGAGCTGATTGGTGGCGACACTTTAGCTAAAGAGATTGTCCTGCGTGCCATTGCCAACGGCAAGCACGTGGTAACCGCGAACAAAGCGCTGATCGCTGTGCACGGTAATGAGATTTTCGAACGTGCCCGTGAACAAGGCGTCATGGTTGGCTATGAAGCGGCTGTGGCCGGTGGTATTCCGGTGATTAAGGCGATCCGTGAAGGTTTAGCGGGCAATCGTATCAATTGGCTAACCGGCATTATCAATGGCACCGGTAACTTTATTCTCAGTGAAATGCGTGAGAAAGGCCGTACCTTTGAGGATGTGTTACAAGAAGCGCAAGCGCTTGGCTACGCCGAAGCCGACCCCACCTTTGATGTGGAAGGTATTGATGCGGCGCACAAGCTGACGATTCTAGCGTCGATTGCTTTTGGCATTCCTTTGCAGTTTGAAAAAGCCTACACCGAAGGCATTACTGAGCTGACCACTGCTGATGTGAACTATGCTGAAGCCTTAGGTTACCGGATCAAGCATTTAGGTATGGCGCGTCGCACTGATTTAGGTATTGAGCTGCGCGTGCATCCAACCTTGATCCCCTCTGACCGTCTGTTGGCTAATGTCAATGGCGTGATGAATGCGGTGATGGTCAATGGTGATGCGGTAGGTAGTACGCTTTACTATGGCGCGGGCGCTGGTATGGAGCCAACAGCTTCTGCGGTGGTGGCCGATATTATTGATGTGGCGCGTTTTATGGCGTCTGCCCCAGCGGATCAGGTGCCGGCATTAGCCTTCCAGTCGACTGCCTTATCAGATCATCCTATTTTGGCCATTGATCAATGTGAGAGCGCCTACTACTTGCGCATTCAAGCTAAAGATCACCCTGGTGTGTTGGCGCAAGTGGCGAGTATTTTATCGGTACGCGGCATTAATATTGAATCGATTATGCAAAAAGAAGCCGAAGAGTCGGACGGTTCAGTCCCGATTATTCTGCTCACGCACCGTGTTCAAG
The DNA here is from genome assembly GCA_001513025.1 of Gammaproteobacteria bacterium DTU037. GTDB lineage: Bacteria > Pseudomonadota > Gammaproteobacteria > Pseudomonadales > Pseudomonadaceae > Denitrificimonas. Next base: position 2,267 of record LFRZ01000100.1, read on the forward strand.
AGCAGCGTATTAATGATGCTATTATGGCGTTAGAAGCACTTGATACAGTACAAAAGCCAGTTGTGCGTATTCGTGTTGAGCAATTGAATTAATCCCCAGTTAAGCGACTCTGATAAAGGTTGTTACTTATGCGATATATAAGCACGCGTGGCCAAGCCCCTGCGTTGAATTTTGAAGATGTATTGTTAGCCGGTTTAGCCAGTGATGGCGGTTTGTATGTGCCTGAAAACTTGCCGCGCTTTACTGTAGAAGAAATCGCTTCATGGGCGGATTTGCCCTATCACGAATTAGCCTTTCGCGTGATGCGCCCCTTTGTTGCGGGCTGTATTGAGGATGCTGATTTTAAAGCGATTCTCAAAGAGACCTATGCTGTCTTTGAGCACAGTTCTGTGGCGCCTTTGCGTCAGCTTAATGGCAATGAGTGGGTGCTGGAATTGTTTCACGGGCCGACCTTGGCTTTTAAAGACTTTGCCTTGCAGTTGTTAGGTCGTTTACTCGATCACTTCCTGACTAAGCGCAATGAGCGTGTGGTGATTATGGGGGCGACTTCGGGTGATACCGGTTCTGCGGCGATTGAAGGCTGTCGTCGTTGTGAGAATGTGGATATCTTTATTCTGCATCCACACCAGCGCGTGTCCGAAGTGCAACGTCGTCAGATGACCAGTGCGCTAAGCGATAACATTCACAATATCGCCATCGAAGGTAACTTTGATGATTGTCAGGAGATGGTTAAAGCCAGCTTTGCTGATCAGTCGTTCCTTAAAGGTACGCGTTTAGTGGCAGTCAACTCGATCAACTGGGCGCGGATTATGGCGCAGATCGTGTACTACTTCCATGCTGCGATTCAGTTGGGCGGTCCGCAGCGCTCAGTGGCTTTCTCAGTGCCGACCGGTAACTTTGGCGATATTTTTGCTGGTTACTTGGCGCGCAATATGGGTCTGCCGATCAATCAGTTGATTGTTGCTACTAACCGCAACGATATCTTGCACCGCTTTATGAGTGGCAACCGTTACAACAAAGATATGCTGCATCCAACGCTGTCGCCATCCATGGATATTATGGTGTCGTCTAACTTTGAGCGTTTGCTGTTTGATATGCATGGTCGTAATGGTGCGGCAGTGGCTGATCTGATGGAGCATTTCCGTGTCACTGGCGAAATGAGTGTGGATGATGAGCGCTGGACGGAAACCCGTAAGCTATTTGATTCCTTAGCGGTTGATGATGAGCAAACCTGTGCAACCATTGCTGAGGTTTATGCACAAACCGGTGAATTGCTGGATCCGCACACAGCCATTGGTGTGCATGCGGCGCGCGAGTGTCGTCGTAGTTTAGCCACGCCTATGGTGATTTTAGGTACAGCGCATCCAGTTAAATTCCCGGAAGCAGTGGAGAAAGCTGTGCCAGGTGCTAGCCCAAGTCTGCCTGTGCATATGGCCGATTTGTTTGAGCGTGAAGAGCGTTGTACTGTGTTGGTCAATGACTTGGCGACAGTACAAAACTTTGTGAGTCAGCGCGGTAACCGTGGTAAACCTTTATAAGTTGCAGTTCTGCTTACAACAAAAAACCCTGGCTCTGTAAGAGGGGCTGGGGTTTTTTTATGCTCAAGTTGGGTGTTGGCATAAGGCGGTGCAGAGCTTAACTGACGCTATAAGGGGTACCGCGAGGCCTTTTTAGGTACTGTTGTAGGCAGGGCGTTATTGCAGGTGCTCGGTGAGGTGATGTGATGTATGTGTGCTGCGGTTTTAAGTGGTGATGTGGGTTATGGTGTTCTAAATTTTAGGCAATAAAAAACCGGCCTAAGCCGGTTCTTTATTAAACATACCGTCGCAATTAAGCGGCTGCTTGACTCAGCGCTTTGATGTGCTGGTTCAGGCGGCTTTTGTTACGAGCAGCTTTGTTCTTGTGGATAATACCTTTATCGGCCATACGGTCGATAACAGGAACAGCTAATTTGTAAGCAGCTTGTGCTTTTTCTAAATCTTTAGCTTCGATGGCTTTAACTACATTTTTGATATAGGTACGCACCATAGAACGTAGGCTACCGTTATGGTCGCTACGCTTATCAGCCTGTTTAGCGCGTTTTTTGGCAGAAGGGCTGTTGGCCACGTCGTACTCCTCGAAAACTTTTAGTTGAATGAATCAAAATAGGCCGCGAATGATGCAGCTAAATGAATAATTTGTCAAGTTACTGATACTGAATAAATAGACGATAGCTTTACAATCTATAAATTGAGTCGCTCAGTACATTAATTTTGACAGTATACGCAGACGAAGTGCAGATTGCATGCTTTCTCTGCAATCTTTATAGCATCCCCTGAGGCAAGCGACTAAACTTGGGCGCTGAATTTGGAAGAGTGCATCATGAGCGACGCTGTTGATACATCCACAAAACTAAAATCCTCCAGCCTTTTACGCTCCAGCGCAGTGGTCAGTGTGATGACTCTGCTCTCGCGTATTTTGGGTATGGTGCGCGATATGGTCGTCGCCAGCTATTTTGGTTCCGGCGCATCGGCGGATGCTTTCTTTGTTGCTTTTAAAATTCCTAATTTTCTACGGCGTTTATTTGCCGAAGGCGCATTTGCCCAAGCCTTTGTGCCAGTATTATCTGAGTACCGAGAAAAACGCTCCTTTGCTGATGTAAAGCAATTGGTGGATCGCACCGCCGGTATGCTGGGTTTGACTTTAACCGCACTCACTGCGCTGGGTGTGGTGATGTCGCCGTATTTGATTATGCTGTTTGCCCCAGGCTTTCATGATGAACCGAGCAAAATGCAGTTGGCCGGTGAGCTGCTGCGTATTACCTTTCCCTATTTATTACTGATTTCCTTAACCGCATTCTGTGGCGGAATTCTCAATAGCTATGGTCGCTTTGCCGTCCCAGCCTTTACCCCAGTGCTACTCAACGTTTCCATGATTGGCGCTACAGTGTTTTTAACCCCGTTCTTTGCCGAGCCGGTAATGGCCTTGGCTTGGGGCGTGTTTATTGCTGGTGTGGCGCAGTTATTATTTCAAATGCCATTCTTGTGGAAAATGCGTTTATTGCCGCGTCCGCGTGTGGTCGCCAATGATCCAGGGGTTAAGCGCATTATGTTGCTTATGCTACCGGCGTTATTTGGTGTGTCAGTCAGTCAGATCAACTTATTACTGGATACTGTGCTGGCGTCGTTCTTACAGACTGGTAGTGTGTCGTGGTTGTATTACGCGGACCGTTTGTCGGAATTACCGCTGGGTGCCTTTGGGATTGCCATTGGTACCGTAATTTTGCCTGCGTTATCGAGGCACCACTCCACGGCTAAGCCTGAAGAGTTTTCGGCTACCATTGATTGGGCACTGCGCATGGTCTTGTTGGTGGGCGTGCCAGCCGCATTGGCGTTGGCCTTTTTGGCAGAGCCTTTAATCGCGACATTATTCTTTTATGGCGCGATGACGGCTACTGATGTCACTCAGGCCGCCGCTGCATTGCAAGCCTACTCCTTGGGAGTGCTGACCTTTATGTTGATTAAAGTGTTAGCGCCGGGCTTCTTTGCCCGTCAGGATTTAAGAACCCCGGTACGCATTGCCATTATTTGTATGGTGGTCAATATGGTGCTGAACTTGATTTTAATTTGGCCGCTGCAGCATGTTGGTTTAGCCTTGGCCACATCCTTAGCCAGTATGCTCAATACGGGCTTGCTGCTCATGGGGCTGTACCGGGCTGGCGTGTATAAACCGGAGCCGGGTTGGATGATGTTTATTCTGCGCTTACTGCTGGCCTGTGCTGCGATGCTGGCGTTGGTGTTCTGGCTCAATGAACCAAGCAGTGAGTGGTTTGCTTGGGGTTGGCAACGCCGCGTGTGGGAAGTGACGTTGTTGGTGGGTGGCGGTATTGTCGTGTTTGCCGCGACCTTGTTTGCCAGCGGCATTAGAATGCGTCATCTGCGCCGTTAAATGGGCTAAAGGTGCGTGAAGGCCTTGGCTGTGGTTATAATCAGACACTTTGCTAGCAAGATATAAAATATGCAGTTGGTTCGCGGTTTACACAATGTACGTCCAGCACATCATGGGTGCGTTGCGACTATTGGTAATTTTGATGGTGTTCACCTAGGGCATCAGGCCATATTAACGCGCCTGCGCACTAGTGCTGCGCGCTTAAATTTACCCAGTTGCGTGATTGTTTTTGAGCCGCAACCGCGGGAGTTTTTTAATCCTGAGACGGCGCCGGTTCGTTTAACTCGGTTGCGCGATAAGCTGCAGTTGTTTCGTGATGCGGGGATTGATCAGGTGCTGTGCATTGCTTTTAATAAGCGTTTTCGCCAACTCAGTGCGGAAGATTTTGTGCAAAGCGTCTTGGTGAATGCCTTAGGTATCAAGCATTTGCAGGTGGGCGATGATTTTCGTTTTGGCTGTGATCGCGCCGGCGACTTTGCTTTTTTACAAGAGGCGGGGCAGCGTTTTGATTTTAGTGTGGAGCCCACGGCGACAGTTGAAATTGACGGTCAACGGGTCAGTAGTACCTGGTTGCGCGCCACTTTAGCCGAAGCTGACTTTGCTCTGGCGCGGCGTTTGCTCGGCCGACCTTACAGTATTGATGGTCGCGTCATGCATGGCAAAAAGTTGGGTCGTACCTTAAATGCGCCAACTGCTAATGTGCAGCTTAAGCGCCATCGCGCACCTTTGCATGGAGTGTACTTGGTGTCTGTGCAGTTACAAGGTGGGCGACAGATGCCCGGTGTTGCTAATATAGGCACACGCCCCACCGTTGATGACGAGCGACAAGCACATTTGGAAGTGCATTTATTGAATTTTTCTGGCGATTTATATGGCCAGCATCTTGCCGTCACCTTTTATAAGAAAATCCGTGACGAGCAACGTTTTGAATCCTTGCCTCAACTACAAGAGGCAATTGCTGCGGATATCGCGCAAGCACATACACTTTGGCAGCATTTTCACACCCTTTAATGAGTGACTTGGAACCCATATGACCGACTATAAAGCGACGCTTAACCTGCCGAAAACGGCATTTCCGATGAAGGCAGGCCTCCCCACCCGTGAGCCGCAAATGTTGGCGCACTGGGATAGCATTAACCTGTATCAGAAAATGCGCCAAATTGGCGCAGGTCGGCCTCGTTTTATTTTGCATGACGGCCCGCCGTATGCAAATGGCAATATTCACATTGGTCATGCGGTGAATAAAGTCATTAAAGATATGATTGTGCGCAGTAAAACTCTTGCGGGATTTGATGCGCCTTACGTGCCGGGTTGGGACTGTCATGGTTTGCCGATTGAGCACAGAGTTGAAATCAAGCACGGCAAAAACTTGCCTGCTGATCAGGTGCGTGCATTATGCCGCGCTTATGCTGAAGAACAAATTGCAGGACAGAAGGCTGAGTTTATTCGTTTAGGTGTGGTGGGTGATTGGGATAATCCGTATAAAACTATGGATTTTGCCAACGAAGCCGGTGAAGTACGTGCCTTGGCGAAAATGGTTGAAGGCGGTTTTGTGTTTAAGGGCTTAAAACCTGTGAACTGGTGTTTTGACTGCGGTTCAGCCTTGGCTGAAGCTGAAGTTGAATACCAAGATAAGCGCTCAGAAGCCATTGATGTAGGTTTTAACAGCACTGACTTAGTTAAGCTGGCCAAAGCTTTTGCCGTGCCAGAGATCACTAAAAACGTCCAGATCGTGATCTGGACCACCACGCCTTGGACCATCCCAGGTAACCAAGCGCTGAACGTGCACCCTGATGCGATGTATGCACTGGTGGATGTGGGCGATAAAATTCTGCTGTTAGCGGAAACCTTGGTTGCAGAGTGTTTGGCTCGCTATGCGCTACAAGGTGAAGTGATTGCCCGTTGTAATGGTGAAGCCCTAGAGCACTTAGAGTTCCAGCACCCTTTCTATGAGCGTGTTGCACCAGTGTATTTGGCCGACTATGTGGAGCTGGATGCCGGTACCGGTATCGTCCACTCAGCGCCAGCCTATGGTGAAGATGACTTCTACACCTGTAAGCGCTACGGCATGACCAATGATGAAATTATCAGTCCTGTGCAAAGTAACGGTGTCTATGTCGATGACTTACCGTTTTTTGGTGGTCAGTTTATTTGGAAAGCCAATGCCGATATCGTGGCTAAGCTGGATGAAGTCGGCGCCTTGCTTAAACATGAGTCGATTGAGCACAGCTATATGCATTGCTGGCGGCATAAAACCCCATTGATCTATCGCGCCACGGCGCAGTGGTTTGTGGGCATGGATAAGCAACCTGAACAGGGTGCGCCGCTACGTGAGCGTGCTTTGCAGGCCATCGAAGAAACAGAGTTTACCCCTGCGTGGGGTAAAGCACGTCTACACGGTATGATTGCTGGCCGTCCCGACTGGTGCATCTCACGTCAACGTAACTGGGGCGTACCGATTCCATTCTTCTTACATAAAGCCACGGGTGAGTTGCACCCGCGTACTGTGGAATTAATGGAGGAGGTGGCGCAACGCATTGAACAAGAAGGTATTGAGGCTTGGTTTAAGCTGGATGCGGCTGAGTTGCTCGGCGCAGAAGCGGCCGACTACGATAAAGTCACTGACACTTTGGATGTCTGGTTTGACTCAGGTACCACCCATTGGCATGTACTGCGCGGCTCGCATCCCTTAGGGCATGAACACGGCCCGCGTGCAGACTTGTACCTTGAAGGTTCGGATCAGCACCGTGGTTGGTTCCACTCATCCTTGCTGACCGGTTGTGCGATTGATGGTCATGCGCCGTACCGTGGTCTACTCACCCATGGTTTTACCGTGGATGAGAAAGGCCGCAAAATGTCCAAGTCATTGGGTAACGTGGTTGCACCACAAACGGTCACCAACAGCTTGGGTGCAGATATCTTGCGTCTGTGGGCTTCATCGGCGGACTACTCCAGTGAAATGGCGGTATCTGACACCATTTTGCAGCGCAGTGCCGATGCCTATCGCCGGATTCGTAATACCGCGCGTTTCCTGCTGTCTAACTTAGATGGTTTCAATCCCGCCACCGACTGCGTGCCTGCTGAGCAAATGATTGAGCTGGACCGTTGGGTGGTGGATGCCGCGGCGCGTTTGCAGGATGATGTGACGCAAGCNNTGGGTAGCTTCTATCTGGATATCATTAAAGACCGTCAGTACACCACTGGCGAAAACAGCTTGCCCCGCCGCTCCTGTCAGACTGCGCTGTACCATATTGCTGAAGCCTTGGTGCGTTGGATTGCGCCGATCTTGGTGTTTACTGCCGATGAAATCTGGCAGCATATTCCAGGTGAACGGAATGAGTCAGTGATCTTTAATACTTGGTATGAGGGTTTGTCACGCTTACCTGCTGACAGCACATTAAGCAGTGCTTACTGGGCTGAGTTGATGGCGGTTAAAGTGGCAGTCAACAAAGAGCTGGAAAACCAACGTAACGCCAAAGTCATCGGCGGTAACTTGCAGGCGCAAGTGACTCTGTATGCCGATACAGCCTTAGCTGAAAAGCTCAGCCACTTAGGTGATGAGCTGCGTTTTGTCCTGATTACCTCAACCGCACAAGTGGCTGATTTAGCCCAAGCACCCGCGGATGCCGTCAGCACTGAGCTGGTAGGTCTGAAATTACATATCAGCAAGTCTGAACAGCCAAAATGTGCCCGTTGCTGGCATCATCGTGCGGATGTGGGTTCAGTGGCTGCGCATCCAGACGCTTGCGCACGCTGTGCGGATAACCTCGATGGTGAAGGTGAAGTGCGCCATTATGCGTAACTCTTTAGCGCTGTGTAGGAGTGTAGGCTAATGGCTGCGCGCTTTGGCAAGCTGGCATGGCTTTGGATCAGTCTCTTAGTGATTGCAGCCGATCAGATCAGTAAGCATTGGTTTGATGCGAACTTTGCGTTGTATCAGCAAGCAGTGGTGATTCCTGATCTATTCAGCTGGACGCTGGCCTACAACCGTGGCGCCGCTTTTAGTTTTTTAGCCAATGAAGCCGGCTGGCAGCGCTGGTTTTTTGCTGTGATTGCTTGCGCAGTCAGTGCCGTATTGGTGATTTGGCTTAAGCGTCTTAAGGCCCATGAGACTTGGCTGGCAATTGCTTTAGCTTTGGTTTTGGGTGGTGCGATTGGCAATTTGTATGACCGTGTGGTGTTGGGTCATGTGGTTGATTTTATTTTAGTGCACTGGAAAACTGAGTGGTATTTTCCAGCGTTTAATATTGCCGATAGTGCGATTACGGTGGGTGCCGTAATGCTCGCGTTAGATATGTTTCGCGGCAATAAACCAGCAAGCAGTGGTGTAACTGGAGCGCAGAACAATGAGTGAACAACGTATTGGGCAAAACAGCAGGGTAACCCTGCATTTTGCTTTAAAGTTTGACAATGGTGATGTGGTCGATAGTAACTTCGAGAAAGATCCTGCGACCTTTACCATTGGTGATGGCAGTTTATTGCCCGGTTTTGAGCGTGTCTTATTTGGCCTGAAAGACGGCGATCAGCGCAGCTTTGAAATCCTCCCCGAGCAAGGTTTTGGGACACCCAACGAGCAGAATGTGCAGGTGATGCCGCGTAGCCAGTTTGACAATATGGAGTTGGATTACGGCGTGCTGGTGATTTTTAAAGATGCCGCGGGTGGTGAAATGCCAGGCGTAGTTAAAGCCTTTAATGAACAGCAGGTGACCGTTGACTTTAACCATCCTTTGGCTGGCAAAGTGATCACCTTTGATGTTGCAATTATTACGGTGCAAAACAACACTCTGTAAAAAATGAGGCGGTATTGATGCGCATTAAACTAGCAAATCCACGTGGCTTTTGTGCCGGTGTTGATCGTGCGATTGAAATTGTGAACCGTGCGTTAGAGGTGTTTCAGCCGCCCATTTACGTGCGTCATGAAGTGGTGCATAACAAGTTTGTGGTGGAAGATTTACGCGCACGTGGCGCTATATTTGTCGAAGAGCTAGATCAAGTGCCGGACGATAATATCGTTATTTTTAGTGCCCATGGCGTGCCTAAAGCAGTACGTGATGAAGCGGATCGCCGTGGCTTAAAAGTCTTTGATGCGACCTGTCCTTTGGTGACTAAAGTGCACTTGGAAGTTGTCCGCTATAGCAATCAAGGCCGCGAATGCGTGCTGATTGGTCATGCCGGTCACCCTGAAGTTGAAGGCACTATGGGCCAGTATGATGCGCGCCATGGCGGGCATATTTATTTGGTTGAAAATGAAGCAGATGTGGCTACTTTGCAGGTTAAAGTACCTGAAAGTCTCGCTTTTGTTACGCAAACCACCTTGTCAATGGATGACACCAGTCGCGTGATTGATGCTTTAAAGACACGCTTTCCGACCATCAGTGGGCCGCGCAAGGATGATATTTGCTATGCCACACAAAACCGCCAAGATGCGGTGAAAGAATTGGCCAGCGTCTGCGATGTGGTTTTAGTGGTCGGCAGTCCGAACAGTTCGAACTCCAATCGTTTGCGCGAGTTGTCTGATCGTATGGGTACCCCAGCTTACCTGGTTGATGGTGCCGAAGATGTAAAACCAGAATGGTTTGCTAAGGATGCCGTGGTCGGAGTGACCGCGGGTGCCTCAGCGCCAGAAGTTTTGGTGCAAGGGGTGATTGAATGTTTACGTGGCTGGGGCGCGCAGATGGCTGAAGAGCTGGATGGTCGTCCGGAAAATGTAACCTTTTCCATGCCCAGTGAATTGCGCGTAGTGGCTGTTGATTAGTCAGCAGCATCCCGTATTAGTGTAGGGCAGAGCGGTGAACTGAGAGCGGGGCTTTGACCCTGTTGTTGCGCAGTCACTTAAACTATTTAAGCGTTACGACGCCGGCCTATACTGTATTTTAATTGATTAAGTGTTGCCTGCAGCTGCCGGCAGCGTCAACACAGCCGCAGGTTGCGCGGCTAATGTAGAGGATTGACCGTGAAGAAAGTTGTAATCAGTGGTACAGGCCTATTTACACCTGCGCAAAGCATTTCCAATGATGAGTTGGTGGCGGCATTTAATGCGTGGTCGCAGCAGTTTAATGCCGAACACGCGGCAGAGATTGCCAGTGGTGCAATGGAAGCTAAGCCCGAATCAAGTTCAGCCTTTATTGAAAAAGCCTCAGGCATTAAAAGCCGCTTTGTGATTGATAAGGCTGGTATTTTAGATCCGCAGCGCATGGCTCCGCGCATTCCGGAGCGTTCTAATGATGAGTGGGGCATTCTTTGTGAGATGGCGATGGTTGCTGCTAAAGAAGCGCTACAGCGCTCTGGTCGCACGGCTGCGGACATTGATGGCGTGATTGTCGCCTGCTCAAACTTACAACGTGCTTATCCTGCAGTGGCGATTGAAGTACAGGCGGCCTTAGGTATTGAAGGTTTTGCCTATGATATGAACGTGGCCTGCTCTTCAGCGACCTTTGGTATGCAAGCGGCAGTCAATGCCATTCAAGCAGGCCAAGCGCGTGCGATTTTGATGGTGAATCCTGAGATTTGCACCGGTCATCTGAACTTCTGTGATCGTGATAGCCATTTTATCTTTGGTGATGCCTGCACCGCAGTGATTCTGGAAGACGCAGAGGGTGCCGTGTCTCAGCATCAGTGGGAGGTGGTGGGCACTAAGCTCTTTACTCAGTTTTCCAATAATATCCGCAATAATTTTGGTTATTTAAATCGCTGCGCGGACGAGGGTATTGGTGCGCCAGATAAATTGTTTGTCCAAGAAGGTCGCAAAGTTTTCCGTGAAGTGTGCCCAAAGGTTGCCAGCTTAATCGCTGAGCACTTAGAAAATCACCAGATTGATGTGCAGGACGTACAGCGCTTCTGGTTGCACCAAGCCAACCTAAATATGAATTTGCTGATTACCCGTAAGTTATTAGGCCGTGATGCGACAGCTGCTGAAGCACCAGTGATTTTAGATACCTATGCCAATACCAGTTCGGCAGGGTCGGTGATTGCGCTGCACTTACATCAAGATGACCTCAGCAGTGGCGCTGTGGGCGTGCTCAGCTCCTTTGGTGCAGGTTACTCAATTGGTAGTGTTATTCTGCGTAAGTGTTAAACCGCAGCGCCGCCTATGCCGCTTTTACACTGGCATAGGCAGGCGCTATTGACTGATTTAACTGGTTTTTTTGCTGCGTTTAGCCACAAACCTCTGAATATAGGGGGCGCCGAGCCAGGTCAAGCTAAACGCGATCGGAAAAGCAATATAAAAAGAACGAAACCAACGCAGGATAAAACCTTGGTCCATGCCTGTGTTGGCCCAGGTAATAACAAAAGTCATTACAGTAACCATATAAATCGACATCAAAATAGAAAAAACCAAGGGTGCAAAGCGTGCTGCTATCACGGCGTTGTTCTCCAGTATTAATAGGCTAAAATTATACAGCGTTTTTGTTCGGCGTGGCTCACTAGGGTAGCCGCATCAGGAGGCAATTATTTATGTACAGTGTGGTTTTTTATGTGCCTGAAAGTCATCTTGAAGCGGTGAAAACAGCTGTGTTTGCCGCCGGCGCTGGCAGTATTGGTGATTATCAAAATTGTTGCTGGCAAGTGCTGGGCCAAGGTCAGTTTCAACCGCAGGCTGGCAGTCAGCCCTTTATTGGTCAGCCAGGTCAGCTCGAAACAGTCGCTGAGTGGCGGGTTGAATTGGTGGTTGAAGCGGCGCATATCCACTCTGCAGTGGCTGCACTTAAGGCTGCGCACCCTTATGAAGAGCCGGCTTATGCGGTGTACCGCTTAGAGCGTTTTTAGTTCGACTGTCATTAAAGTTTCATTTATAAGTCACCTTTCTGTCATCAGTGCTTGCCAATATTCCCTGCAACAACAGTGCCTCAAACCGTACTGTGTTTTGCCAATATAAGGGGAATATTCAATGATTCGTACGCAAAAAAATGCAGCCACTTACAGCACTTTTGCGGCTAGCGCTTTAGCCTTGCTGGTCTCGGGGCAGGTGTTGGCAGGTTCAGTGACCACCGACGGTCCTGATATCACCATCAAAACCAAAGGTGGCTTTGAGGCTGCTGCGGTTGATAAGTCTTTTTCGTTTAAGCTCGGTGGTCGTATTCAAGCTGACTTTGACCAGTTTGATGGGGTTTATACGAAAAACGGCAAGAGTGCGAATGAGGCGTACTTTCGCCGTGCCATTTTAGAGCTGTCCGGTACGCTCTACCATGATTGGAAATATGCTTTTAACCTTGATTTTGGCGAAAAAGGTGAGAGTAAGTGGGACGAAGCATCGATGACTTACACGGGATTCAAGCCCGTTAATATCAAAGTCGGCCGCTTCGATCCAGACTTTGGTTTAGAAAAAGCCACCAGCTCCAAGTGGATCAGCACCATTGAACGCTCGATGATTTATGATGCTGGCGAGTGGGTGAATGATAAACAAGATGGCATGGGTGTGCAGGTCAGTGGCACCACTCATATGTTTTATGGTTCTGCCGGCATTAACCGCGCTAAAAACAACGAAGATAGCAATGGCAGTAACAACAACAGCTATAACTTGCGCGGTGTGATTGCGCCCATGGCTGAAGCCGGTAATGTACTGCACTTCGGTCTCAACTATGCCAAGCGCAGCACCGAAGATTTTGATGGGCGGATTCGCTCGCGCATGGCTGTACGTGGCACCACGGAAGACACGGCAAACGGTAACCGCCCAACCTTTGCCAGTAGCCAAGTGGGGCAGTTTGATAATGACAGCGCGTGGGGCTTAGAGGTGGCCTATGCGCTGGGTCCCTTCTCGGCGCAAAGTGAGTATTTACGCCGTGAGATAAGTGCTAAATCCGCTTCGGCCATGAAAGACCGTCAGGTGGATGGTTATAACGTACAGCTGGCGTACAGCTTAACCGGTGAATCGCGCGGTTATAAATTGGATGGTGGTAAGTTCGACAGCATCAAGCCCAGTAATAAACAAATAGGCGCTTGGGAACTGGTGTATCGCTACGATCATTTGAGCGTTGCCGATGCTGATGTGGATACGTCGGGTCGTTTCTATGACACTGAGGCGAAAGTACATACGATGGGTGTGAACTGGTATGCCAATGATGCCGTGAAAGTGTCAGCAAACTACTTAAAAGCTAAAACCGATAAAGTAGCAAATACGGCCAATGATGACAGCGGCGATGCTATCAGTTTGCGTGTGCAATACGTCTTTTAACGGTGCAATAGTGCTGTAGTTGGTGATCCTCCTTTTAACCTCGCTTTGGCGGGGTTTTTTTATTTATATCAATAAAATCTGCTTTTTTGTATGCAATTGCTGACAATGCCTGCAAAAATAGGCATATTCATTCTTGATATTTTAAGGTCAGAATTTTCGATGGCTTCTTTTTTAGTTTTGCATGGTCCTAATTTAAATTTATTGGGCACACGTGAGCCTGAGGTGTACGGTGCCACAACCCTTGATCAGATTAATCAAGGATTGGTTGAGCAAGCACAGGCTGCAGGCCACCAGCTTTTTTACTTACAAAGTAATGCAGAGTATGCGTTGATTGATCGAATTCACGCGGCGCGCGATGAGGAAATTGACTGTATTATTATTAATCCAGCGGCTTTTACTCATACCAGTGTCGCATTGCGTGACGCGCTGCTTGCTGTGAGCATCCCATTCTACGAAGTGCACCTTTCTAATGTGCATAAACGAGAACAGTTTCGTCATCACTCCTACTTCTCTGATGTGGCAGTGGGTGTGATTTGTGGTCTAGGCGCTAGCGGTTACCGTTTCGCTTTAGACGCAGCATTTGAATATATTAAATAATAACCTCTCAATTTTGGAGTCAAGGTCGATGGATATTCGTAAAGTTAAAAAACTCATTGAACTGCTAGAAGAGTCTGGTATTGATGAATTAGAAATCCACGAAGGCGAAGAATCTGTTCGTATCAGTCGCCACAGCAAACAAGTTGCCCAGCAGCCTATGTATGCTGCAGCGCCCCCGGCAGCTCCGGCGCCAGTTGCAGCACCTGCAGCAGTTGATGCGGCACCTTCTTGCCCTAAATACAACGGCACCGTTGCACGTTCACCTATGGTCGGTACCTTTTACCGTGCAGGGTCTCCAGATTCTGAAGATTTTGTGACAGTGGGTCAGACGATTAAAAAAGGCGATGTGCTGTGCATCGTTGAAGCAATGAAAATGATGAACCACATCGAAGCAGAAGTCGGTGGCGTGATTGATTCTATCCTAGTCGATAATGGTCAGGCGGTTGAGTATGACCAGCCCTTATTCACCATTGTCTAACGACCTCGGAGTTTACAATGTTGGAAAAAGTCTTAATCGCTAACCGTGGTGAGATTGCGCTACGTGTTTTACGCGCTTGTAAAGAATTAGGTATTAAAACGGTTGCGGTGTATTCCACTGCAGACCGCGAACTGATGCACTTGTCCTTGGCCGATGAGACCGTATGTATTGGTCCAGCGCCAGGTGCGCAATCATATTTGCATATCCCCGCTATTATTGCCGCCGCTGAAGTGACTGGCGCTACCGCTATTCACCCAGGTTATGGCTTTTTAGCTGAAAATGCTGATTTTGCCGAGCAAGTTGAAAATTCAGGCTTTACCTTTGTGGGCCCCAGTGCGGCAGTGATCCGTATGATGGGTGACAAGGTTGCGGCTAAAGCTGCGATGATCGCCGCCGGTGTACCTGTCGTGCCTGGCTCTGAGGGCGCGTTGCCTAAAGATGAAGAGCAAGCTTTAGCGATTGGCCGTGCAGTGGGTTACCCGGTGATCATCAAAGCCGCTGGCGGTGGTGGCGGACGTGGTATGCGTGTGGTGCATAAAGAAGAAGATTTGATTCGTGCGGCGACTTTAACGCGCAACGAAGCAGCGCAGTTCTTCGGTAACCCTGTGGTGTATTTGGAAAAATACCTCGGCAATCCACGTCATGTTGAGATTCAAGTGCTGGCTGATGGCCAAGGCAATGCGATTCACTTAGGTGATCGTGATTGTTCGTTGCAACGTCGTCACCAAAAAGTGATCGAAGAAGCACCAGCACCTTTTATCGATGAAGAAGCACGTCAGCGTGTCTATGCACGCTGCGTGAAAGCCTGTATTGATATTGGTTACCGTGGCGCGGGTACCTTTGAGTTCCTCTACGAAGATGGCAACTTCTACTTTATCGAAATGAATACGCGTATTCAGGTCGAGCATCCGATCACGGAAATGATTACTGGGGTTGATCTGGTTAAAGAAATGCTCAGTATTGCCTCGGGCAATAAGCTTTCCATTAAGCAAGAAGATATTGTCTTACGTGGGCACTCAATTGAGTGCCGGATTAACGCTGAAGACCCTGACAATTTTATGCCAAGTCCAGGTAAAGTGAAGCACTTCCATGCGCCAGGCGGTAATGGCGTGCGGGTTGATTCACATCTGTACAGTGGTTACACCGTGCCACCTAACTATGATTCGCTGATTGGCAAAATCATTACTTGGGGGGCAACGCGTGAAGAGTCGATGGCACGTATGCGCAACGCTTTAGATGAAATCATTATTGATGGCATTAAAAGTAATGTGCCGCTGCACCGTGATTTGTTGAATGACAAAGGTTTCTGTAAAGGTGGGGTGAATATCCACTACCTTGAGAAGAAACTGGGCATGCAGTAAGTCCGACTGAGTCACACAAAAAAGCCGATCGAACGATCGGCTTTTTTGTGTCTGCTAGAAGAGTTTGAGATGTGCTATAACGGTTTGGATTAATTAGCGGCCGCGTAAGAATAACTTGTCCAGCTCGTCCATACCCAGCTGAGTCCAGGTAGGGCGGCCGTGGTTGCATTGTCCGCTGCGTTCGGTAACTTCCATATCGCGTAGTAAGGCATTCATCTCAATCAGGGTTAGGCGACGGTTGGCACGCACTGCGCCGTGGCAGGACATAGTCGCTAGCAACTCATTGGTATGTGCCTGAATTTTGTCGCTGCTGCCATACTCCATTAAGTCAGTTAAAACATCACGCACCAACTCGGCGGCATCAGCCTGTTTAAGCAGGGCGGGGATTTGACGAATAGCGAGGCTTTCTGGTCCTAAACCTTGTAGCTCAAAGCCCAACTGGGTAAACCACTGTGCATACTGTTCGGCACATTCCACTTCACGTTCGCTGAGTGCGAGGGTTTCGGGGACCAAAAGTGGCTGACCGCGTAAACCTTCATCGGCCATCGCCAGCTTTAAGCGCTCGTACATCACCCGCTCATGGGCAGCATGCATATCGACCAACACAAGACCCTGCTGGTTTTCGGCAAGAATATAAATACCTTTGAGTTGGGCAATAGCAAAGCCCAGCGGTGGGATTTCTGCCTGAGTTGACTCAGCGAGGTTATCTAAAGGTTGCGCAAAGGCTTGATAGGCGGCTTGATAGTTTTCTGGCGCCCGGGGTGTTTGCGGCGACGGTTGGCCGTAATTACTTTTGCTAAAGCTGGCGGGCTGTGCACTGGGCTGAAAGGTCGTTTGTGCGCTAGGCGTCGGGCTGAGCGGTATATGCCCCTGTGGGCCAAACTCGCCTGCGTCTAAGCCGCTGACGGCTGGCTGGGCATGCAAATTAAGGGTGTTGGCTGGCTCCAGTTTATCTTCTGGGCGAACATCTGCGATGGCTCGGTGCAAGGTGCCGTATAAAAAATCATGCACACTGCGGTTTTCGCGAAAACGTACTTCATGTTTGGTCGGGTGCACATTGACATCCACTGCACCTGGATCCAGCTCTAAGAACAAGACAAAGGCTGGGTGACGGCCACCGTACATCACATCACGATAGGCTTGACGCACCGCATGGGCGACTAAACGATCGCTGACCACGCGGCCATTGACATAAAAATGCTGCATGTCCGCTTTGCTGCGCGAGAAAGTCGGTAAGCCGACCCAGCCCCACAAGTGCAGACCATTGCGCTCAATATTGATCGGCAGCGCCTGTTCTAAAAAAGCATCGCCGCACACGGCAGCAATACGCCGCGCTTGCGAGATATCATCGGTGGCTGGGTGCAGGGCAAGAATTGTTTTACCGTTGTGGCGCAAATGAAAGGCCACATCAAAGCGGGCCAGTGCCATGCGCTTGATCACATCCTGCAGATGATCAAATTCGGTTTTCTCGGTACGCAGAAATTTACGTCGTGCCGGAGTATTAAAAAATAAATCACAGACTTCAACTGTGGTGCCCACCGGATGTGCAGCCGGTTGCACGCGCGACTCCATATCGCGGCCTTCCGCTTCCACTTGCCAGGCTTGTTCGGCATCCGTCGTGCGTGAAGTTAGGGTTAGGCGTGAGACTGAACTGATCGAGGCGAGCGCTTCACCGCGAAAACCGAGACTGGCCACCCCTTCTAAATCTTCGAGTGCGGCAATCTTACTGGTGGCATGGCGCGCTAAGGCCAGCGGCAGCTGCTCGGCTGCGATACCATGCCCGTCATCACGAATCTGTAAGCGTTTAACCCCGCCTTGTTCAACTTCGATATCAATGCGTTTAGCACCGGCATCTAAGCAGTTTTCTAACAGTTCTTTGGCAACCGAGGAAGGTCTTTCAACCACTTCACCGGCCGCGATTTGGTTGGCTAAACGCGGGCTGAGTAGATGAATGGCACGTACGTCAGTCATTATTGTCCTGCTAAAGTTGTGGCGGGCACTTGAAGTATTTGGCCCACTTTTAGAGCGTCACTTTTTAATTTATTGGCTTGGCGCAATTGCGCTGGGCTGAGCTGGTAACGCTGAGCCAGCAACGATACACTTTCACCGGAACGCACCACATGTTCCCGTGGACCAATGGCCAGTTTGCCGGAATCACGCAGCCACGCAACATAGCTGCCCGGTGGTGGATTCTGTTGGAAAAACTGGCGAATACCTGAATGGATCGAGCGCGCCAGTGCTTGCTGGTGCGAACTAGTGGCTAATTTTTTTGACTCACCAGGGTTACTGATAAAACCTGTTTCTACCAGAATGGATGGCATGTCCGGTGATTTGAGCACCATAAAACCGGCTTGCTCGACGCGTTTCTTATGCAGCGGGGTGATGCGCCCCATGTTACTGAGAACTTTTTGGCCCACATCTAAACTGGAAGACAGAGACGCCGTCATCGATAGATCAAGTAAGACACCGGCGAGCATGGCATCTTTATCATCCAGACTAACGTTACCTGCACCACCAATTAAGTCGGAGCGGTTTTCGCTGTCGGCCAGCCAGCGCGCAGTTTCTGAGGTGGCGCCGCTATCAGATAAGGCATACACCGAAGCACCAAAGGCGGCGGCGCGTGGCGCGGCATCGGCATGGATGGAAACAAATAGGTCCGCGCCTTTTTTCCGAGCAATTTCAGTACGGCGACGCAGCGGGATAAAGTAATCACTGGTGCGCACTAATTCGGCCCTAAAACCTTTTTCAGCATTGATTTGCCGTTGCAGCTCTTTAGCAATCATCAACACCACATTTTTTTCGCGTATACCGCCTGGGCCAATGGCGCCAGGGTCTTCACCACCGTGACCGGCATCAATGGCAATGACCACATCACGCTTGCTTGACGCAGGTAAACGCGACAGTTTGAGTGGTTTTGAAGACGCAATCGGTGGGTTAGTCGGCTGGCGCACCGGCGTGTTAGCTGTAGGCTGTGTGTTACTCGGGAGGTTATCAAACAAATCGACGACCAGGCGGTGACCATACTGCTGATTGGGCGTAAGAGTGAAGCTTTTTGGATTCACCTGCATAGAGGTATCTAAAACAATACGCAGCTGGTCTGGGCCTTGGCTGCCGGTGCGCACTTGGGTAATCGGTGATTTACCGCCAGTTAAGCCGCTCAGCGGTGTCAGCAGTTTAGCTTGCTTGATATCGATAACGATCCGATCCGGAGCGCTGAGGGTAAAGACACTGTGCTCAACCGGGCCGGTGAGGTCAAATACGAGACGTGTGTTATCCGGTGCACGCCAGAGGCGCACACTGTTAATTTGGCTCATTGCAAACGCTTGTAGCGGTAAGACAATACAGACAACTAAAGCAGCTAGTAACGATTGTATGCGCACGGATATCCTCACTATGTGTTTAAGTTAGAGTTGCCAGAGCAATGCACCAACTTTCGCCGCGTGTACTGAATGGTAATAATCGCACAATTCGCCCAGGGTTATGAGCTTTTATCGTGATTTGGAGGTCAGGTTGTGGTAAATAGCCTTGACCTTGCTGCGGCCATTCAATTAAACACAGATCATCGTCTGCAAAGTAATCACGAATCCCTAAGAACTCCAATTCTTCAGGGTCGGATAAACGGTACAAATCAAAGTGCCAGACGCGTAATTCACCGATTTCATAGGGCTCGACTAAGGTGAAAGTCGGGCTTTTTACTGCGCCGGTATGACCGAGCCCGCGCAGAATACCACGTGACAAAGTGGTTTTGCCGGCACCTAAATCGCCTTCTAAGAAAAGGACACCATGCCCTGCCGTTTGTTCAGCCAGCGCCTGCCCTAATCGCGTCATGGCAGCTTCATCCTCTATATACAGTTTTACGCCTGACATGGGCTGTGTTCCTCTAATAATTGTCGAATGCTGTGGCACATATCGCTGGCCGCGACACCACGGCCTTGGCGGGCCAGTTGCTCACCCGCACAGGCATGCAGCCACACGGCCAAACAGGCTGCTGAGTAGGCGGACATACCTTGCGCTAAGAGCGCAGCTATCACCCCGCTGAGCACATCACCAAAGCCTGCACCGGCCATCACTGGATGTCCACGCTCCACACAAGAGAGCTCGCCTTCTGGTGTGGCGATAAGGGAGTGATGGCCTTTGAGTACGGTCACCGCATTATAACGTTGTGCTATCGCCAATACAGCAGCGCAGCGATCAGACTGCAGTTGTTCTGTGCTGATATTTAATAAGCGCGCTGCTTCGCCTGGGTGAGGGGTGAGAATGCAGTGTTCTGGCAGGCTACAGAAACCTTGGGCAAGCAGATTGAGTGCATCGGCATCCCATACTTGCGCTATAGCGCGTTGTGCCGCGCAGCTGAGCAGAGCACGTGACCAAGATGACTGACCTAAACCAGGTCCAACCACCAGCACTGTGGCACGCTGTAAGGGCGCACGCAACTCGGCACTGGAGCGTATGGCGCAGGCCATGACTTCCGGTAAGCGACTTAAGGCCGCGCTAATATGCTGTTCACGGGTGGCTAAACTGACCATGCCGGCACCACAGCGCAATGCTGCTTGGGCACTGAGTAAGCCGGCACCGCCCATCCCTAAATCGCCAGCAATCACCAGCACATGACCCAGTTGGCCTTTGTGGCTGTCGGTGGCGCGCGGTGCGAGGTGTGCAAGATTATCGGCATATATACTGCGCACGGGCTTATTATGCGGCATCATTATGGGCACCAATGGTTAATCAATAAGTAATAGTATAACAATTTTTAGGGGTAGAGTTGAATGTCATCTGCGCAGATTGATCTGCTTGCACTCACCGCATCGATTCGTGACTGGGCTGCACAATTAGGCTTTCAGCAGGTCGGTATTAGCGATATAGATCTGAGTGAAGATGCGGTGCGTCTGGACGCCTACTTGGCCGCCGGTTATCACGGTGAAATGGCCTATATGGCCAGTCATGGCAGCATGCGCTCACGCCCCGATGAGTTGCTGCCGGGTACCATTCGGGTCATATCAGTGCGCATGGACTATCTACCTGAAGGCACGCAAATGGCGCAGGTGTTGGCGCAACCCGAACAAGCCTATATCTCGCGTTATGCGTTGGGGCGCGATTACCATAAATTGATCCGCAAGCGTCTGCAGCAATTGGCGGATAAAATTACTCAAACCATTGGGCCTTTTGGTCACCGTGCGTTTGTTGATAGTGCGCCGCTGTTAGAAAAACCCTTAGCGCGTAAAGCAGGTCTGGGTTGGATGGGCAAAAATACCCTGATTTTAAATCGACAGGCCGGCAGTTGGTTTTTCTTAGGTGAGTTGCTGATTGATGTGCCGTTGCCCGTGGATACGCCTAACGATCGTGACCATTGCGGTAAATGCACCGCCTGTTTAGAGGTGTGCCCGACCCAGGCCTTTGTCGGTGAACGCATTTTGGATGCGCGGCGCTGTATTTCTTATCTGACCATCGAGTTAAAGGAGGCGATTCCTGAAGAGTTGCGACCGCTGATTGGTAATCGAGTGTTTGGTTGTGATGATTGTCAGTTGGTCTGTCCGTGGAATCGCTTTTCTAAGGCCAGTCAAGAAGATGACTTTCAGCCACGCCATCGCTTAGATAACTCCAGCTTGGCGCAATTGTTTATGTGGACTGAAGAGCAGTTTTTAACCCGCACTCAAGGCTCGCCCATTCGTCGTACTGGGTATGAGCGTTGGTTGCGTAATTTGGCCGTAGGTCTAGGCAATGCACCAAGTACGATTCCGGTACTGGAAGCCCTGAAAGCACGGCTTGATTACCCCTCAGAGTTGGTCCGTGAACATGTGCGCTGGGCCTTGTTACAGCATCAATCAGCTGCAGTGGTTGGCAGATGAATGATCTAGCGCACAGCCGTGCTGTTGGCTGCCTTACTGATTTTTAAAATGGCGCGGTTGGCTCAAGCTAAATATCTTAAAAATCGTTATGATGGGTGCTTCTTTCAACCCTTTAGTGCTTTGAAATATCATGACGGAAAACGATTATCAGTTGGCATGGATCATTTATGCCGCGTCTGCTGTGGGCTGTTTGCTTGTGTGCTTTTATTTTACCGGTTGGATGTGGCGCTATGTGCGTGAGCCGTTGCGTGTGCTTGCCGCCGTTCTGTTATTTACCCCGACGGTGGTGGATCCGGCGCGTGATTTTTACGCCCCAGCGATTGCTATGACGGCGATGGATCTGTTGTTTGACGTCAGTAATGACGCATGGCGCTCCATGGCGGATTTGTTGATCTATGCTGCTATGGTGTTTGCGGTGTATGCCGTATTTATTATGCTGCGTTTGCTGTTGACCAAGAAGAAACGCCATGCGGCTAAGGACGCTCAGGGTCAAGGCCGTGCCCATACACTGGCACAGCAAGAGCCTGAGCTGGAGTCCGAATTAACCTTGCAGCAAATGCTGGATGAAGAACGAGATCAGCAACAGGCTGGGCTTGTTGCACGCCGTTAGGAGTAAGTGTGATGTGTGAGTTGCTGGGAATGAGCGCCAATGTACCCACCGATGTGGTATTTAGTTTTACTGGGTTGATGCAGCGCGGCGGACGTACTGGCCCACACCGTGATGGTTGGGGAATTGGTTTTTACGAGGGGCGCGGTTTGCGCTTATTTCAAGACCCGCAAGCCAGTGCTGATTCGGAAATTGCCCGCTTGGTGCAGCGTTATCCGATTAAAAGTGAAACGGTCATTGGTCATATTCGCCAGGCCAATGTCGGTATCGTCAGTTTAGCCAATACTCATCCTTTTATGCGCGAGATGTGGGGGCGTAATTGGTGTTTTGCGCATAATGGGCAGATGGCTGATTTTACTCCGTCTGTGGGGATGTATCAGCCGGTCGGCGATACCGATAGTGAAGCAGCTTTTTGTGATCTTTTAAATCGTTTGCGTGCTGCGTGTAGCAGTGAGTGCAGCATTGAACAGTTGTTACCGGTCATTGTGGCAGCGTGTCAAGAATACCGTAGCAAAGGTGTATTTAACTGTTTGCTGAGTAATGGTGATTGGTTGTTTAGTTTTTGCAGTACTAAGCTGGCGCATATCACCCGCCGCGCGCCTTTTGGCCCTGCAACGTTAAAAGATGCGGATATGAGTGTGGATTTTCATGCGGAAACCACGCCCAATGATGTGGTGACTGTGTTGGCCACTGAACCGTTGACTGACAATGAGCGCTGGACCGTTTATGCGCCGGGTGAATGGCGCTTGTGGCGTAATGGCGAGACTGTTGCACAAGGTTGTTAGTTTTTTCTTTATTTGATCATCGCGTATGACGCAGCGCACTAGTATCACTCTTCGTCCGCCCCAAGTCGGGCGCTACGCCATCCATGGCGACGCTTACCGTGACGCTAGCACGCTGCTTGCTGACCTATGATGTTGTTGTCCAGTTCGCAGAAAAAACAGCACGACATGCACAGAACTGATTTTTACTTCGCCAAATACCGCATGCCTTCTTCCAGTCCTTCAATGGTCATGGGATACATTTGATCCTCAATCAGCTCACGAACCATTTTGGTGGATTGGGTATAATCCCAGACGTTTTTTGGATAGGGGTTGAGCCAGATGATCTTTTTAAACTTGTGCATAAAACGCTGCATCCAGACATAGCCCGCTTCATCATTCCAGTGCTCAACGCTGCCGCCAGGCTGAGCAATTTCATAAGGTGACATGGACGCATCGCCGACAAAAATCACTTTGTAATCGGCACCATAGGTGTTCAGCACATCTTGCGTGGCGATACGTTGTTCGAAACGGCGTGAGTTGTTTTTCCATAAACCTTCATAGATAAAGTTATGGAAGTAGTAATACTCCAGATGCTTGAACTCAGTTTTACACGCGGAAAACAACTCTTCACTGATTTTCACGTGTTCATCCATTGAGCCGCCAATATCAAATAGAATTAGCAACTTGACCGTGTTGCGGCGCTCGGGACGCATTTGGATATTGAGCAGGCCGCCATCGCGCGCGGTGTGATCAATGGTGCCGCTGAGATCAAACTCATCCTCAGCACCGGCGCGGGCAAACTTACGCAAACGGCGCAGAGCCACTTTAATATTACGCGTGCCAATTTCGACTTGATCATCCAGATCTTTATACTCACGTTGCTCCCAGACCTTAACCGCCTTACCTTGGCGCTCGCCATCATTGCCGAGGCGAAAGCCTTCAGGATTATAGCCGCCGGAACCAAAGGGGCTGGTGCCGCCGGTGCCAATCCATTTGTTACCGCCTTTATGCTTACCTTTTTGTTCTTCCAGACGCTGTTTAAAGGCTTCAATCAGCTTATCAAGGCCGCCCAGTGATTTGATTTGTTCACGCTCTTCAGGGCTGAGCGAGCGTTCAAACTCACGGCGCAGCCATTCATCCGGAATTAAAGCCTCAATATGCTGGTCGAGATTTTCAATTCCCTTAAAATAGGCAGCAAAGGCGCGATCAAACTTGTCGTAATGGCGCTCATCTTTAACCAAAATGGCCCGCGATAGATAATAAAATTCATCCATATCGGCAAACACAAGGTTGTGTTTCAGCGCATTGATTAAGTCTAATAACTCGCGCAGCGAGACCGGCACTTTCGCAGCGCGCATTTCAGTAAATAAATTCAGCAGCATGGCTGGAGACCTCTGTTTGACATCCACTCCGAGCTCAAGCGCGGAGGCTCCTGCAGTTAGGCGGCCATGCCCAACCACAAGCATCTTGTGTGTCAGTTTAATCCGCTGCAGCGGGACAACTCAAAGTCAGCAAAGCATCCCGTGCAGCACAGGTGCTTAGCGTTTGCGGCGGCTCATAAAGGCCAAGCGCTCCAGCAGCATCACATCTTGCTCGTTTTTAATCAGCGCGCCAGCCAAGGGCGGAATGGCTTTAGTCACATCACGCTCGCGCAACACGGCTTCGCCAATATTGTCGGCCATCAACAGCTTTAACCAATCCACCAGCTCACTGGTGGAGGGTTTTTTCTTTAGACCGGGGATTTGCCGGACATCAAAAAACACATCCAAGGCTTCACTGACCAAAGATTGGCTGATCTCTGGATAGTGCACATCAACGATTTTTTGCAAGGTGCTGCGATCGGGGAAGGCAATATAGTGGAAGAAGCAGCGACGCAAAAAGGCATCGGGCAGCTCTTTCTCATTATTGGAGGTGATAATGATAATCGGGCGGTGTTTGGCCTTAATGGTTTCATCGGTCTCGTAGACGTAGAACTCCATTTTGTCGATTTCTTGCAGCAAGTCATTGGGGAACTCAATATCAGCTTTATCGATTTCATCAATCAAGAGCACCACTCGCTCTTCGGCTTCAAAGGCTTCCCACAGCTTGCCTTTATTGATGTAGTTGCGCACATCTTGGACTTTTTCTGAATTGAGCTGGGAGTCACGCAAACGGCTGACCGCATCGTACTCATACAGGCCTTGGTGCGCTTTGGTGGTGGATTTAATATGCCAAGTAATTAAGCGCGCGCCTAATGATTCAGCCAGCTGCTCGGCCAGCATGGTTTTGCCTGTGCCCGGCTCACCCTTAACCAAAAGGGGTCTTTCTAGGGTAATGGCCGCGTTGACCGCCAGCTTAAGATCATCTGTTGCAACATAGGATTGAGTACCCGAAAATTTCATAGCAAACCTCAGCACAACCTGCGCGTTATTGTTTTAAGTGAAACGAATACATACGTCTCTTGATAGACTGCTCACTATACCTTGCCCAACTTGTATTTGTGAACGAAAGGGCGATTGCAGTCATTCTGTGTCCAGTATTAACCGAAAAACAGACTGGACGCTAAGGGCGCTGGGCTTTAGGCTCGCACTAATAAAAATGATTACTTGAGGAGATGTCCATGAGCCGAATTTATGTCGACAACGCGCAGAGTGTCGGTAACACACCTTTAGTGCAGATCAATCGTTTGGGCCCAAAAGGCGTTACGATTCTCGCTAAAATCGAATCACGTAACCCCGCCGGCTCGGTTAAATGCCGGATTGGGGTTGGCATGGTGCAGGCGGCGGAAGCCTCGGGTGCATTGAAACCTGGGGTGACCATGGTGGAGCCCACTTCGGGCAATACCGGTATTGGACTGGCTTTTGTTGCAGCAGCACGGGGTTATAAATTGATTTTAACCATGCCGTCCTCGATGAGTATCGAGCGCCGCAAGGTTCTTAAAGCCTTAGGAGCCGAGCTGGTGTTGACTGAGCCGGCTAAAGGTATGCAAGGCGCGATTGATAAAGCGCATGAGATTGCAGCTAAGGATCCCGCGCAATACTTAGTGTTGCAACAATTTGATAATCCAGCCAATCCTGCGACCCATGAGAAAACCACCGGTCCAGAAATTTGGCGTGATACTGATGGTGCGATTGATGTGTTAGTCAGCGGCATTGGTACTGGTGGTACGCTGACCGGTATCTCGCGTTATATTAAAAATACCTGTGGCAAGCCGATTCTGTCAGTGGGTGTGGAACCAAGCAATTCGCCGGTGATCAGCCAAGTGTTGGCAGGGCGCGATATTGCGCCGGCACCGCATAAAATCCAAGGCATTGGTGCAGGCTTTATACCGAAGAATTTAGACTTAACCCTGCTTGATCAAGTTGAACAGGTCACTGATGAAGAAGCCAAACTAATGGCTCTGCGTTTGATGCGCGAAGAAGGTATTTTGTGTGGTATTTCTTGTGGTGCGGCAATGGCTGCCGCGGTGCGCTTGGCGCAGCAACCGAGTATGCAAGGTAAAACGATGGTGGTGATTCTGCCTGATTCAGGTGAGCGTTACCTGTCGAGCATGTTATTTGATGGTTTATTTACTGAGCAAGAGCTGGCCCAGTAAACAAGCCAAGGTTTTTGGCTGATGCATGCGTGAGATCGTTTGCAGGTAAGCTGTATATCTATTGATGGAGTATGACTGATGGCGATTGATTATCCGGCTGTTGCGATAGCACGACAGATTGCAGATGGTTTTGATGAGTATCGAGAAGAGTTTCGCCAGATTACCAACTTGGGGCGTGAGCGTTTTGAGAAGGCGCAGTGGCAAGAGATTCAGGACGCATCAGCCGAGCGTATTCAGTTGTATAAAGTTCGGGTCAGCTTGACGCAAGAGTCGTTGTTAAAACAGTACGGCGCAGAGGTTTTGCTGAATATTGACTGTTGGCCGCTGATTAAAGAGTCGTATATCGGGCAAATTGATTTGCGTTTGGATGATGAGCTTGCAGAGACTTGGTTTAACTCTATTTTTAATAGTTTGTTCAGCCATGACCTTATCAGCGACAGATGTATGTTTGTTCACAGTACGCGGCCGGCGCTGCGCGCCAATGATGCGCCGATGCAGATTCGTACCTACCGTCCGCATGGCGATTTGGCGGCCACATTGCGACAGATCAGTGAAGATTATCGTTTTTCAGTGCCCTATGCTGATCAAGATGGCGACTTGCTGCGTCTGGAAAGTCAGTTGCGCGCCAGCCTGCCAGATTGGGTGTGTAAAGATCCTGACTTGTGTATTGAACTCTACAGTTCGCGCTTATACCGCAATAAGGGTGCTTATATCGTTGGGCGAGTGTTTACTCTGGATGAGCAGTGGCCGCTGGTTATTCCGGTATTAAACCGCGAGGGGCTGGGCATCCGTATGGATACGGTGATTATTGATGAGGCGGAAGTCTCGATTATTTTCTCCTTTACGCGCTCGTATTTTATGGTGCGTGTAGCCTATCCCTCTGAATTTGTCAGCTTTTTGCACCGTATTCTGCCGCGCAAACATATCTCAGAACTGTACACCTCGATTGGATTCTATAAGCAGGGTAAGTCAGAATTCTATCGCGCGCTGATTGAACATCTAGAAAACACCGATGATCAATTTATTATGGCGCCAGGGGTGCGCGGTATGGTGATGAGCGTCTTCACCTTGCCGGGTTTTAATACTGTTTTTAAAATTATTAAGGACCGTTTCTCTCCGTCGAAAAGCGTGACTCGTGAGACTGTGATTGATCGCTACCGTATGGTGAAGTACGTGGATCGGGTGGGGCGTTTGGCGGATACTCAAGAGTTTGCCGACTTTCGTTTCCCCGTGGCCAAGTTTGATCCAGAATGCTTACGCGAACTGGTGGACGTGGCGGCATCGACCGTGGAAGTGCAGGGTGATGAAGTGCTGATACGTCACTGCTGGACCGAACGGCGGATGACGCCGCTGAATATTTATTTAGACTCGGCCAGCGAAGAGCAAATCCTCGATGCGTTAGGCGAGTACGGTCTGGCCATTAAGCAGTTGGCTGCAGCGAATATTTTCCCAGGTGATATGCTATTGAAAAACTTTGGTGTGACCCGTCATGGTCGTGTGGTGTTTTATGATTATGATGAGATCAGTTATTTAACCGAAGTGAATTTTCGTAAAATCCCTGAGCCACGTTTTCCAGAAGATGAAATGTCAGCTGAGCCATGGTATTCCGTGGGACCACATGATGTGTTTCCGGAAGAGTTTCCGCGCTTTTTGTTTACCGATATAAAACAGCGCAAGTTGTTTAAACAACTGCATGGTGATTTGTTTACCGCGGAGTATTGGCAGGGTCTGCAAAACGCCATTCGCGACGGTAAGGTGATTGATGTATTTCCTTACAAACGCAAAGAGATTGAGTAATGAAACTGCTTTGCTGCGACTGTTGCGAGTTTAGTCGTTGAGAAGCCCAACGTTGCGCGGTATAATACCGCGCTTCCATTTTTCCCGTTCGGGAGCGTGCAATATGCTGCGTATCAGCCAAGAAGCTCTGACCTTTGATGATGTATTATTAATCCCCGGTTATTCCGAGGTATTACCCAAAGATGTCAGTTTAAAAACCCGTTTGACTCGGGGTATTGAACTCAATATTCCATTGCTTTCTGCAGCAATGGATACCGTTACTGAAGCCCGTTTGGCCATTGCTATGGCGCAAGAAGGCGGCATCGGTATTATTCATAAAAACATGACAGTCGAACAGCAAGCCGCTGAAGTGCGCAAAGTGAAGCGCCATGAAACTGCGATTGTGCATGATCCTGTCACTGTAACCTCTGACACTAAAATCATTGATCTGCTCAAGCGTGCTGATGAGTTAGGTTTTTCAGGCTTTCCTGTACTGGACACAGACAAGCAGTTAGTCGGTATTGTGACCGGTCGTGACCTGCGTTATACACCCAATGCCGGTGATACAGTTGCCGCGATTATGACGCCGAAAGAAGAACTGGTTACTGTCCAAGAAGGCACCGGTCTCGAAGAAATTAAAACGAAGTTGTACGAGCACCGCATTGAAAAAATGTTAGTGGTCAACGATAAGTTTCAATTGCGCGGCATGGTTACCTTCCGCGATATTGAAAAAGCTAAAAGCTACCCCTTTGCCTCGAAAGACAACCAAGGTCGTCTACGTGTCGGTGCTGCGGTAGGCACCGGTGTGGATACGCCTGAGCGTGTTGCCGCACTGGCTGCTGCAGGCATTGATGTGATCGTGGTCGATACCGCACACGGTCACTCCAAAGGTGTACTGGATCGCGTGCGTTGGGTTAAACAGAACTTCCCCGAAGTCCAGGTGATTGGCGGTAATATCGCTACTGGCGCAGCGGCTTTAGCCTTGGTGGAAGCCGGTGCTGATGCGGTTAAAGTCGGTATTGGTCCAGGTTCAATCTGTACCACGCGTATCGTCGCGGGGGTTGGAGTGCCGCAGATTTCTGCAATTGCCAATGTGTCTGCCGCGCTGAAAGGCACTGGCGTGCCGATGATTGCTGATGGTGGTATCCGCTTCTCGGGCGATTTATCTAAAGCCATTGTGGCGGGTGCTGATTCGGTAATGATGGGCTCAATGTTTGCCGGTACTGAAGAGTCTCCAGGCGAAATTGAACTGTTCCAAGGCCGTTCTTACAAGTCCTACCGTGGTATGGGCTCGTTAGGCGCCATGGCGCAAGCGCAAGGCTCATCCGATCGCTACTTCCAAGACACCAGTGGCGGTGCTGAGAAGCTGGTCCCTGAGGGCATTGAAGGTCGTGTGCCTTATAAAGGTTCAATGTCAGCGATTGTCCACCAGTTGATGGGTGGCTTGCGTGCTTCAATGGGTTACACCGGCTGCGCCACTGTTGAGGAGATGCGTACTAAGCCTGAGTTTGTCCGTATCACTGGCGCAGGAATGGCTGAGTCCCATGTGCATGACGTACAAATCACTAAAGAAGCACCGAACTATCGAGTCAGTTAAACTGTACTCATATTCGTTAGACAAACCGCCGTATTGAGGCGGTTTGTCTTTTCATAAGTTTATAAACTGTTATTGAGACTTATCCCATGGCTGCTCAAGATATTCATGCCCATCGCATTTTAGTTTTAGATTTCGGCTCACAGTACACCCAGCTGATTGCGCGTCGTATCCGTGGCATTGGCGTATTCTGCGAAATTCACCCCTTTGATGTCAGTGAAGACGTGATTCGTGCGTTTAATCCGCGCGGCATTATCTTGTCCGGTGGCCCAGAGTCGGTGCATGTCAATAACAGTCCACGTGCGCCACAGTTGGTGTTTGATCTACAAATTCCAGTGCTAGGTGTGTGTTATGGCATGCAAACCATGGCGCAGCAGTTGGGTGGCGAAGTACAAGGCTCGAATGTGCGTGAGTTTGGTGCGGCGCGGGTCAATGTTGTATCCGACAACGCTTTACTGGATGGTTTGCGCGATGCAGCAACCGCCGCCTCGCCAAGCGGTCTCGATGTATGGATGAGTCATGGCGATAAAGTTACGGTGTTGCCAGAAGGTTTTACCACTATTGCCAGTACTGACAGCTGCCCAGTTGCGGGTATGGCTGATGTGACTCGCCAATACTACGGCGTGCAGTTTCATCCAGAAGTCACGCATACCACGCAAGGCGCTGAGATTCTTAGCCGTTTTGTTTTGGATATTTGTGCTTGTGAAGCCTTATGGACCCCAGCCAATATCGTTGATGATGCGATTGCTAATGTGCGTGCACAAGTCGGCGATCGTAAAGTGCTACTGGGTTTGTCAGGTGGTGTCGATTCGTCTGTGGTTGCGGCTTTATTGCACCAAGCGATTGGCGATCAGTTGACTTGCGTGTTTGTCGATCATGGTCTATTGCGCTTGCACGAAGGCGATCAAGTGATGCGTATGTTTGCTGACAATATGGGTGTTAAAGTCATCCGTGTGGATGCGGAACAGCGCTACTTAGATTTACTCAAAGGCGAGACTGATCCAGAAGTGAAACGCAAAATTATTGGTCGCACCTTTATTGAAGTCTTTGATGAAGAGGCGAGTAAGTTAGAAGGTATTGATTTCCTTGCCCAAGGTACGATTTACCCTGATGTGATTGAATCCGCTGCGATTAAAAATGGTAAAGCGCATGTGATTAAATCGCACCACAACGTGGGTGGCTTGCCAGAAGATATGAAGTTTCAGCTGGTCGAGCCGTTGCGTGAGTTGTTTAAAGATGAAGTGCGCAAACTTGGTGTTGAGCTGGGCCTACCGCACGATATGGTCTACCGTCATCCATTCCCAGGCCCAGGCCTTGGCGTGCGTATCTTGGGTGAAGTAACCAAAGAATATGCTGACTTGCTGCGCCAAGCCGATCATATTTTTATTGAAGAACTGCGTAAATCCGGTTGGTACGATAAAACCAGTCAAGCCTTCACTGTGTTCTTGCCGGTTAAATCAGTGGGTGTCGTGGGTGATGCACGCCGTTATGCGTGGGTTGTTTCACTGCGCGCGGTAGAAACAATCGACTTTATGACCGCACGTTGGGCACATCTGCCTTACGATTTACTGGAAACCGTATCCGGCCGCATTATCAATGAAATCGAAGGCATCTCCCGTGTGGTTTACGATGTGTCGAGCAAGCCGCCGGCAACGATTGAGTGGGAATAATGCCGCGTTAAGGCACTGGCTGGCGTTGATCAGCAGTTAACCGATAAAGGCCCATGAGTTTTTCATGGGCCTTTTTTTATATGCGCGCAGCTTGGGTGCTCAAGTTAACCGCAATCAATCGACAGCTCTGCTTTGGATGGGTGGAGCAGGCTGCGAGCGACCATTAAGTGCGAATGATCAGAGTTTCGAGGTTTTTGCCAATAGTATTTTTCATTGTTGCGATACAGTTAAAGCCTGTTGTTTGTTGCCCCAAGTAGCTGATATTGTTGATCTTAGGGTCATAAAACGGCGTGTTGAATTCGCCTTAAAACGCTGCGTAGCAGGAGGGGTGGTAGCGCGTCAAGGCAAGGGAGTCGAATGCAGATCCTTTGGTATCCAGTTCGGGTTAGAGCTGAATGTTGGGAGGTCTGACCGGTTTGGGGCTCCAGCCTAGAGCTGCTATGGAGTCGATTTTTCAGACCGGTTATTTAAGAGTCTACAAACGCAACCATCGTTATGTTAGCGAGGGTGATTAACTGATCGGGGCAAATAAGAATAATTATGGCAATTCGTGATGAGTATGATTTTATCGTTATCGGCGCTGGGTCTGCTGGCTGTGTGCTCGCCAATCGGCTTTCTGCGGATCCGCAATACAAAGTGTTGTTGCTTGAGGCGGGTGGTCCAGATAAAAGTCCGATGATCCATATGCCTGCAGGCTTTTTTATGCTGTTGCGCAGTGGAAAAAATAGCTGGAACTATCAAACCGCGCCGCAGAAACATCTGAATAACCGCGTGTTGCATGACATGCGCGGTAAGGTGTTGGGTGGTAGTAGTTCGATTAACGGTATGTGTTATAGCCGTGGTGCACCGGAAATCTTTGATTTGTGGGCAAGCCTGGGCAATTCAGGCTGGTCGTATGCGGATGTACTGCCGTATTTCAAGCGCTCTGAGGGCTACGAGCACGGTGAGTCTGAGTTTCACGGTGGCGACGGCCCGCAACCAGTGAGCCAGTCTAAGGTCAAAAATCTAGCGCAGCTGGCGTGGTTGGAGGCAGCACAGCAGGCCGGCTTTCCTTACAGTGATGATCACAATGGTGCGAAGCCAGAGGGTTTTGGACCGTCGGATAGCACCATTAAGGGTGGACGACGCATCAGCACCGCAGTGGCGTATTTAAAGCCTGTTAGAGGCCGTACAAATCTGCAGATTGAGACCGGTGCGCATGCGACCAAGTTGCTCTTTGATGGCCTGCGCGTGGTTGGTGTCGAGTACCAGCAGTCGGGTGAGACTCAGCATGCGTATGCAGCACGCGAGGTGATTTCGAGTGCTGGCACCTTCCAGTCACCGCAATTGCTGATGCTATCGGGCATCGGTGATGCAGAGCATCTGCGTTCGGTCGGGATTGAACCCATTGTTGAGCTAAAGGGTGTGGGGCAGAACCTTCATGATCATATCGGCACCTCGGTACAGATGACCTGCCCACTACCGGTCACGGATTACAAACTGGTTAGCAGCAATGTGGCGAAAGCCACCGCTGGCATTCGTTACCTCCTCACGCGCGGTGGCCCTTTGGCCAGCAACAGCATTGAAGCCATTGCCTATCTGCGCTCTGGCGCTCCTGGTCACGATGAACTTGATCTTAAGTACTATTTGGTACCGATAATCACTGGTAATGGTGAGCCGGCCAAAGAGCATGGGGTGAGTAATCTGGTTATTTTGACCCGACCAGAAAGCCGTGGTCAATTGCGTTTGCGCTCAGCTGATCCGCTGGACAAGCCCATCATTGATGCCAACTATCTGTCCGATGAGCGTGACCGTGAAGTACTGCGCCGCGGTGTCAGAATCGCTCGTGGCATCTTTAACCAGCCAGCGTATGACCGTTACCGTGGTCGCGAGTATCTACCGGGAGCGGAGTTAACCAGCGACGCTGACCTCGATGAGTACTTTCGCAAGACCTGCAGCGTAAACTATGAGGCGGTCGGCACCTGCAAAATGGGGCATGACGAGCTCGCGGTAGTCAACGATCGGCTGCAAGTGCGTGGCGTGGAGGGACTTAGAGTTGTTGATGGTGCGATTATGCCCAGAATCACTACCGGTGACCCTAGTGCGACGATCATTATGATTGCCGAGAAGGCGGCTGACTTGATTCTGAAATCAGCCGGTGTCTAGGTGCCATTGCGGCGTGGCGTCTGATTAAATGCTGGCTTTAATGAGTTGTTAGTGGGGGTAAAGCCAATGTTTCTACTTCAATTATTACAGTCCTAATCTAAATAAATGCAAAGCTCCGCGGACAATCACCTGGCGTTTCATCGTCAGGTGATTGTCCTTGCGAGCTATTGTGCTGCTGTTGGCCTGTCTGGCGATGATCTTGGCAGTGCCGCCACTGGTTAAGCCAATAAAGATTGCCCGAAAAAGTGTATTTGCCGCAGTTGCTGCTTAAAATGGCTGCTGTATTTTTACCTAGTGAATAAATTGTATGCCAGAGCATGATGATTTGCAGATGCAAGATGAACTGTTTATGCGTGAAGCCTTGCAGTTGGCAGAGCAGGGTGCGGCGCTGGGTGAAGTGCCGGTGGGTGCGGTATTGGTGCAGGATGGCAAGATTATTGGCCGAGGCTTTAATAGTCCAATTAGTTTACATGATCCCAGTGCGCATGCCGAAGTACAGGCTATTCGTGATGCGGCTGATCAGCTGCACAACTACCGTTTGCCTGATACCACCTTGTACGTCACTCTTGAACCATGTCATATGTGTGCTGGGCTTATTGTGCATGCCCGCGTCGCGCGTGTGGTGTTTGCAGCTAACGAGCCGCGGGCGGGTGCAGTAGAAAGTCAGGGCTGTTTTTTTTCTCAGTCGTTCTTGAATCATCGCGTGGCAATTAAGGGCGGCGTGTTGGCGCAGGACTCGGCACAGATGCTCAGGGCTTTTTTTAAAGCGCGGCGTTAAGTCTCAGTTATGGGACGACAACGGCGGGGTCAGTGGGCGTGCTATTGCTATCACCAGGCTCGATGCCGGGCACATGGGTGGTGCCGCTGATCAGGCTGGTGCCTTCGATTTGTGGCTGGGTGACCCAGGTTAAAATATCGTAATAGCGACGGATATTATTGACAAAATGCACTGGCTCACCGCCGCGCGCATAACCGTAACGGGTTTTGCTGTACCATTGTTTTTGCGCTAAGCGAGGCAGGATCATTTTTACATCCAGCCATTTATTTGGATCAAGGCCCTCCGCTGCGGTGAGCTTGCGCGCATCCTCAAGGTGACCCATGCCAACGTTATACGAGGCGAGAGCAAACCAGATCCGGTCTGCTTCATAAATACTGACGGGCAGTTGTTTCATCAGTAGCGCGATATAGCGTGCGCCGCCCTGAATACTTTGCTGAGGGTTAAGACGATCTCTAACACCCATGGCTTTTGCTGTGCGTTGGGTCAGCATCATTAATCCACGTACGCCGGTTTTTGAGGTGGCGGTGGGTAGCCAATGCGATTCTTGATAGCCCATGGCCGCCAATAAACGCCAGTCCACAGCATGCTCTTTTGCCGCATTGCGAAACCAAGTTTCATAGTGGGGTAAGCGCTGTTGCAGGTGACGGGCAAAGGAGTACGCACCAACATAGCCAAGCGTATCAACATGGCCGTAATAGCGTTCAGTTAGGCGCTGTAACAGTCCTGATTGCCTTGCATTGTCTAAAAATCGATTAATTTCATTGAGCAAGCTGACATCATCATCGGCAGCAATTGCCCAGCGCAGTTGATGACTGTCTTGTAAGGTAAAGCCAACGCGGATATGTGGGAAGTACACTTGATTCATGGCCACTTGATTAGAGTTCACCACGGTTAGATCAATTTGCTCTTCATCAACCATGCGCAGTAAGTCGACGCTTTCAACTTGGTCAGACACGGCGTAGCTCAGCTCTGGATAGTCTTGTTGCAGGGCCTTTAAGTTATCCTCATGAATAGTGCCTTTAAGTGCCAAGATACTTTTGCCCAATAAATCCTTGGGTTGCTTGGGTCTAGCGTTTTTTTGGTGATAAATTACTTGTGATGAGACGTCGAGGTAGGGGTCAGAAAAGCGCGCGTTGGCTAAACGATCAGGGCTGGCGACTAAGCCCGCCGCCGCGATAACCGGACCGTTTTGAGTACCAAGAAGGCTAAATAGCTGATCAATATTGTCGGCCGTATCAATCTTTAATTCTACGCCAAGCTGTTTGGCAAAGTGCTTAACCAATTCATACTCAAAGCCAGTATCACCATTGCGGTCTTGGAAATAGGTCGAGGGGCTGTTACGTGTGATAACATGCAGCACCCCCTGCTCGTGAATGCGCTCAAGGGTGGTTGGTGGCTTGCCACAACCATTTAGCGTGATAAGCAAGCTGACTGCGCAGCTAAGCAGGAGGCAGCGAATAGGAGAAATCGTCAGTAAGCACATGCGCGCAGTATACGCAAATGCAACTGAAACCCGCAAAGAAAAGCAGCCGCTAGTGCTATCAGTTCTTTGCGAGTAAGTGTATCCACCATTCAATAAATGCTTAAACGGCAGATATGGATGGTTATTTATTGCCATGGGTACTAGAATATCGACCCATTTTATCCAACTTTTCTTCAAGGCTGTCACGACGATGCTAATCTTGCGCGGCGCTCCTGCCCTTTCTGCTTTTCGCCACGAGAAACTTTTTGAACACTTACGTCAGAAGGTTCCCTCTGTCAGCGGTTTGTACGCTGAGTTTGCTCATTTTGTTGAGGTTTCAGCTGCGTTAAGCAGTGAAGAAGGCCAAGTCCTTAGCCGTTTGCTCAAGTATGGCCCGAGTGTGCCAAGCCAAGAGCCGAGCGGACGCCTATTTTTAGTGGTGCCGCGTTTTGGCACCATTTCGCCGTGGTCGAGCAAAGCGACTGATATCGCTAAAAACTGCGGTCTAGCCAAAGTACAGCGCATTGAGCGCGGTATGGCGTATTACATCAGTGGAGACTACAGCGATGCTGAAACTCAGCTGATTGCGGCTGCCTTGCATGACCGCATGACTCAACTGGTGCTAGGTGCTATGGAAGAAGCGTCGGCTTTATTTAGCCATGCGCAGCCGCGGCCACTGGTGGTGATTGATGTATTGCAAGGCGGCGTTGAAAGTCTAGACAAGGCGAACCTTGAGTTAGGCTTGGCCTTGGCTGAAGACGAAATCGAGTACTTAGCCGAAAGCTTCAAAAAGCTGGGTCGTAATCCGCACGATATTGAATTGATGATGTTTGCTCAGGCTAACTCTGAGCACTGCCGTCATAAAATCTTTAACGCCAGCTGGGATGTTGATGGTCAGGCGCAAGATAAATCCTTGTTTGCCATGATTAAAAACACCTTTGTTATGAATAGCGAAGGCGTGTTATCAGCCTATAGCGATAACGCTTCAGTGATTGAAGGTTTTACCGCAGGACGCTTCTTCCCTGACTCGATTACTGGTGAGTATGCTGCGCATCAAGAGCCGATCCATATCTTGATGAAAGTTGAAACCCATAACCACCCAACCGCGATTGCACCATTCCCCGGTGCTTCAACCGGTTCGGGTGGTGAAATTCGTGACGAAGGTGCGACCGGTCGCGGTTCTAAACCTAAAGCGGGTTTAACTGGCTTTACCGTGTCTAACTTAAATATCCCAGGCTATATCCAGCCATGGGAAGTGCCCTACGGCAAACCTGAACGTATTGTGACGGCATTAGATATCATGCTGGAAGGCCCGCTCGGTGGCGCGGCGTTTAATAATGAGTTTGGTCGTCCGGCGATTACTGGGTATTTCCGTACTTTTGAGCAATCGATTACCACGCCACGCGGTGAAGAAGTACGCGGCTACCATAAGCCGATTATGTTGGCTGGTGGTTTGGGTAATATTCGTGCTGAACACGTGCAGAAAGATGAGATTGCTGTCGGCAGTAAACTGATTGTCCTCGGCGGCCCAGCCATGTTGATTGGTTTGGGTGGCGGTGCCGCATCGTCGATGACCACAGGTGCGTCTTCGGCTGATTTAGACTTTGCTTCAGTGCAGCGCGAAAACCCAGAAATGGAGCGTCGCTGCCAAGAAGTGATCGACCGTTGCTGGCAGTTGGGTGCAGACAACCCCATCAGCTTTATTCATGACGTGGGTGCCGGCGGTTTATCCAACGCTTTCCCTGAATTGGTCAATGATGCCGGCCGTGGCGGTATCTTTAACTTGCGTAATATCCCCAATGACGAGCCGGGCATGAGCCCGCTGGAAATTTGGTGTAATGAGTCGCAAGAGCGCTATGTGATGGCGGTTAAGCCAGAAAACCTAGAGCGTTTCGCCGCGATTTGTGAGCGTGAGCGTTGCCCTTATGCGGTCGTCGGTGAGGCCACAGAAGAGCGTCACCTGACTGTTGCGGACAGCCATTTCGGTAATAAGCCGGTGGATATGCCGCTGGATGTCTTGCTGGGCAAACCGCCACGTATGCACCGCACTGTGACGCGAGAAGATGAACTGGCGGATGGTTTTTCGGATGCCAGCTTTGACTTAAAAGAAGCCGCCGAGCGCATTTTGGGTCACCCTACCGTGGGCAGCAAAAGTTTCCTGATCACCATTGGTGACCGTAGCGTGACGGGTCTTGTGGCTCGTGATCAGTTTGTCGGCCCTTGGCAAGTGCCAGTGGCAGATTGTGCAGTTACTGCCAGCAGCTTTGATGCCTATGTCGGCGAAGCCATGGCGATGGGTGAACGTACGCCCTTGGCGCTTTTAGATGCACCCGCCTCAGGTCGTATGGCGGTGGGTGAAGCAGTGACCAACTTGGCCGCTGCACGCATCAATAGGATTTCTGATATTCGCTTGTCCGCCAACTGGATGGCCGCGACCGGTCACCCGGGTGAAGACGCGCGTTTATATGACACAGTGCAAGCGGTTGGTATGGAGCTGTGCCCAGCGCTGGGTATTACCATTCCCGTGGGTAAAGACTCAATGTCGATGAAAACCAGCTGGCAGGATGAAGGCACTGATAAGTCAGTCACTTCACCTTTGTCCTTGGTCATCACCGGCTTTGCCCCAGTGCCGGATATCCGCCAAACCATGACGCCGCAATTGCGTCTGGATAAAGGCGATAGCGCTTTAGTGCTGATTGATTTAGGTCGTGGCCAGAACCGTTTAGGTGCGTCGATCTTTGCCCAGGTGTACAGTCAAATTGGCCAGACCACCCCTGATGTGGACAGCGCTGAAGACCTTAAAGCCTTCTTTAGCAGCATTCAACGCCTCAATGCTGAGCAGCGTTTACTGGCCTACCATGACCGCTCTGATGGTGGTTTACTCACTACAGTGTTGGAAATGGCCTTTGCTGGACATTGCGGTTTAGATATTAAGCTGGATGCGTTGGATATCGCTGCTGATCAAGTCAATGCGGCTTTACTTAACGAAGAGTTAGGTGCTGTGGTGCAGGTGCTGAGTACTGAGCTTGAGGCTGTGCTCGCAGTCTTTGCCCAAGCGGACTTGGCCGATTGCGTGAGCGTGATAGGGCGCCCAGTGGCAGGCGATGCAGTGAAAGTCAGCTTAGCTGGGCAAACTGTATTTAGCGGTGAGCGTCGCTTATTGCAACGCACTTGGAGCGAAACCAGCTACCAGATTCAGCGTCTACGTGATAATGCCGAATGTGCTGAGCAAGAGTTTGAAGAGTTACTGGATCAAGAAAACCCAGGTTTATCCAGCAAACTGAGTTTTGATCTGAATGCCGATATCAGCGCGCCTTATATCAAAAAAGGCCTGCGTCCGCGTGTGGCAGTCTTGCGTGAGCAAGGCGTCAATGGCCATGTGGAAATGGCTGCAGCCTTTGACCGTGCCGGCTTCGCTGCGGTTGATGTGCACATGAGTGATGTCTTAGCGGGTCGGGTTGATCTTGAAACCTTTAAAGGTCTAGTGGCGTGCGGCGGTTTCTCTTACGGTGACGTTTTAGGTGCTGGTGAAGGCTGGGCTAAGTCGATCTTGTTCAACAGTCGTGCACGGGATGCCTTTTCGGCGTTCTTTGACCGTGATGACAGCTTCACTTTAGGTGTGTGCAACGGTTGTCAGATGTTGTCCAACCTCAATGAGCTGATTCCGGGTTCTGAGTTCTGGCCACGTTTTGTGCGTAACCAGTCCGAGCAGTTTGAAGCGCGCGTGGCCATGGTTGAAGTGCAAGAATCGCAGTCAATCTTCTTAAAAGGTATGGCCGGCTCACGTATGCCAGTGGTAGTGGCGCACGGTGAAGGGCATGCTGAATATGCCAGTGCCGATGCCTTGTTGGAATCGGATATTTCCGGCTGCGTGAGCCTGCGTTATGTAGATAACTACGGCAAAGTGACTGAGCGTTACCCGGCTAACCCGAATGGTTCGCCGAAGGGGATTACTGGTTTAACCAACCGTGATGGTCGTGTGACTATTATGATGCCGCACCCGGAGCGTCTGTTCCGTGCCGTGCAAAACTCTTGGCACCCTGATGAGTGGCAAGACGATGGCGCATGGTTGCGTATGTTCCGTAATGCGCGTGTGTGGGTAGATTAATTTAGCCTGCTAATAGCACAACGCCGCTGCTGGTCAGCGGCGTTGTGCTATCTAGAGTCAGTGTTTGTTGCGCTGCTGGGCTGGGCTGCGAGTGTCGTGCTGATGCTGTGCTGTGGAGGTTGGTGCGTGCCGTGCTGCGGGGTAGGTGTTTTTCCGTCGATGAACCCATCTAAGGTGCAGCTCCGGCACGGGGCGTAGGTTTTAAGGAGGCTAAGGCGCACACTTATACTGAATGCTTTCGCCCGAGATCATCTTTAGGGGCGAATCTCAATCAAAGTACCGTCTTTTACACTGGACCAGATTTCCTGCATATCGGGATTGCTTAAGGCGATACACCCCTCAGTCCAATCCAAACTGCTAAAAAACCAATCAGGATACTCCTCATCCTCAGGTGTACCGTGCAGCATAATCATATTGCCAGGTGGTAACCCTGACTCTTCAGCGCGCTTCAAGTCTTTGGCGTTTGGATAGGAGATATGCATAGCCAAATTGAAGTTATCACTGTGCTTGCGCCAGTTGATCCAATAAAAACCTTCTGGGGTGCGCTGATCGCCCTCATATTGTTTTGGACCCTGTTTCTTGCCCAAAGAGACGCGATAGGATTTAACCACCGCGCCACGATGCAGCAAATGTAAGGTGCGCTCAGATTTAACCACCAGAACTTTATCAATACTAGATGTGATGGTGCTATTGGCGGGGTTGGCATAGGTCAAAATGGGCAAAGCAAATAACAAAGCAACAAATAAAGCGCGCATAGAAAAAGTCCAAAATATACCTAATAGCGATAGCTTTTATAAGCTGGGTAACTGCGGCGACTATTCTAATGATTTTATGGATGACTTGCGATCTGTTCGCGCGATATTCAATCCCATACTTTTGCTCTCGCAATAGATAAGTCACTTGGGTGTAGCGCAGGGTTCTGGCATGATGATTATCCATCGAGGTATAGAGCATGCCTATGTTAGATAATGTTGTGCAACGTATACAAAACTATACTCCCCGAGCTTTAGCGCTGCCGTCGTATGCCCGCGAAGCAGCGGTATTGATGCCGCTTACGCGTAATGAAAATCCTGAGTTAGTGCTCACTTTACGTGCTAAAAATCTATCCACTCACGGAGGTGAAGTTGCTTTTCCGGGTGGCCAACGTGATCCTGAAGATACTGATTTGATTCGTACTGCACTGCGTGAGGCCCATGAAGAAGTGGGGCTTGCGCCGGGTTTGGTTGAAGTGGTGGGGTCTTTGAGTGAGGTGGTCTCGCGCCACGGAGTTAAAGTGACACCTTATGTTGGCTTTGTTCCCGACTATGTAGAATACCGAGCAAATGCTGATGAAATTGACTCAGTGTTTTCCGTGCCCTTAGATTTTTTTGCCAGTGACCCACGTCAGACCACTCACCGCATCGATTATTTAGGCTGTGCTTGGTATGTGCCAAGTTACCATTTTGCCGGTTATAAAATTTGGGGATTAACTGCCATTATGGTGGTCGAGTTGGTGAATTTAGTCTATGACACGC
The DNA here is from genome assembly GCA_001513025.1 of Gammaproteobacteria bacterium DTU037. Taxonomy (GTDB): domain Bacteria; phylum Pseudomonadota; class Gammaproteobacteria; order Pseudomonadales; family Pseudomonadaceae; genus Denitrificimonas. The sequence continues at coordinate 43,640 of LFRZ01000100.1, forward strand.
AGATTATTCTGAATCAGCCGCCCCAATTAAGTAAAAAAGAACTTTAAATAATAATCATAAAAGGAATCACCAATGAAATACCGTTTAGCAGATAGCCGAGTTGATGCGCATCCCGACAGTTGGATCGCTCCTACTGCAGCAGTGATTGGTAAGGTGCGCTTAGACGCCGGTGCCAGCGTCTGGTTTGGTGCTGTATTACGCGGCGATAATGAGTTAATCCATATTGGCGAGAACAGTAACGTACAAGATGGCACTGTGATGCACACCGATATGGGTTGGCCGCTGACGTTAGGCAAGGGCGTCACTGTTGGTCATAATGCCATGCTGCATGGCTGTACTGTTGGTGATCACAGCTTAATTGGGATTGGTGCGGTGATTCTTAATGGTGCGAAAATTGGCAAGCACTGCATTATTGGCGCCAATAGTTTGATTGCTGAAGGCAAAGACATCCCCGATGGCAGTCTGGTGATGGGCTCGCCCGGTAAAGTGGTGCGCGAGTTGACCGAGCAGCAAAAAAGCATGCTAGAAGCCAATGCGCTGCATTATGTGCATAATGCTCAGCGTTATGCTGAACAGTTACAGGTAGATAATGACGATACCCCCTAAGCCTCCTGAAAAACCGATCAAATCACCTTGCGTGAGTTTATGTGCGTTAGATATTGACGATATATGCATGGGCTGCCAACGCACCGGTGATGAGATCAGTCGTTGGGGCAAGATGACGAATGACGAGCGACGCGTGGTGCTTGAGAAAATTGAGCAGCGCGCTCGCGAGCAAGGTTTACTGAGTTAATTGATGAGGATATGCAATGCCCCGTATAGGAACACCGCTTTCTGCTAGCGCAGTCCGTGTTTTACTCTGTGGTTCAGGTGAGCTGGGTAAAGAAGTGGCCATTGAGCTGCAACGCTTTGGTGTTGAGGTGATCGCGGTTGATCGTTATGCCAATGCACCGGCCATGCACGTGGCGCATCGCAGTCATGTGATCAATATGCTGGATGATGCCGCTTTACGTGCGGTGATTGAGTTGGAGCAGCCGCACTATATCGTTCCAGAGATCGAAGCGATTGCCACCGCGACTTTAGTGGCTTTAGAAACTGAAGGCTTTACTGTGATCCCGACTGCACGTGCGGCGCAGTTGACCATGGATCGTGAGGGTATTCGTCGTCTTGCCGCAGAAGAGTTGGCGCTGCCGACCTCAGCCTATTGCTTTGCTGATAATTACACTGAGTATTGTGCCGGTGTTGAGCAGGTCGGCTATCCGTGCGTGGTTAAGCCGTTGATGAGTTCGTCTGGTAAAGGGCAAAGCGTGTTGCACAGCTCGGCTGATCTCGACACCTCATGGCAGGTTGCCCAAGAGGGTGGTCGTACTGGCGCGGGACGGGTCATTGTTGAAGGCTTTATTGATTTTGACTATGAAATTACCTTGCTGACCGTACGCCATATTGATGGCACCAGCTTTTGTCAGCCTATTGGTCATCTGCAAGAGCGTGGCGACTATGTGCAATCCTGGCAGCCGCAGGTGATGAATGCGACCGCATTGGCTGAAGCTCAGCGTATCGCGCAAAGCATTACTGATGCTTTGGGTGGGCGTGGTGTGTTTGGTGTCGAGCTGTTTGTTAAAGGTGATCAGGTCTGGTTTAGCGAAGTATCGCCGCGTCCACACGATACCGGCTTAGTCACCTTGATGTCACAAGACTTGTCTGAGTTTGCTCTGCATGCGCGGGCTATTTTAGGTTTGCCAATTCCAGCGATCCGGCAGCTGGGGGCAACAGCCTCGGCGGTGGTTTTGGTCAAAGGGCATTCCATGCAAACAGCTTTTTCTGGTTTGGCGCATGCCTTGCAACAGCCGGATACCGCGCTACGCTTGTTTGGTAAGCCCGCCGTTGAAGGCGAGCGCCGTATGGGTGTGGCCTTGGCGCAAGCGGCTAATATTGAGGCTGCGCGTGAAAAAGCCTTGCAGGTGGTGCGCAGCCTCAATATCGAGTTGGCGTAGACCCTGTCAGTGACCGAGTTACTCGCTGCCCCATAAGCGGGCGCGGCTGACTCGGTTATCTTTGATCTCTAGGGTTTCTACATAGTAAGGGCCAACCTGAATACAGACCGCGCCTTCTGGGATAAACTCGAGAATTTCAGTGATTAAACCATTGAGGGTTTTTGGCCCGTCACTGGGTAAATCCCAGTCCAGCGCTTTGTTAATATCACGAATATAAGCGGCACCATCAATGGTGTAACTGCCGTCACTGAGTTGACGAATTTCTGGGGTGGCGCGACGGTCGTGACCGCTAAATTCGCCGACAATTTCTTCCAGAATATCTTCTAGAGTGACAATCCCTTCAACGTCACCATATTCATCCACCACAATACCAATACGGCGCTTATGCTTTTGAAAATTCAGCAGTTGGGTGGAAAGAGGTGTGCTTTCTGGAACAAAATAAGGGTCGCTACAGGCTTCTTGCAAATCATCATGGGTGAGCTTATTGAGGGTTAATAAGCGCGCAATTTGGCGCATATGAATCACACCAATAATTTGGTTGATGTTTTCTCGGTACAAAGGCAAGCGTGTATGTGTGGTGGTGCGCAATTGCCAGATGATCTGATCTAGGCTGCTGTTGAGGTCTATGCCGAACACTTCATTGCGCGGGATCATAATGTCATTGACCGTCACGCGCTCAAGGTCAAGGATACCAAGCAGCATATCTTGACGGTTGTCGGGCAGTTCTTGTCCTGCCTCACGTACCACGCTGCGCAGCTCTTCGGTGGAGAGACTTTCCGATAAATGGTGGCGCGGATCCACGCCAAATAAACGCAGCAAGCTATTACTGATGGCGCCAGTGAGCCAAACAATGGGATGCAGCGGCGTCATTAAGAGAAAAATAACACGACTGGCCGGGAAGGCGATCAGCTCGGGGCGTAACGCTGCCAAGGTTTTTGGGGTGATTTCACCAAAAATCAGAATCACAATAGTCAGCGCCGTGGTAGCAATCACTACACCCGCGTCGCCCCAGAGATCCACGGCAATAACAGTAGCAATCGAGGCTGCGAGAATATTGACTACGTTGTTGCCGACTAAAATCGTGCCCAGTAAACGATCAGGTGTGCTCAGTAAGCGCTGAGCGCGTTGTGCGCCGCGATGGCCTTCGCGACTCAGGTGGCGAAGCCTGTAGCGGTTTAAAGTTAGTAAGCCCGTTTCAGAGCTGGAAAAAAACGCAGAGCACATAATCAAAAAGACCAGCAAACCTAATAGATAGCTGATATGCATATCGTCCACAAGCAAGGCGCCTCAAATAACTAGAATAAATTCACGGACTAATTTGCTGCCAAAGTAGGCCAGCATCAGTAAGAAAAAGCCAGCGATGGTCCAGCGAATCGCTTTATGTCCGCGCCAGCCAAGCTGATGGCGACCCCATAAAAGAGTGCCGAAAACCAGCCACGCGATGCATGACAGCAAGGTTTTGTGGACCAAGTGTTGAGCGAACAAGTTATCAAGAAACATCCAGCCGGTGACTAGAGATAAGGAGAGTAGCAGCCAGCCTGCCCATAAAAAGCCAAACAGTAGGCTTTCCATGCTTTGCAGAGGCGGGAAGTGCTTAATTAGAGTAGAGACAGGCCGCTTGCGTAACTGTTGGTCTTGAATGAGCAGAATCATAGACTGGAATACAGCAATGGTGATCATGCCGTAGGCCAGAATCGAAAATAGAATATGCGCCAAGATACCGGGGGCTTCATTAATCGGCTGCAGATTTCCTTGCGGCAAAAACTGTGCGCAGACCACTGTCGCAGCACCTAGGCTGAGTAATGGCAACAGAAGTATGTGCACCGCTATGCGGGTTAGGCACAAGAGAACTAAGCCGATAATTGAAAAGGCGATTAAGCTGGAGGCATTAAACAGACTTAAAAACAGACCTTGCTCAGACAGCAGCAGGGTAAATAAGTGGATGCCGTGCGCAGCAAAGCCAATCAAGGACAGGCTGGCAACCACTGCTTTATTAAAGGGTGCACGCCGCGATAAGCAGTTCACCAAGTATAAGCAGGTCGCGCCATAAAAAAATGCAGCGAGTAGACTAGAAAGCAGAGTGGACATAAGACCTTATAAAATAATTTCTACAGTTTAAGTTTGGCATATAATACATCAGCGTAGAAACAATATTTACTTTGCTGCGCCGAACCGTACCATCGCCCCCTACAATGTGCCTCGCCTTTTACCAGCGAGGCAGTGATTCAATCCTCTATAAGGACAATATCCTTTGACAGTTGCCAAGTCTATCCATAGAATATCGCGCCTATGATAAATGGACCGATTCCCCCTCACGTTGATCCGCGGAAACTTGCAGATCGTGGTATCACCTTAACTGGTGAGCTGCCTCTGTCTGATTTTTCTAGGGTCTGCGAATTGCTGACAGATTCTGCCGGACACGTTCGGGTAGCGTTTGACTTTAGCCGCGACGAGCAGAAAGTTGTAGTAGTGCAGCTTAAACTTGAGTCGGAGGTTAGGATGATCTGCCAGCGTTGCTTGGATGAAGCGGTTATACCTGTTAGCGGTGAGTTTCTGTATGCTGTCGTTACACCTGGCACAGATGCGCTCCATATGCCTAAAGGGTATGACGTACTTGAAGTAGGTGAAGAGCCTTTAGATTTATTGGCATTGATTGAAGATGAGCTTTTGCTTACTTTACCCATTGTCCCGATGCATCCACCTGAAGAATGCCAGCAACCGGCTGGACTCCTAGAGTCCGAGACGAGCAAGAATGCGGTTAAAAGGTCCAACCCGTTCAGTGTATTGGCGCAGTTAAAGCGTGACCCAAACGTTTAGGAGTTAGTAATTATGGCTGTTCAGAAAAGTAAGAAATCACGCTCAGCGCGTGACATGCGTCGTTCACATGATGCGCTTACCGCAAGTACTTTGACTGTAGAGCAAAGCACCGGCGAAATGCGTTTACGTCACCACGTATCACCAGAAGGTGTTTACCGTGGACGTCAAGTGATCGCGAAGGATTCTGCTGAGTAAACCTTGACCGGTTCAGCGATAGCAGTTGATGCAATGGGCGGGGACTATGGTCCCCGTCTTATTGTTTCTGCGTCTGTAAAAAGTTTGCTTGAATATCCGGATCTGCATTTGGTGTTGGTCGGTGATTCAGCGATTATTGAGTCAGTTCTGGCTCAATGCCCTCAAGTCGATTATTCACGGTTAGTGATACAACACGCCAGTGAAAGCATATCGATGACTGATTTGCCTGTGCATGCCTTGCGTCATAAACCTGACTCATCGATGCGCGTTGCCTTGCAATTATTGCGTGATAAACAGGTGCAAGCCTGTGTCAGTGCGGGTAATACCGGCGCTTTAATGGCTTTGGCTAAACATATTTTAAATCCTTTACCTCATATTGATCGGCCGGCCATTATGACCGCTTTGCCGACCCTGACCGGTGCAACACATTTGCTCGATTTAGGTGCGAATGTTGATGTCAGTGCCCAGCAGTTGGTGCAGTTTGCCTTAATGGGCTCGGCTGCTGTGCAGATTCAAGGTCTGGCTCAGCCGCGCGTTGCGCTACTCAATGTAGGTCGCGAAGCCAATAAAGGTAATCAGCAAGTTAAGTTGGCCGCGGCAGAATTACAGGCGATGCCGCATATCAATTATATTGGCTACGTGGAAGGCGATGGTGTGTTCCGTGGCGATGCTGATGTAGTGGTCTGTGATGGTTTTGTCGGTAATGTCTTGCTCAAGTCCAGCGAAGGTCTGGCTCAAATGATCGCGGCACGCATCAAGCAACGTTTAGGTCGTGGTTTGCGTGCGTGGTTATTAGCCTGGTTGGCCGCACCTTTGTTAAAGGTCTTACGTTCAGAGTTGGCCCCCGAGCGCTATAATGGTGCGTGCTTGTTGGGTGTTGATGGTGTGGTGGTGAAAAGTCATGGTAACGCCTCGCAAGATGCTTTTCAGGCCGCTATTAGCGTCGCCTATGTTGCTACCCAAGAAAGATTAGTGGAGCGCTTGCAGGCACATTTGCAAGGGTTGAGTGGCACTTAAATCGAGTGCCGTGCAGCAATATATAGATAAAGTGTGACGGATGGATAAAGCTTATCATCCAATAGTCGGTTTGTTATTGGCATACTATGCGTGGCAAACTTCCTTTATTGAATGACAGGTAACTATTTTTATGAAGGCTTCTCTTGCGTTTGTATTCCCCGGCCAAGGCTCGCAAGCCGTTGGCATGCTGGCAGACATGGGTGCTGCAGAGTCCATTGTGCTTGATACCTTTGCCGAGGCATCCGCTGCTTTAGGCTACGATCTTTGGGCGTTAACTCAGCAAGGCCCAGCCGACGTATTGAATCAAACCGATAAAACCCAGCCTGCGATTTTAACTGCATCGATTGCCTTATGGCGTGTGTGGGTCGCTCAATCAACGGCATTGCCTGCTTATGTAGCAGGGCACAGTTTAGGTGAATACTCAGCGCTGGTTGCGGCGGGTAGCTTGACCTTGGCTGATGCGGTGCGCTTAGTTGAGCTGCGTGGTCAGTTAATGCAAGAAGCCGTACCGGCAGGCACCGGTGGCATGGCCGCTATTTTAGGCTTAGATGATGCTGATGTGCAGGCCGCTTGTGCGGAGGCTGCAGAAGGTGAAGTGGTGAGCGCAGTGAATTTTAATGCGCCGGGCCAAGTGGTCATTGCTGGTGCTGCGGCAGCGGTTGAGCGTGCGATTGTCGCGTGTAAAGCGCGCGGCGCTAAGCGTGCATTGGCCTTGCCGGTCAGCGTACCTTCGCATTGTGCCTTGATGCAGCCGGCGGCTGAGAAATTTGCTCAGGCTTTAGCTGCAATTCAATGGCAGCAGCCTAAAATTGCCCTAGTGCAAAACGTCACCGCTGAAGTGGTCACTGATTTAGCTGTTTTAGAACAAAATCTCTTAGCGCAATTGTATAGTCCGGTACGCTGGGTTGAGTCGATGGTGTGTTTAGCTGCACAAGGTGTCACTGACGTGGTTGAGTGTGGACCAGGTAAAGTCCTGTCCGGCCTTAACAAACGCTGTATTAAAGGCGTAAATACCTATAATTTAGAGACCCCCGAAGCCTTTGCTGCAGCGAAAGCTGCGCAGCTTTGAAATGGAGATGAACATGAGCTTACAAGGTAAAGTGGCCTTGGTCACCGGTGCAAGCCGTGGTATTGGTCAAGCCATTGCCCTGCAATTGGGTGCGCAAGGTGCTATTGTTATTGGTACTGCGACCTCTGAAAAAGGTGCGCAAAGCATCAGTCAGGTACTGCAAGATAAGGGTATTCAAGGCACCGGTATGCTGCTTAATGTGTGTGATGCTGAGTCTGTGGCTGCGACCCTTGAGCGCATCCAAACAGAGTTTGGTGCACCACTGATTCTAGTCAATAACGCAGGTATTACCCGTGATAATCTAATGCTGCGGATGAAAGACGACGAATGGTTTGATGTGCTTGATACCAATTTGCACAGTTTATATCGCATGACCAAAGCCGTTTTACGCGGAATGACCAAAGCACGCTGGGGCCGAATTATCAGTATTGGCTCTGTGGTAGGTGCAATGGGTAACGCAGGTCAAGTAAACTACGCTGCAGCAAAAGCTGGGCTGGAAGGTTTTGGCCGCGCTCTAGCACGTGAAGTGGGCTCACGCTCCATCACGGTCAATGCGGTAGCGCCTGGTTTTATTGATACTGATATGACCCGTGAGCTGCCTGAAGCGCAGCGTGATGCCTTACTGACACAAATTCCTTTAGGACGTTTGGGTCAAGCGCAAGAAATCGCCAACGTAGTGGGTTTTCTTGCATCAGAACAGGCTTCTTATGTCACTGGAGCAACGATTCCGGTGAATGGTGGCATGTATATGAGTTAAGATGACTGTTAATATGACCGAAGTGTCGTATTTTCAGTCATAATTGCAGTTTATAATATTAGAACTATTTATGCTGCGCCTGATGCAACGCACAAATAGATCAAATAAGTGGTTCGCAAAGGGCAAGCAGTTCGCTTAAAATGCGCAAACCCTTTTATACAAAGCGGCAGCTTGGGTTGTCCAGTTTTTCCATTTAGGAGTGATACACAGTATGAGCACTATTGAAGAACGCGTTAAAAAAATCGTTGCTGAGCAATTAGGTGCCAAAGCAGAAGATGTGACGAACAGCGCATCTTTTGTTGATGATTTGGGCGCGGATTCATTGGATACAGTTGAGTTGGTAATGGCTCTTGAAGAAGAGTTCGAGACTGAAATCCCAGATGAAAAAGCTGAGAAAATCACCACTGTTCAAGAAGCAATCGACTACATCAACGCTCACGCGCAGTAATGTAAACGGTTTCTTTGCAACAGCGAAAGCCGCGCGACTTGTTACGAGTGTGCGGCTTTTTTTTGTACAGCATATTTTACATTAACAAGAGGTTGTCGCCATGTCGCGTAGACGTGTCGTAGTTACTGGGATAGGCATGCTGTCCCCACTAGGTATTGATGTCGCGCAAAGCTGGTCTGGCATCCTAGCTGGTAAAAGCGGTATCAGTACGATTGAACATATGAACGTTGAGGCTTTTTCAACACGTTTTGGTGGCTCAATCAAAGGTTTTGATATTGAACAGTATATGCCCGCCAAAGATGCGCGCCGCTTAGACTTGTTTATTCAATATGGTCTCGCCGCTGGCTTACAGGCCATGCAAGACTCAGGCCTTGAAGTGACTGATGCCAATCGTGAACGCATTGGTGTGGTGATGGGTTCAGGTATTGGTGGACTGACCAATATTGAAAACACCAGCAAAACTTTAACAGAGCAAGGTCCTCGACGTATTTCACCATTTTTCGTGCCAGGCTCTATTATCAATATGATCTCTGGTGTGTTGTCGATCCAGTTGGGTTTACAAGGCCCTAACTATGCAATCGCTACAGCTTGCACCACAGGTACGCATAGTATTGGTATGGCGGCGCGTAATATTGTCTATGGCGAAGCGGATGTGATGCTGGCCGGTGGTGCTGAAATGGCTGCTTGTGGCTTAGGCTTGGGTGGTTTTGCGGCGTCACGTGCACTTTCCACGCGCAATGATGATCCACAGGCGGCGAGCCGCCCTTGGGATGCTGAGCGTGATGGTTTTGTCTTAGCCGACGGTGCGGGTGCGGTGATCCTTGAAGAGCTGGAGCATGCTAAAGCGCGTGGAGCAACGATTTATGCGGAAGTGGCAGGCTTTGGTATGAGTGCTGATGCCTATCATATGACCTCGCCACCGGAGAAGGGCGATGGCGCCGCGCGTTGTATGGCGAATGCGCTGCGTGATGCCGGTATGCGTCCCGACCAAGTGCAGTATGTGAATGCACACGGTACCTCGACGCTGGCCGGTGACTTGGCTGAAGTCAATGCACTGAAAACGGTGTTTAGCGATCATGCGCAGGCTTTAGCTGTGAGCTCGACCAAATCCATGACTGGACACTTATTGGGTGCAGCGGGTGCGGTTGAAGCGATTTTCAGTGTTTTAGCGATTCGCGATCAAGTCGCACCGCCGACCATCAATTTGGATCAGCCGGGTGAAGGCTGCGACTTAAACTTTGTCGCCAACCAAGCACAGCCGATGAAGATTGATGCGGTACTGTCCAACTCCTTTGGTTTTGGTGGTACTAATGGCTCGCTGCTACTGCGGCGGTACAGCTAGACGTGCAAGCCTGGGTTAACGGTCAGCCGGCAGATTGTCTTGCGCTGGCTGACCGTGGTTTGGCTTATGGTGATGGTCTATTTGAGACCATTAAAGTTCGCAATGGGCGCGCGGCTTTATTGGAGCGACATTTAGCCCGCTTGCACGAAGGCTGTCAGCGCTTACTGATTCCTTGCGATATGCAGGTGTTGCGTGGCGAATTGCTCGCCTATATGCAGCAGCTGGGTGATGGGGTCTGTAAGTTAATTCTGACTCGTGGTGCGGGCCAGCGTGGTTACAGCATGCCTGAACCCTGTGTACCGCAGCGGATTCTACAAGCGTCAGGACTCCCGCAATGGCCTTCTAGCCATGCGCAGCAAGGCATTCAATTGTTTGCCTGTCAGTTGCGCCTGAGTCAGCAGCCGCTTTTAGCTGGATTAAAACACCTCAATCGATTAGAACAAGTCTTGGCTCGGGCCGAGTGGTCAGACCCTGCCTATGCAGAAGGTGTACTGCTGGATAGGCAAAAACGTGTGATTGATGGAGTATTTAGTAATATTTTTATCGTACACAAACAGCAGTTGCTGACACCTGCTTTGCATCGCTCTGGTGTCGCTGGCGTGATGCGTGCTGAGCTGTTAGCGCGTGCGGAGGCGGCAGGTATTGAGACGGTTGTATGTGATATCGCTGTGCAGCAATTATTGCAAGCCGATGAAGTGTTGACCTGTAATAGCCTCTACGGCATTTGGCCAGTGCGACGCTATGCAACACAACACTGGTCGATCGGCCCGCTCACTCGTAAACTGCAAGACCTTATTAAAGATTTAGTGGATGGATAGCCGTGCTGCGTAAGTTAGCAATTTTATTTTTGAGTGGCTGTCTGCTGCTAGCAACAGCAGTGGCTGGGCTGTTTTGGATGCAGCGTGAAGCGCTTGAACAGCCTTTGCAGATTGACGCTGAGCAGATCCTGAACGTACCGGCTGGCAGTACGCCGAACGGTTTGCTCTTGCAGTTGGAGCGTCAGGGTACCTTACGCGGCGCTGTGTGGTTGCGCTTAGCCTGGCGCTTGCAAGGCTATGAGCAGCCTTTACACAGTGGTGAGTATCAATTACTGCCGGCCATGACGGTGGCGCAGCTATTAGAGAAGTGGCGCACCGGCGATATCTTGCAATACCGCGTGACACTGGTCGAAGGCTGGAACTTTAAGCAAGTGCGCAGCGCCTTAGCCCAGCAAGACAAGTTACAGCAGACTATTGCTGAGCTGAGCGATAGCGAGTTGATGCGCACGCTGGGGCAAGCCAATCTGCATCCAGAAGGGCGTTTCTTCCCCGATACCTATAACTTTGTCCGCGGACAAACGGATCTGGATATTTTACGCCAAGCCAATCAGCGCTTACAGAAAGTATTGGCCGCAGAATGGGCGCAGCGTGCCGATCATTTACCTTATAAAAATGCCGACGACGCTTTGATTATGGCCTCGATTATTGAAAAAGAAACTGGCGTGGCCCACGAGCGCGATGAAATTGCTGGGGTGTTTATTCGCCGTTTAGCCATTGGTATGCTCTTGCAGACTGATCCCACGGTGATTTATGGGATGGGCGAGCGCTACACTGGAAAAATTACCCGAGCCGATTTACGCCGTCCCAGCGCCTACAATACTTATGTGATTGCTGGATTGCCGCCAACCCCGATTGCCATGGTGGGGCGCGAAGCGATTTATGCTGCGCTGCATCCTAAAGAGGGTAAAAGTTTATATTTTGTCGCGCGCGGTGACGGCAGTCATGTGTTTTCTAATACGCTGGCTGAGCATAATAAAGCCGTACGTGACTACCAAATTAAGCGTCGTGCGGACTACCGTTCCAGCCCTGCGCCAGCCGCTCAATAAGGATTCTTATCATGCCTGGATTGTTTATTACCTTAGAAGGCCCTGAAGGTGCGGGTAAAACTACTAATCGAGCCTACCTTGCTGAGCAATTGCAAGCGCAAGGTTTTTCTGTGACTTTGACCCGTGAGCCGGGCGGCACTGCCTTGGCTGAACAAATACGCGATATTTTATTAGCCCCGCATGCGGAAAGCATGTCGGTGGATACCGAGCTGCTTTTAATGTTTGCCGCCCGCGCCCAGCATTTAGCACAAGTGATTTTGCCTGCTTTAGCCGCCGGACATATTGTGATTTGTGACCGCTTTACCGATGCAACCTATGCTTACCAAGGCGGCGGGCGGGGTTTAGATTGTGCACGGATTGCGCAGCTAGAGCAGTTTGTACAGGGGGATTTGCGCCCGGATCTGACCTTGCTGTTTGATTTGCCAGTGGCGGATGGTATGGCCCGCGCAGTGGCTCGCGGTAAATTAGACCGTTTTGAACAAGAACAGCAGGATTTCTTTGAAAAGGTTCGCCAGTCTTATTTGCAGCGTGCTGAAAATGATCCCGTGCGCTTTCGCAGGGTTAATGCTCAGCAGGCCTTGGCGGATGTGCAAAAAAGTTTGGATGTGCACCTGGTTGAAATTATGGACCGTGCGCGTGAGCAATAATCTGTATCCGTGGCAGGCCGGTCTCTGGCAGTCACTGGCTGGCCGCAGTCAGCAGGCTCATGCCTATTTATTGCATGGCCCCGCCGGCAGTGGTAAACGTGCCTTAGCGGAGCATTTTGCACAGTTTTTGCTCTGTAAAGCGCCGCAGTCAGAGCAGGCGTGCGGGCAATGCTCCGCGTGTAAATTGTATGCTGCAGATACCCACCCGGACTTGGCTCGATTGGAGCCAGAAGAAGAGGGTAAAGGGATTTTAATTGCGAGCGTACGTGCCTTGGTGGCGAAAATCCTGCAAACCTCGCAGCAAGGCGGGCGTAAAGTAGTGATTGTTGAACCTGCCGAGGCCATGACCACAGGTTCTGCCAATGCCTTATTAAAAAGTCTGGAAGAACCGGCTGGCTCCACCATTTTTTTACTGATCAGTCACCAATTTAGCTTTTTGCTGCCAACGATTAAAAGTCGTTGTGTCTTGCAAGTTTGCCCGCTGCCGAGCGAGGCCGAGAGTGTGCAATGGCTGCAACAGCAATCTGAGTTAAGTGAAGAGCAATGCCGTACTTTGCTGGCGCTGGCCTCAGGTTCGCCACTTAATGCACAAAAGCTCTTACATGTTGATGTGTTGGCCATTCGTGAGCAGGTGGTTACTGGGGTGAAACAATTATTTAAGCAGCAAAGCAGCCCCAGTGACTTGGCCTTGGCATGGGCGAAAATTCCGCCTGAGTTGCTCTTTGATTGGTTTTGTCAGTGGGCGCAGTTAATTCTGCGCTACAAGATCAGTGAAGATGAGAGCCAGCTTGGCTTGCCCGATATGGGTGTGGTGTTAAAACATGTTGCGCCAAGAGCGCCGTTAGCGCTCTTGCTTGAGACGCAAGATTGGCTGCTGGAGCATCGGCAAAAAGTTTTGCGCCGTGCGCCATTGCGTGCTGATTTATTACTGGAAGGTTTGTTAGTGCGTTGGCAGGCGTTGTTGCCACGCTGAGCCTGTCTATCTATGCGTATAATCAGCACACTGCGCTGGCGTGTGTTTACCTGCAGGTACTAGAATCAGTGGCTTACTGACATATAAGGAAGGTGCTATGAATTTACCCCCTAATTTAGCTCCAGGTCATGGTATTTTGTCGCTAACCATTAAAGACACTTCGGTGCTTTATGCGGCTTATATGCCTTTTATCAAAAATGGCGGCCTTTTTATCCCGACTAACAAAGAGTACAAGTTGGATGATGAGGTGTTTATGCTGCTGAACCTGATGGAAGAGCCAGAAAAGCTTCCCGTCGCGGGTAAGGTGGTTTGGATTACGCCGCGTGGCGCACAAGGTAATCGTGCGGCGGGTGTGGGTGTGCAATTTAATGAGGGTGATATTGTTGCTCGCAATAAAATTGAAACCTATTTAGCCGGTGTGCTTAAGTCAGAGCGTCCTACTCATACGATGTAGAGTGTTGGCCTGATAGAGTGTGTCTTGTCTTTTTTTTTGCGATGAATGTCACTATGCTTATTGATTCACATTGTCACCTCGATCGCCTTGATTTAACCGCTTACGATGGCTGCCTTGATAGCGCTTTGCAGGCTGCGCGTGAGCGGGGTGTGGGGCATTTTCTGTGCATTGGTATCAGTGTGGAAAATGCACCCACAGTGCGCGCCTTTACCCAGCGTTATGCCGATGTCGATTGCTCAGTCGGCGTGCATCCCTTGGATCTAACCCGCGGCAGTGAGCCGACTCTGCAGTGGTTGCTCGATGAGCTGGACCATCCGGGTGTGGTCGCTGTGGGTGAGACCGGCTTGGATTATCACTACCAAGCGGAAACTGCGCAGATGCAGCAGGACTCCTTTCGTTTGCATTTGGAGGCCGCGCGTCAGTCGGGCAAGCCGGTGGTGGTGCATACCCGTGAAGCTAAACAAGATACCTTGGATTTATTGCGTGAAGCCGCCTTGCCGCAGGCAGGGGTGATGCATTGTTTTACTGAAGATTGGCCGATGGCGAAAGCCGCCTTGGATTTGGGCTATTACATTTCCTTTTCAGGGATAGTGACCTTCCGTAATGCTGAGGCCTTGCGTGAAGTGGCCTTGCAAGTGCCCAGTGATCGTATTTTAGTGGAAACCGACTCGCCCTATTTAGCGCCGATTCCACACCGGGGCCGGCCCAACTTTCCTGAGTATGTGGAGGATGTGGCAAAATTTGTCGCAGAATTGCGCGGCGTGCCCTATGAAGAGCTGGCCGCGCAAACCACAGACAACTTTAAGCGCTTATTTCCGTTGGCACGGGTGCGCGCCTAAGGCTTACGCGCCACGAGCACCGCGCGCATCGGCGCGGGCAGGCTTTCGAGGGTTGTGCTGGGGTCTTCCGGGTCGAGAAAGTCGGCCAGTGAATGGTATTTCATCCAATCGGTGGAGCGTTGTTCGTCGCAGGAGGTGTGGCTGACGTCGACGCAGCGCACCTCTTGAAAGCCGGCGCGGCGCAGCCAGCGCTCTAAAGCAGCGACTGAGGGGAGAAACCACACATTGCGCATTTTCGCGTAGCGGTCCTCGGGAACTAAGACTTGGTTAGCATCGCCTTCGATGACTAAGGTTTCTAGTACCAGCTCACCACCACTGACTAAGCAATCTTTCAAGGCCAGTAAATGATCAATGGGTGATTTACGGTGGTAGAGCACACCCATGGAAAAGACCGTATCAAAGCCTTCCAGCTTGGCCGGCAAATCTTCTAAGGTGAAGGGCAAATGCCAAACGGGTGGTGCGTCGAAAAAGCGCCGCATCGCCTGAAATTGGCAGAAGAATAACCAGTTGGGATCAACCCCGACCACCGTCTTGGCACCCGCGCCGAGCATGCGCCACATGTAATAGCCATTGCCGCAGCCGACATCTAAAATGCGTTTATCAGTTAAATCCAAATGCGGGCTGACCCGATCCCATTTCCAGTCGGAACGCCATTCGGTATCCAGATGCAGATCAAACAGATGAAAAGGGCCTTTGCGCCAAGGGATTAAACCCTGCAGAGCGCTGTGCAGTTGTTCACGCTCAGCGGCGCTGCAGGGGCCGTCGAGACGAAACTCGCGCGTCAGTTCGCGGGTGGTTGGGATGAGCGGCGGCAGGGCGTCCACAGCGGCGCTCCAGCGCGGCAAATCACCGTGGCTGATGGCGTAGAGATCATCAAACTGCTGTTGAATGCGCTGTGCCCAGTCTTGTAAGGGCGTGTTGGCCAGTTGCTGGACGAGCGGGGTGTAATCAATCATGGGATGGCAATCAAAGAGGCAAAGTTAAAACACTGGAACCACACAACAACCTTGCTAAAACCGGCGCTGTATAAACGCTCACGGTTTTCTTCAAGGCTGTCAGGCAGCATGATTTTTTCAATGGCGCGGCGTTTTTGCGCGATTTCCAGCTCGCTGTAACCATTGGCGCGTTTAAAGGCCAGATGCAATTCATTGAGCATCTCATGCTCAGCTGGATCATTAAAACGCAATTTTTCTGACAAAATCAGCGCCCCCGCGGGCAGCAAAGCACGGTGAATCTTTTGCAGTAATTCTAAACGCTGCTCAGGGGCAATAAATTGCAGGGTGAAGTTCATCGCCACTAAAGAGGTGGGCTGCAGCTCTAAACTGAGAATATCCGCCTCAATCACCTCCACCGCCAGCAGCTCTTGAAACATCGCATCCTGCGCATTGAGGTGCTCACGGCAGCGCTCAACCATGGCGGCAGAATTATCCACCGCAATCACCTTACAACCACTGTGGCTGACATGGCGGCGCATGGCTTGAGTGACAGCGCCCAGTGAGCAGCCCAGGTCATATAAGGTGCTGTTGGGCTGGGCAAATTGCGCGGCCAGCACGCCAGTGTTTTCCACAATAGTGGGGTAGCCCGGCACCGAGCGCTTAATCATATCGGGAAAAACGCGCACCACATCTTCATTAAAAGTAAAGTCGGGGACTTGCGCGAGCGGAGTGTTAAATAGGCGGTCAGGGACGTGTGTCATGGGCTTAAACAGACAAAAAAGAAGGCCATTATGCCATAACCGGCGCTAGAAAATGCTTAACCGCTAAAACCTTGTGACTGCCATAGATGTGCGGCAACTAAGGCGCGCCATGGTGAGAATTGCGCGAGCCATTGCTCGGTTTGCTTAGCGCTGAGTTGCTCGGTGTTGAGCAGCACCTGTAGATAGCGGCGTACCGCGGCGTCGCCGTGCAGCGAACCATCTAGCCAAGCAAAACCACGCATCAGCGTGTAATTAACCGTCCAAGGACCGATGCCTGGAATTGCCAGTAGCTCTGCGCTGAGCTGTGCAATAGTGTCTGCATTCACCTGATCTGGAAAGAGTAGTCTTTGGCTGCTGAGTAACTGACTGACCTGTGCTATGGCACGTGCTTTATTGAAGGACAAGCCAACACTGCGTAACTGCTCAATGGATAGGGCGGCGACACCTAGCGCATCCGGATAACAGTAGAGTCCTGATGCATGCTGCACGCCGGCCAGCTGAATAAAGCGGCGACGTATATTTAATGCTGCCGTTACGCTAATTTGTTGCCCGATAATCGCCCAGCTTAGCGCCTCAAAGGGACTGCTGGTTTGTGCTACGCGTAAGCCTGGCTGCTGGCGCAATAACGCACCTAACTCAGGATGCTGTTGATGCTGTGCAAGAAACGCCTTAATCGGTTGTTGCAGGCCTAAAAAATACTCCAGCCAAGCGGGCCAGTGCTTTAGCGCATGGGCAGGGATGCTTTGTTGCGCGGCAAACTGCAGTTGTGCGTGAGCGTGTGCGGGCGTGAAACGGATAGATAAACAGGCCGGTTGCTGCGCCCAGATTAAGCCTTTTTCAAGGGTGTTAGCGCTGACCCGTTCGGCCAGTTGTTGGCTGTCACGTTGATGAAAGCTTAAAAAGGCGGTGCTTTGATAGTTAGCGGGTAAGGCTATAGTGTGGGTCAAAACTGTCATTGCAAAGACCGTTGCTGAGTGAATGTCATGGGCAGGATATACGCGTTTGCTGGGCAGATGACAGGCGATGCAGTGTTATAGTGCTGGCTGATTATGTTAATTTAACTGCTTACGCCCTTTTGCCTATAGCATGCAATGTGTCGTCAGGCTATTGTGGTGCGTCATAGCTGGAACAGAATTTGAGGTTTGGCCACCCGCAGAAAACGTGCAGCAATGCGCGTATTTTTTTATCCGACAGTGACTCTTAAGTCGAGCACTGGGTTGGTGGTCATATAAGGCGGCTTTTAACGTGGAAGATGCACGATGATTGGCATACGCAGTATTGCAAGTTACATCCCGGAAGGCAGAATTGATAATATCGCGCAAGCGCTAAGCTTTGAGCGCGATGCAGAGTTTGTGCAGAATAAATTAGGCACAACGACATTGTCTGTGAAAGCAGACAATGAAGAAACCTCAGATTTATCCGTGCGTGCTGTACAGAATCTATTGGCGAAAAATCCCGATTTAAAACTCGAAGATGTGCAGGCGTTAGTCATAGTTACGCAAAATGGTGATGCTGAAGGCCTGCCGCACACCTCAGCGATTGTTCAGCATAAGTTGGGTCTGCCGACCCATGCCGCCTGCTTTGATGTGTCGCTGGGTTGTTCGGGTTATGTGTATGGCCTGTATGTACTTAAAGGTTTTATGCAGGCCACAGGGCTTAAAAATGCCATTTTAGTCACAGCCGATCCGTACTCGAAAATAGTTGATCGCGCTGATCGTATGACCACGTTATTGTTTGGTGATGCAGCAACTGCGACCTGGATCACTGAAGATCCAGTTTGGGAGTTGGGACCGGCTCGATTTGGTGGTGATGGTGGTGGTGCTGAGTACCTTGTGGTTAAGGACGGCAACTTCCATATGAATGGCCGCCAAGTATTTAACTTTGCCTGTTTGAAAATTATTCCGCATATGCAAGAAGTGCTGGATGAGTTGCAGATGAATATGGATGAAGTGGATGCGTTTTGCTTGCATCAGGGCAGCGGGGCGATTGTTGATGCGATTGCTAAGCGCCTTGGTGACAACGGATCTAAAGTCATTAAAGATATGTTTGGCGCGGGCAATACAGTGTCATCGTCGATTCCTATGCTGCTTGAGCATTATGGCTTTGATGGCAAGTGGAAGAACGCTATGCTCTCGGGCTTTGGTGTTGGCTTGTCTTGGGGTTCGGCCTTGTTAGTGCGCCCTAAAGTTTAACCGCCTTCTGCTCTTGAAATACGCTAGTACTTATCTTTCTTGGTTAAGATAGGTGCTCGCCGTATTTGCTATCGTTATTATAAGTAACCCGTTCTAGGTTCAATGCCAGCGCATGCGCCATGCAGAGCTGCATAGTGTCGCGGTAGTCCATCTGTTGTGTATATTTTCTGCTAGGTCCTTGCCTGCTTGGCGTAGGCTGAGTCGTGCCTGTGCTTGATTTGAAATGTGGCGGTGTTGGGCGGTGTTTAGTTGCTGCTATACTGCCTTTTTTAAATCGCATCACTAAGGATTCTATCTATGAGCACACAGCCAGCAGGCGCATTGTTGCATCCGCGTAACCGCCATCAGGGCCGTTATGACTTTGCTGCTTTGATTGCTGTGGAGCCGCGTTTAAAAGCCTTTATGATTATTAATCCCTATGGCAAAGAGAGTATCGATTTTGCCAATCCTGCTGCCGTGCGGGTGTTTAATGCAGCTTTATTGCATCAGCTGTATGGGATTAAAAACTGGCGTATTCCCGAGGGCTATTTGTGCCCACCGGTGCCGGGGCGTGCCGATTATATTCATGGTTTAGCCGACTTATTAGCCGCCGATACTGGTGGTAAAATTCCGCGTGGCCGAGGTTTTACTGCACTAGATGTGGGGACTGGTGCCAACTGTATTTATCCATTATTGGGTCATCATGACTATGGCTGGCGCTTTATTGCCAGTGATATTGATGCGCAAGCTTTAGCCAGTGCCGCTGCGACCTTGGCGGCTAATGGTTTAGAGACGCTGATTGAGTTGCGTGTGCAAAGCGACAAGTCTGCTTTTTTTAAGGGTGTGCTGCGTGCCGATGAGCGGGTGATCTGTACTTTATGCAATCCGCCGTTCCACAGTAGCGCAGCTGAAGCGAGCAGTGGCAGTGAGCGTAAGTGGCGCAACTTAGGCAAGCAAGATCCGCAGCGCAGATTACCAACCTTAAATTTTGGCGGCAAGAGTAATGAATTGTGGTGCAAGGGCGGCGAGCTGACCTTTGTGCGCAATATGATCAAAGAAAGTAAGGATTACGCAGGGCAGGTGTTGTGGTTTACCACGCTGGTCTCAAAGTCCGCGCATATTCGTTTGTTGCAGCGCGTATTGACACAAGTTGGGGCGCTGGATGTGCAGGTGTGCTGTATGGCGCAGGGGCAGAAGCAAAGTCGGTTTTTAGCCTGGACCTTTCACGCCGCTGAGCAACGTAAGGCTTGGTTGGCGGATACTGAGTAGAGCCGATGATGTATCTTTTGTGTGTTATCTCTAGCTGAAATTATGCGCTTGGCGTGTTGCGGTAGAGCTGTTCGTGCCCTCACGAGCTCATCTTAGGTTCGATGCGAGCGCTATGTCATACATGGCTGCGCGGGTCAGAGTGACACTGAACACTCTGACCCTTTACCTTGCTGGCAAACCTAGGCTTAGGCCTGCAGCAGGCGCTTTAAATACCTTGTGGTATCTCTTCGCCGCCCAGAGCTTCGAGCAGTTGTGGGACAAACTCAACAAAGGTCATCATCATCAGGATAAAGCTGGCATCAAACTGGCTGGCGGCATCATCGCCACCGTCTTCCTCGGCTTGATCAAGCAGCAGATCTTCAAAGCGTATGCGTTTAATGGTCAGCTTGTCGTCGATTAAAAAGCTCAGTTTATCTTGCCAAGCCAAGGTCAGTTGCGTAACCAGTTTGCCAGCGGTTAAATGCATTTGCACTTCGTCACTGGCTAAATCTTCGCGTTTGATACGGATAATGCCGCCATCTTCAGCGCTGTCGCGTAACTCACACTCATTGGTCAAGACTAAACCGTGGCTGGCCTGGTGTTGTTTGACCCAGTCAGTAAAGGTTGCTGTCGGCGCCATTTTAACCGCGACGGGGCGCACAGGTAAGCTGCCGAGTACTTCGCGTAAGGTTGATAACAACTCTTCCGCACGCTTAGCGCTGGAGGTATCTACGAGGATTAAACCTTGAGCTGGGGCGATGGCTGCGAACGTTTTTGAATGACGAATAAAGGCGCGCGGCAGCAGTGCTTGCGTGACTTCATCTTTAATTTGATCGCGTTCTTTTTTGTAGACTTTACGACCTTCCGCCGCTTCGATTTCGTCGGTTTTTTCTTTTACCGCATCCCGCACCACGCTACCTGGCAGTATGCGTTCTTCTGTGCGCGCGCAAATTAATAAGAAACCTTGGCCGCTGTGGACCAGTGGCGCGTCTTCGCCTTTACCAAAGGGTGCAACAAAGCCATAGGTGGATAGCGTTTGGCTGCCGCAGGGCAGGGCAGGCTTGGTGGCCAGTGCAGTTTCTAAAGCGTCAGCTGTTAAAGACGTGTCTGATGTTAAACGGTACATCAGTAGGTTACGAAACCACATAAAAAACTCCAAAAATTAACATAAAAAATGCTGCATGCAGCACATAGCGTGCAAGGGTAGAGTTCTTGCCGATAAATGGCAAAAGAAGCCTAAGTTATTCAGTTAGCTGTATATAATATCAGTGATTGTGTGTTTGGGGCAGGGAGTTAGGCGAAAAATCGATGAGCTGCACTGGCTGTGTGCATGGATTTTCCCGCGCGAAGAAGGTCTGCCGCGGGCGAAGTATAGGGCGCTTATGGCCCAAGCGGCAGCAAAAAATATACGGATTGGGATGATAGTGCTGGCTTGTCTCAGTGCGCCTTGCACAATAATAGAGCCCGCTGGGCTGCGCCCTGTTGTGTGAGCGGGCAGCTAGACACCTGTGTTTCCGGGGTATTTGTTAAGAAATTGATTTGATTATGCAAATAAATAAATTTAGTGCTTGCTAAAAGACTTTTATATGACTAAGATACGCACCACTTGAAGACACAAGGGTGATTAGCTCAGCTGGGAGAGCATCTGCCTTACAAGCAGAGGGTCGGCGGTTCGATCCCGTCATCACCCACCAAGTCTTTTAAGTGTCGCGCAGTGGTAGTTCAGTTGGTTAGAATACCGGCCTGTCACGCCGGGGGTCGCGGGTTCGAGTCCCGTCCACTGCGCCATATTACGAAAACCCGTTAAGCCTTTAAACGCTTAACGGGTTTTTTCGTTTCTGCAGTCTAAAATGTCTTTCTCTCCTCTCTTTCTTTCGTGCGTTGTATAGCTTTTATCACGTTGTCAAATCAATTGCGTCAAAGGTAGCCCTGTCAGGGTTTGTCATGTTAGTCATTAGTAACTAATTATGATTTTTTATTCTTTTTGACGACTAAATATAAATATATGCTATGTTTATTAGGGATAAAGTTTTTAATGAGTGTCATTTTACAGACAAGGAGTTTTATATGAAAAAAACACCTTTAGCCTTGGTTTTAGCCTTTGGTTTGGCCAGTGGTTCAGCTTTTGCTGCGTCAAGCGGGACAATCACAATTAACGGTCTAGTTATGGACCAGACCTGTACCATTGTGGGTGCTGCAGACCAGACTGTTACCCTTGCTACTGTGGCAACAGCAGATTTAGCTGCTTTGGGTGAAGAGGCGGCGCAACAAAGCTTTACTATCCAGTTGGAAAATTGTGCGGCAGGTGACGTTTTTGCATTCTTTTCTGCGGACACTGCCAGCTTGATTGACCCTGCTACGAACACCTTGGTGAATCAGGGTACTGCAACCAATGTCAATGTGGCACTCTATGAAGAGAATGGTTCGCGAATTGAGTTGGGTAATGCAGCATATGTCTATGTTGATAAAAAGACTGTTGTTGCAGACAATGATCCGGCGACTTTAATGTACTCGGCTGGTTACTACGCAACAGGCCAAGCCATAGCGGGTTCAGTGACCGCAGTGGCAAATTATACGATTTCTTACCAGTAAGCATAATAGCTTTGCAAAAGGGGTCTATCAGGCCCCTTTTGCTGAATGGAGTTCTTTATGCCGATGCGTTTTTTGGTGCTGCTATTTGCTTTATTACCCCTAGCACACTTTGCCCAGGCCTCAGTGGTGATTACCGGTACCCGAGTGATTTATCCTGCTGATCAGCGCGAGGTTAATATCCAGCTGACTAACAACGGCACCTCACCGGCCTTGGTACAGGCTTGGGTCGATCCTTACACTGAGCCGGGACAGCCAAAATCAGAGGTAAAAGAGCAAGATATTCCCTTTGTCTTGTCGCCCCCAGTATTTAGAATCAACCCTAAAGAAGGGCAAACCATTCGCTTGATGTATGTGGGTAATGATTTACCACAAGATCGCGAGTCAGTATTTTATTTTAATCTGTTGGATATTCCGCCGGCGCCAAGTGGGGAAAAAACAGAAAACTTTTTGCAGCTAGCGATTAACTCTAAGCTAAAACTGTTCTACCGCCCGACTGCCGTTTCAAAAAACTTTAATGCACTCAAAGACGAGTTGCGTTTTAGCTTGATTGAAGCCGATGGGTATCAGCTCAAGGTGGATAATCCCACAGGTAACTTTTTTACTTTGCTGAATTTAAAGTTTTATTCAGCAGGCAAGAGTGTTGCTGGGCCTGAAATAGGCATGGTAGATCCAAAGTCCAGTCGTAATATTTCTATTCCTAATAATAAGGCATTTATCCGACAAGCCTCTCGCTTGGAAGTCAATTATGTCGATGATTACGGTGCAAAAAGAAAAATAACTTATAATTTGGATTGATCAGTGAAGGACATGCTATGACCTTCAGAGGCCTAAATTATTTTGCGTTATTGTTGTTCTTCAGTTGTGTCCAGCTGGCTTGGTCGCAACATAAAGAGGAAGACGCTGAGCTCGAGGTATCGTCTGCTGAGCTATTGGCGCAGCGTGCTGAGCCCATCGTTTTAGCCGGTAGTGAGTATCAGCCTGTTGCCGTAAGCTTTGATTCAGCTTTTTTGCGCGGCACACCTTACGCCAATATTAACATCAGTCAGTTTGAGCAAGATCAGCAGGTGATTGCGGGTCGCTATATGGCTGACCTCTATGTTAATGAGCGCTACCAAGGTACTGATGAGTTTATATTTCGTGAGTTTGCTGACAGCGAACAGCCGCGTCTGTGCGTAAATAAAACTATTGTCATGCGGTTGGGACTGGATGAAGCCTATGAGCAAACAGCCCTGATAGCGGTAGGTGAGCAATCCTGCATCACGATGCGGAAGGCCTTACCGGGGGTAAAGTATGACTTCGATATGAAAAAGTTGCGCCTGTCGTTTTTTGTTCCGCACATTATGTTGGCGAAAACTGCACGCGGCTATATTGCCCCAGAACTGTGGGATAAAGGCGAATATGCTGCAGCGCTCAATTATGATCTGAACTCCTATGCCAATAAAACAGACGGCTACGGCACCGATAAATCGCACTTCGCTAGCCTGCGTGGCAGCCTGCATATGAAAAGTTGGGCGCTGCGCCATGATGGTAGCTGGAGTAAATCTGGGCAGCAGGCAGGGCGTTATCAGCGCAATAACACCTATTTAGAAACGGAAATCGCCGCTTTAAAGTCCAGCTTTAAGCTGGGTGAGTTCTATGCGGGCAGTGAGTTTTTTGATGGGGTTAAAATACGTGGTGCAGAATTAGCCTCTGATGAGCAAATGTTGCCACAGAGTGTGCGCAATTATGCGCCTGTGGTACGTGGCACGGCCAGCTCCAATGCCAAGGTCAGCATTCGACAAAATGATCGCTTAGTCTATGAAACCACGGTCTCGGAGGGGGAGTTTGAAATCCGTGATTTGTATCCGTCCGGTTCTGGCGACTTTGAGGTAAGCGTTGAGGAGGCCAACGGTCAAATACAGCGTTTTATTGTGCCGTACTCCTATGTGCCCGACTTGATTCGTCCAGGCACCTGGCGTTATGGGAGTTCGCTCGGTGAAGTGCAGGTGCGGAGCGGTGATACAGATAAAAGTGGTAAAAATGTGCTGCAAGGCTATCTCAAGCATGGTTTAACCAATAATTTAACCTTAAATATCGCTGCATTGTATTACCCGGATTACCAAAGCCTGATGCTCGGTGGTGCAGTTAATACCGCCTATGGTGCTTTCTCGCTAGATACTTATCTTAGTCGCGCGCAGTTGTATGGCCAAAGTAGCGAGCAAGGGCAGCGTTGGCGTGTGGCGTATTCTAAGTTTATCCAGCCCAGCGCAACCTATATCAACGCAAACTACAATCGCTACAGCAAGCAAGGTATTCACAGCTTAAATACTTTTATTGCGCGTAGCGGTACAGTGCAGAATTATGATGATGCTTGGCAGCGTTATTCTTTAATGCCAAAAGAAAATTACAGCTTTTCCGTTAACCAAACGCTGCCTGAAGCTTGGGGTTCGGTGTATTTTAGCGGGACTGAATCAGTTTACTGGCAGCAAGCGGGTAAAAGTCGAACTTTGCAGCTGGGCTACGGTAATAGATTTAAACGTATGAGCTATGATCTGTCTTATGCGACAACAAGCAGTATAGATTTTGCCACGGAAAATCGAGTTTCATTAAGTCTTACTATACCGCTTGGGCAAGAGGGGCGGCATTCGATTCGGGCGAATAGTACCCACTCCGACCGCTACACTGATTCTAATCGAATCGGCTTAAATGGCAGCTTGGTAGAAAGCAAACTCAATTATGGTGTGTATGCCAATAATAACGGCAGTGATAACAGTTATTCTGGAAGTCTTAATTACAATGGAACTGCGGCTCGTTTAAGTGCCACTACCTCACAAATGAACTCAGGCAGTCAGTACTCAGTTGGGGCGTCTGGTTCTGTCGTCGCCTATCCGCGCGGTGTAATTCTGGCGCAGAATGTGGGTGATTCATTTGCCATTATCGAGGCGGATGATGCCGGCGGTGCAGAAATTTTAAATCGCCCTGGTACCTATCTAAATCGTTTTGGCCAAGGTGTGGTGCCTTATGTATCGCCCTATGAAATCAATAGCATTCGTTTAAGCCCTAAAAATACCAGCTTGGATGTGGTGCTGCAGCAAACGCAAAAGCAATTAGTCCCGCGTGGTAATACCGCCTCAGTGGTGCGCTT
>LFRZ01000126.1 GCA_001513025.1 Gammaproteobacteria bacterium DTU037
GGTGCAGTGTTGCTGAGTCCATTTCAGCAGAAACAGTTGGATCAGGTTTTGAGTCGTGTGTTAGGCGATCCAACATTGCGCGCGCGCTGGTCGGAAAATGCGCTTCATTATGCCAAAACGGCTGATCTGTATTCGATGCCAGAGCGTGCAGCCGATATTATTTTAGCGGAGCTACCATGAAACTTAAGCTAGACGAACCCTTTGCCAGCCTATGGGCAGGGCAAGATGCGTTTGTCGCTGTTGAGCAATTACAAGGTGAGGTTTACCGCGAACTGGAAGCACGACGCACACTGCGTACTGAAGTCGCAGGGCGTGGTTATTTCGTTAAAATTCACCGCGGCATTGGCTGGGCAGAAATCTTTAAAAACTGGCTGACCGCCAAAACGCCAGTCTTGGGTGCTGAGCAAGAGCTCATAGCCATTGAGCGTTTGCAGCAACACAAGATTGATACTATGACTGCCGTAGGTTTTGGTATGCGCGGCAGTAACCCGGCGCGGCAGCATTCGTTTATTATCACGGAAGAACTCGCACCCACCATCAGCTTGGAAGATTATTCGCTTGACTGGCGCACGCAACCACCAGAACCGCGCTTGAAACGGGCATTGATTAGCCGTGTCGCGCAGATGGTTGGAGGTATGCACCGTGCTGGTGTGAATCACCGCGATTGTTATATCTGTCATTTTTTATTGCACACTGATCAGCCCGTTAGCGCAGACTCTTTTCGTTTGTCGGTGATTGATTTGCACCGTGCGCAAACACGCGAGCACACCCCAAAACGCTGGCGCAATAAAGACTTAGCCGCGTTGTATTTTTCCGCACTGGATATTGGTTTAACTCGTCGCGATAAATTACGTTTTTTACGTGAGTATTTTCAACAGCCGCTGCTGGAGATTTTACATGATGAGGCGGTATTGCTGGCTTGGTTAGAGAGCAAGGCGGCCAAGCTGTATGCGCGTAAAGAGCGCTA
>LFRZ01000128.1:0-133 GCA_001513025.1 Gammaproteobacteria bacterium DTU037
CGTATGGTGGGCTGCTGTAGTGCGCTTTAATTGTGGGTCGGTCTTTAGGCCGACAAAATGTACCAGGCTGATGCGGTGGTGGTTTGTGGTGCTGCTTTGGGGCGCTTACAGCGCCCTTGTCGGGCTGAAGCCG
>LFRZ01000128.1:348-2111 GCA_001513025.1 Gammaproteobacteria bacterium DTU037
TTGTGGTGCTGCTTTGGGGCGCTTACAGCGCCCTTGTCGGGCTGAAGCCGCGACCTACAGGGTACGCGTGGTATTGGGGGCACGCGGTATCGGGGGTGCATGGTATAAGAGGTGCGTATAGGGCGCGTGGTATAGGGCGTGCGGTGTTTCATATTGTGGGCTCTGAAACGAAAAAACCCGTTAAACTTTTGAAGGTTTAACGGGTTTTCGTAAGATGGCGCAGTGGACGAGACTCGAACTCGCGACCCCCGGCGTGACAGGCCGATATTCTAACCAACTGAACTACCACTGCGCAGTACTTTAAGGACAAGTGGTGGGTGATGACGGGATCGAACCGCCGACCCTCTGCTTGTAAGGCAGATGCTCTCCCAGCTGAGCTAATCACCCTTGTCTCTCGAAGTGGTGCGTATAGTAGACATCAGAATCGCATTTGGCAAGCACAACTCGCGTTACTGGCAAAATAAAACGCCTTCGCGCTCATTTCTAAGCGCAAGGCGTCTATTAAACAGGCAAAACGACTGTTTAGCTGTTGTCGATCATCACTTTCAGTGCTTTTTCTTTGCCGGCATTGCCAAACACTTCATAGGCTTGCATAAAATCAGCAAAGGCGAAGCGGTGCGTGATCAGCTCGGCGGGCTTGAGTTTGCCTGACTGCACGTTTTTCATCAGCATGCTGGTGGTGTTGGTGTTGACCAGACCTGTGGTCAGGGTGATATTTTTGATCCACAAGTCTTGCAGCTGTAAATCAACACTGGTGCCATGCACACCGACGTTGGCAATATGCCCGCCTGGGCGCACCACGGCTTGGCAAATATCGAAGGTGGCGGCGATACCCACCGCTTCAATCACCACATCAACACCGTCTTTAGTCATCGCCAGCAGCTCGGCGGCGGCATCGCTGGTGGCGCTATTGATTACATCGGTCGCGCCAAAGGTTTTCGCCATGGCTAAACGCGAGTCATCGATATCAACCATGATCAAACGTGCCGGTGAGAAAAACTGTGCGGTTAATAGCGCCGCCATCCCAATTGGGCCAGCACCAATAATGGCTACGGTATCGCCCGGTTGCACGGCACCGTAGAGCACTCCAATCTCAAAGCCGGTCGGTAAGATATCGCTGAGCATCACCAGCGCTTCTTCGTCAGAGCCTTCTGGGACATGGTACAGGCTGTTATCAGCATGCGGTGTACGCACATATTCAGCTTGGGTGCCATCAATTAAGTGACCGAGAATCCAGCCGCCATCTTCACAATGGGAATACAGCTGTTTTTTGCAGTAATCACATTTACCGCAGGCGCTGACGCAGGAGATCAGCACGCGATCGCCTTTTTTAAAACGGGTGACACCACTACCGACTTCTTCCACGATACCCACACCTTCGTGACCTAAGATCCGTCCTTGAGTCACCGCTGGAACATCGCCTTTGAGAATATGCAGGTCAGTGCCACAAATGGTGGTTTTAACAATTTTCACAATCGCATCGGTCGGTTGCAGGATTTTTGGGGTCGCTACCGTTTCTAACGACTTAACCCCTGGACCACCGTACACAACCGCTTGCATTTGTTTTGGCATAGTCATAATTCATCCCTCTTTTATGTACTCGTCCGAACTGGACGACAGTTTTTAGCGCACTGGCTCAAAGCTGGAGCGCCTCTAGCGCACTCCATCATTGTCTTGTAACGCTTACAAGACAATGACAGTAGTTACTCTACTACACAAGGGTGATTAACATTATGGGGTGTGTGGGTTTATTGGGGTGTGGG
>LFRZ01000050.1:0-22002 GCA_001513025.1 Gammaproteobacteria bacterium DTU037
TGCGCGCCGGCCCATTCGTTTTGCAAGGTACCAAGAAAGTTAACCATTTGCCCTAAAGCGCTGGAGAGGTGCTTGGGTGGGCCCGCTTCAACACGGCCTGGAATGCCATTAAAACCTTCATTGAGTAGGGTGCGTAATGACCAGCCTGCGCAATAGCCCGCGAGCATATCCAAGTCATGAATATGCAACTCACCTTCACGGTGCGCTTCGCCAATCTCAGGGCTGTACACCTCATTGAGCCAGTAGTTGGCGGTGACTTTTCCGGACACATTAAGAATTAAACCGCCCAGTGAGTAACCTTGATTGGCATTAGCACGTACTCGCCAGTCCTCACGGGATAGATATTCATTGATTGAAGACGCTACATCAACTGAGGATGTATCTGCTTGGCGTGGTGTGTGTACAGCAGCTGGCGCGGGCATAACGTACCTCTAAATACATCATATTGTGTTTTTGTGCCCGTATAGACACAAGATGTAGTGCAAGGTACGTGATGAGAGGTTTTTTTAAATTGATGCGGGTCAAGTCTTAACAGATATTGAGGTTGATCTGCAGGTGCTGAAGCGCATGTTGCGATTGCGCTATCTGCGGGCGAGGCTAGCTGTTCGGTGCCTGTTTGCAGCGTGCGCGAGGATGGGGAATGTGACGCTAGGCCCCGCATTGCAGGGTCGTATTGTGCGTTTTAAGTGGGTGTTAGGTGCGCGTATTAGAATGGATGAGCTGGTTAAGTTAACTGGCCGCACTGTAACGGCGCACACCAGTCATAGGTAAGCTGCTATGCGCGGCAACTGTGCCTGGCGTAGCAAAGGCCACCAAGTGGTCTGCCGCCACAGCGATTCCGACATTCTCACCTAAAAAGTGATCGATATGACTGGTGAAGATGGCTTCGAGCTGATTACCCGTGGGTAATTCCAAGCGGTATAAGGTGGCAGCGCCTAAAAAAGTTTTGCCGATAATCCGTGCTTTGAGTGGGCTTTCTGGCGAGTCAATAATATCGTCCGGGCGCAGCAATACATCCACCGTACTGCCGGCGGGCCAGTTGTAGGCACGATTACCGCGAATCACCCCCAGTTCAGTTTGCACGCTGTCATGGGTGAGCATTTGTCCGCGAATAAAGTAGCCTTGGCCAACAAAACTGGCGACAAAGGGTGTCAGTGGCTCATGGTAGAGATTAAAGGGTGAGTCCCATTGCTCCAGCTTACCTTTATTAAACACACCAATATTGTCACTCATGGCAAAGGCTTCTTCTTGGTCGTGGGTGACCAAAATAGCACTGGTGCCGCGGTGCTTGAGAATATCGCGCACTTCTTTGCTTAGGCGACGACGTAACTCACCGTCTAGATTGGAAAAAGGCTCATCCAGTAATAATAAACGCGGCTCTGGTGCTAAGGCGCGAGCTAAGGCGACACGCTGTTGTTGTCCGCCTGACAGCTCATGGGGATAACGCTGGCTTAGAGCGCTGAGTTTGACCAAATCTAATAATTCTTGAGTGATGCGCTGGGCATTGGGGTGCTTGCGAATACCAAAGGCGATATTTTTTTCAATGCTCAGATGTGGAAACAGCGCGTAATCTTGGAAGACCATGCCAATGCGTCGTTTTTCCGGTGCTAAGGTGAAGTTAGGGCGAGAAATCACTTCACCGGCTAAGCTAATTGAACCTTTGATAATTGGCTCAAAGCCAGCAATTGCACGCAGTGTAGTGGTTTTACCGCAGCCAGATGGGCCAAGTAAGCAACCAATATCGCCACTGTTGAGGTGTAGATTGAGGTCTTGCACGATGCTTTGATTCTGATAGCCACAACTTAAATTAGTCAGGCTTAATAAAGGACCTTGTTTATCCATGTTGATAGGGTACCGGATAGATTAAAAATTCCAATAAAGCCTTTTGCACATGCAAGCATCTATCTGCTTGCGGCCAGACCGTTGAGTAGAGCTATCAAATATAACCGTGCGTTTAAATACGATTGCGACTTAATCTTATAAGGTAAAGGGTGCGTTGTGCAAATGCTGCCAGTTTTTACTGAACAGTTGCCGGCTGCGCTTGCTTAAAATACAAGGATTATGGTTAATTGGCGCAGGTAAAATAAATAGCTTGATTTGAGTTAACCTAAATCAGAGCGCTGTGCTGGGTTTTACGTTAGAATACACGCTAGGTGCTCAGTAATTTCTGGGCGTAATGACTACAATATTTGTCGAGGTGGATTGTGGATATCATCGAAACGATTAAAGAACAGATCGAAAGCAATGCGATCTTGTTGTACATGAAAGGCTCTCCAAATGCACCGCAATGCGGTTTCTCGCAGCGTGCAACCCAGGCTCTGATGGCGTGTGGTGAGAAATTTGCTTATGTTGATATTCTGCAAAATCCAGATATTCGCGCGAACTTGCCTGCCTACGCAAACTGGCCAACCTTCCCGCAATTATGGGTGGGCGGTGAGTTGGTTGGTGGTTGCGATATCATCGCAGAACTGCATGAAAGCGGTGAGTTGCAAACCATGATCAAAGACGCAGCAGCCAAAGCACACGCTTAATTGCTGTTGAGCCCCCTATAAGGGCTGACGCTTTGTATCAAAAAGCCCTTGTCCGGTGTCCTGAGCAAGGGCTTTTTTTGTGCAGTTGAAAGGTTGCTGACTCTAGGCAGAATCGCGCAGCGACGCGGTGCTGCTGATCGAGCGATTTAATGCGCTAAATAACGCGCGAATGCTGGCGGTGGTGATATTGCCATCTATGCCAACGCCAAACACTGATCGTTGTCCGGGCAAGCGCAGTTCAATATAGGCTGCAGCCTGTGCATCACTACCGCTGCCGATCGCATGTTGATGGTAGTCCATGATTTCTACATGCACAGGCAAGCTGGCCACCAAAGCCTCAAGCGGGCCATTGCCACAACCGCTCCAGCGTTTAACCGCCCCATCGGCTGACACCTCAGTGATTAAGGTGCAAATGCCGTCTTCTTCTTGTAAACGATGCTTTTGCAGAGCGTACGGCGTTACTGCTTGTAAGTATTCACTGTCTAACAAGGTGTAAATTTGTGCTGCTGAGACTTCCAGGCCGGAGCGATCGGTTTCGGCTTTAATTACTTGGCTAAACTCAATTTGCATGCGGCGCGGTAACTGAATGCCATATTCTTGTTCCAGTAAATAGGTGACGCCGCCTTTGCCTGACTGGCTATTGACGCGAATTACCGCTTCGTAGTCGCGACCAATATCGGCCGGATCAATTGGTAAGTAAGGCACTTCCCAGATGCCATTCACATCACGCTGAGCAAAGCCTTTACGGATGGCATCTTGATGTGAGCCAGAAAAGGCGGTGTGAACTAAATCACCGGCATAAGGGTGGCGTGGATGCACCGGCAATTGATTGCATTCTTCGACTACTTTACGCACTGCATCAATATCAGAGAAATCTAAGTGTGGATCAATGCCTTGGGTGTACATATTTAAGGCTAAGGTGACTAAATCGACATTACCGGTACGTTCTCCATTACCAAATAAACAGCCCTCAACCCGATCTGCGCCAGCTAATAAGCCCAGTTCACTCGCCGCGACACCGGTGCCGCGGTCGTTGTGGGTGTGCAGGCTGATAATCACGTGCTCGCGATGATTGATATGGCGCGCAAACCATTCAATTTGGTCGGCGTAGACATTGGGCGTGGACACTTCAACTGTTGCTGGTAAATTTAAAATGACTTTGTTATCCGCCGTGGGTTGCCATACATCCAACACTGCATTGCATACCTCGACAGCAAAAGGTGTTTCAGTGGCGCTAAAGGTTTCTGGTGAGTACTCAAAGGTCCATTGAGTCTCAGGTTGCATGGCTGCGTATTTTTGAAACAGTTTAGCAGCGTGCACGGCAATGGCTTTCACGCCGGCTTTGTCTTGATTAAAAACGATGCGACGAAAGGCTGGGGAGACGGCGTTGTACATGTGTACTATGGCTTTGGGTGCGCCTTTTAATGACTCAAAGGTGCGCGCGATCAAGTCTTCGCGGGCTTGGGTCAGAACTTGGATGGTGGTGTCTTCTGGAATATGACCGTCTTCGATTAATAAGCGCACAAAATCAAAATCAGTTTGCGAGGCAGAGGGGAAGGCCACTTCAATCTCTTTAACGCCGACCGCAACTAAGGTTTTAAAAAAGCGTAGTTTTTTTTCAGGGCTCATTGGTTCGATCAGCGATTGATTACCATCGCGCAGGTCGGAGCTGCACCAGATCGGCGCATGGGTGATGCGGTTGTTGGGCCAGCTGCGATCGGCTAGATCCAATACAGGGTAGGCACGGTATTTAGTGGCAGGGTGGCTTAACATCGTCATGGCTGATCCTTAATCGTGGTCAATGAAATAAAACATGGCATCAGCGCATACTGTAATTATCAGATAAAAGACACGCTGCTATGTTTGTGTTGAAATTAAACTATAGGTTGAGGTTTTTTATTGCAAGCTGCGATTCAAAAAGAGTTAATAGTTGCGAAATTAAATTAATATGTGATTTTTTTTGCTGTTATTTTTAATTTATTGGTTTTTTGTTGTTTTGTGTTTTTCATGCGACAGTCTGTCGCGTTAATCGTTGATTGATCTGTGGGATCATTTACAACTGAAAATTTTAACTGGGACGTGCATCAGAACGATGGAGTATCGGCTGTGATTAAGCTGCGGCGTCACGACGTATTGGCTATTTGGTTTGGCTTATTTGCCATGCTGATGATCCATGTCGGCCCGCTTATTTCGGGTGCGCAAGCGCTACGAATTGCCGATCCTGCTGCATTAAGTGTGACGACTGCTGCCGACATCTTGCATCAGCATGCTACAACGCTGGGGCATGATAGCGCTGAGTCTGCTGCTGATTATCACGCTTTGATGGGCCATCATAGTGCGCCTCGTGACGCGCCAGAATGGTTGGCTAATTTAGAAATGTGCGGCTACTGTGATTTGCTCACTGTGAGTCCGCCTTTGGTTTTAGTACTTCTATTATCATTGCCCGTTATGCCCCCAGTACAGTGGTTAGCGGTGCTTCCGGCCCCTCCTAAACCGTTAGCAGCAGCACACAGTCTGCGCCACCCGCGTGCGCCACCTGTCGCGCTATTGGATTAAAACAAGCGGGATATCCCGCCACTTAATTTAAACGATAGATGGATGCCACTATGCATAACAACACTATTCAAGGCGCTGCTGAGTCACGCCCAAAGAATGGCTTTAGACTCAAACCTTTGCCGCATGGCTTAGCACTGGCGCATGCGACTTTTCTAGGGTTCCTGATGTGCGCACCATTGCAGGCTAATGCTGCTAATGAGCAAGAGGCCGATGTGGCGCAGTTGGCGCCGATGGTGATTACCGGTGTGGCGCAACAGTCCCCGATTAAAGTGGTGACTGATCCACGTATTCCACGTCAGCCCGTGCCGGCTAGCGATGGTGCGGATTATCTAAAAACGATACCGGGTTTTTCTGCGCTACGCAGCGGTGGGGTCAATAGTGATCCGGTGTTTCGCGGGATGTTTGGTTCGCGCTTAAAATTGCTAACCAATGGCGGTGAAATGCTCGGTGCCTGCCCCAGTCGTATGGACTCACCCAGTTCTTATATCAGCCCTGAAACCTACGATAAGTTAACCGTGATTAAAGGGCCGCAAACTGTGTTGTGGGGGCCAGGTGCATCAGCGGCCACGATTTTATTTGAGCGTGAACCGGAAAACTTTGAAGAAACAGACTACCGCTTAAACAGCAGTGTCTTGGTCGGTTCCAATCGCCGTTTTGACCGTAGTATTGATGGTGCCGTCGGCAACCGTGACGGCTATGCACGAGTGATTGCTAACGCTTCCAAGGCGCACGATTACAATGATGGTAATGGCGATCGCGTACCTTCACGTTGGAATAAATGGAACACCGATCTGATTCTGGGTTGGACGCCAACCGATGATACCTTGTTGGAACTGACCGCGGGTACGGGTGATGGCGAGTCACGCTATGCTGGACGTGGCATGGATGGTACGCAGTTTGAGCGCGAAAGTTTAGGTTTGCGCTTTAAGCAAAGCAACTTAAGCGAGACATGGAAAGCCTTAGAAGCGCAGGTCTACTACAACTACGCTGATCATGTGATGGATAACTATAAGCTGCGTCATCCAGATCCTAATGCCTCTATGCCTGCTATGCGTTTGCCGATGGCCAGTGCGGTTGATCGGCGTACTTTAGGTGCGCGGGTCAGTGGTACTTGGCAGTGGGATGCAGTAGAAATTATTGCAGGTGTGGATGCGCAGAAAAATGAGCATCGCGCGCGTAAAGGGCCTGGCAATAGTTACAAGCAGATGTCTTGGGCTAAAGATGCTGAGTTTGAGCAGTATGGCGCCTTTAGTGAGTTGAGCTGGAATATGGCCGATGGCGAACGTTTAATCAGTGGGCTGCGCTTGGATCGCGCTTCTGCAACTGATGTGCGTGCTAAGTTATGTACAGGAATGGGTGCATGCCTTGCCAATCCTACGATGAATAAAGAGCGTAGTGAAACGCTGCCGAGTGGCTTTGTGCGTTACGAGCATGACTTACAAGCGATTCCGGCTACCACTTATATTGGTTTAGGTCATACGCAGCGCTTTCCAGATTACTGGGAGCTGTTTTCAGCCACCAGTACACCCATTGGTGGCGGTATGGCGCCGAGTGGTTTTCAGCCGACAGCCTTTGCTACTGCCGATCCAGAAAAAACCACACAAGTGGATTTTGGTATCCAGTACAGCGCTGGTCCGATTGAAGCTTGGGCATCTGGGTACCTGGGGCAAGTGCGCGATTATCTGATGTTCAGCTATCGCCAAGGGGCGATGATGCCGATGTCGACAGTTGATAACATCGATGCGCGCATTATGGGCGGTGAATTTGGTGCTGCGTATCAGTTCTCAAGCAATATCAAGGGTGATGTGAGCTTGGCTTATGCTTACGCTAAGAACCGTACAGATGATCGTGCCATGCCACAAATCCCACCTTTGGAAGCGCGTTTCGGCTTGAGTTATGAGCAAGGTGACTGGAGTGCTGCAGGTTTATGGCGTGTGGTTGCTGCGCAAAATCGGGTTGACCAAGGTCGCGGTAACGTAGTAGGTAAAGACTTTGGACCCAGCTCAGGCTTTGGTGTGTTCTCGCTGAACAGTGCCTACCGTTTAAGTCAAAACTGGAAGGTCAGTGCAGGTGTGGACAACCTGTTTGACAAAAACTACAGCGAACACTTAAATCTTGCGGGTAACACAGGCTTTGGCTATCCCGATACCACGACTCGAGTTAACGAAGTGGGACGTACGTGGTGGACACGTGTTGATATGAGCTTCTAACCGTGAACGGGTGATCGGCGCTCAGCGTTGGTCATCACTGTGAGGCAGTGCAAGGGATAAGCAAATGCGCGCAGTGGTATAAGGATGTACGGGCAGCACGGTGTGTATGCTTAAACCTTAGACTGATCTTGCAGGAAATGAAGGGCTTGAGCCGACGCTGGACACGTCAGGCTCAAGCCCTTTTTATATTTTACTAGTTAAAAAATAGGCAACAAAAAAACGGCACAAACTCTAAGTCTGTACCGTATTTAAGTCTGTAACGCAGCAGTCTATGAATCAGCGAGCGCGGTAAGTAATGCGACCCTTGCTGAGATCATAAGGCGTAATTTCAACACGAACTTTATCGCCGGTTAAAATGCGAATATAGTTTTTACGCATTTTTCCAGAAATATGCGCAGTAACGACGTGCCCATTTTCTAACTCCACACGGAACATGGTGTTAGGCAGGGTGTCGACGACAGTGCCTTCCATTTCGAAGCTGTCTTCTTTCGACATGCAGTATAATCCTCAAAATACAAATAAAAACCTGACGCTTAAAATGCGTTCAGGCAAAAGCGGCGGGTATTATGCCGTATTTAGGCGCAAAAGGCCAAATATCCCTGAGCAATAATTTTTTTATAGCTCAACTGTCTCTATTGTACTGGACCCTTCAGCAGGAAGCGCTTGCCAATGCTGGTTAATAAAGCCTTCCAAGGGCTGATACTGGGTTTTATAACTCATCTTTTGGCAGTCTTGAATCCAGTAACCTAAGTATAGATAGGGTCGTCCAAGGCGTTGGCTTTCTTGAATTTGCCATAAAATAGCGTAGCGGCCAAGACTGCGGCGTTTATCCTCAGGGGCGAAAAAAGTATACATGGCTGACAGACCTGAAGGTAAAACATCGGTTACGGCCACGGCTAAGAGATCTTCACCGCAACGGAACTCATAAAAATGTACAAAATCTAGATGTGAGGTTAAAAAGCTAGTGAATTGCTCAATCGTTGGTGGGTACATATCACCATCGGCGTGGCGCTGCTCAATATAACGTTGGTACAGCGCGTAGTGCTCTTCGTGAAACTCGCTACTGACTGCCTGCACGGTAAGATCGCTGTTGCGCCGAATAATTTTCTGTTGTGCTGCGCTCGGCTGAAAATCATGCACTGCTATCCGCGCTGAGACACAGGCGTTGCAGGGGCCGCAGTGAGGACGATAAATATGTGCGGCGCTGCGGCGAAAGCCTTGCTCCAGTAGTGGATCGTAGAGTTCAGCAGTCACGGGTTCTTGTGGGTCAATAAATATCGAGCCAGCGCTGCGTTTTTCTAAGTAGCTGCAGGGGTGCTCTTGGCTAAGGTAGAGTTGTAAGGCTTTCATAACGCTAGGGTACTCGTAGTGATCGCTGCTTGCGACCACTGCATTGTGGTTGCTGTATCGAGGTGGCGGGTTAAGTATTCTGCAAAATCCGCGCGGGATATGTTGTGTGCGCCTAAGCTGTTTAAGTGCGTGGTGGGCATCTGGCAGTCAATCAGAACAAAACCTGCGTCTTTTAACGCGCTAACCAAGCTTACAAAACCGACTTTAGAGGCATTGCTACTACGACTGAACATTGACTCGCCAAAAAACAGCTGGCCGATAGCAATACCATAGAGACCGCCAACCAACTCTGGTCCCTGCCACACTTCAACTGAATGGGCGTAACCTTGGCGATGTAGCGTAAAGTAAGCGGCTTGAATCTCGCTGGTAATCCAGGTGCCATTCTCATTTTCACGCGGTTGCGCACAGGCATGGATCACTTGAGTAAAGTTGCGGTCAAAGGTGACAGTAAACTGATCGCTGCGCAGTACTTTGCGCAAGCTACGCGAAATATGCAGGTGGTCCGGCAATAAAACTGTGCGCGGATCAGGCGACCACCAGAGTATGGGTTGGCCATCTTGATACCATGGAAAGCAGCCGTGGCGATAGGCGGCCAGTAAGCGTGCGCTGGATAAATCACCGCCGGCGGCTAACAGCCCGTTAGGTTCACGTAGGGCTTGAGTGAGGGCGGGGAATGTCAGTGATGCGCGGTTGAGCCAAGTGAGCATAAAAAACCTTAACAGAATGCGCTGAGGCCTAAATTATAATCTTTTAGCCTGGGCTGGGTAAAATGTACGTGATAACAGTGCTATTAAGATAGGCTAAATGGGTAGAGAATTCATATCTAGTGTAAATGCTGCAGACTCACAGCGGCTAAAGATGAAATAACTCAGTTAAATCAGTACAATAGCGCATTGTTAGACACTTTTTTTGTGATTATATTTTTTGATGAGCCTTGCCAGTCAAGGTCGCGCAGGACGCTTTTTTGAAGAAGACAACACGTACACAATCATCTGAAAAATCCACATGGCAAGAGCAGGCTCAACTGCGCCTTAAAGAAGGCGTGCTGATCATCTTAGCCGTGCTGTGTATTTATTTATGGATGGTGTTATTGACCTTTGATGTCAATGACCCAGGTTTTAGCCAAAGCCTCAGTCAGGTGGGTACTACAAATAATGCTGGAGGGCAGGTGGGCGCTTGGCTGGCTGATGCGCTGTTTAGCGTATTGGGTTATTTCGCTTGGCTATTTCCGCTGGTATTGATGTTGAAAACGGCTTTAGTTTTCCTGCATCGTTATCAAGCCATGGTGTGGAATGGCTGGCTGTTTGCTTTGCGTGCATTTGGCTTTATTTTATTACTTTGTTCTGGCGCTGCACTGGCGCATGTGCACTTTCCTGTACCAGAAAATGTACCGAAAAACTTTAATATCCTCGGTCATACACTGGGTGAGGCACTGACCGGGATTTTTAATGTGGAAGGGGCGACGCTATTGTTATTGGCGTGCTTCTTATTTGGCTTGACTGTGTACGCTAATTTATCGTGGTTCAAAATCATGGAAGGTGTTGGTGAGATCACCTTACGCACCAGTGACTGGATTAAGTCTTGGTTACAAGCAACCTTAGGTGATATTCAGGAACGTAAACAATCAAAAATTGAATTGCGTAATACTGAGGAGCCAGAGCAACCTGTGCTTCGTACGTTGCGCGCTGAACGGACTGAACGAACCGAGCGAGCAGAACCCAGTATTGATCTAGAACCCGTGCTCAGTTCGATGGTACAACCTGCTGCTACAGTCCGTGCCGAGCGGCGCGAGCCTGTATTCGATGCGCCAATTGAGCCGACAAACGAGCTAGACGCGCCTGTTATGCCTGCTGTGCCGGTCGTGCCACCGGTGCCTGCCATACCTGCCGCCAGTCCACGCAAACAACCAGAAAAACCAGCAGCTTCATTTATTGATAGTGCTATTGCTGGTACTTTGCCGCCCTTAGCCTTGCTGGATAAAGCCGAAAAGAAAAAGCCCAGTTACTCAGAAGAATCACTGCAGCAACTGTCTCGTTTGTTAGAAATTAAACTGCAAGAGTTTGGCGTCGAAGTGCATGTGGAGTCGGTGCATCCGGGCCCAGTGGTGACACGCTTTGAGATTCAGCTGGCACCAGGGGTTAAAGTCAGCCGTATCACCAATCTGGCTAAAGATTTGGCGCGCTCCTTGGCCATGATCAGTGTGCGTGTAGTGGAAGTGATTCCAGGTAAGACCACGGTAGGAATTGAGATTCCTAACGAAGATCGACAAATTGTACGTTTCTCGGAAGTGTTAGAAACACCAGAATTTGATGAGGCTAAATCGGCGGTGACTATCGCTTTGGGCCATGATATTGGTGGCCATCCAGTGATTGCTGACTTGGCAAAAATGCCACACTTGTTGGTCGCAGGTACCACAGGGTCAGGTAAGTCAGTGGGCGTTAACGCGATGATTTTATCAGTGCTGTTTAAATCCAAGCCGGAAGACGCACGCCTCATTATGATCGACCCGAAAATGCTTGAATTATCGATTTATGAAGGTATCCCACACTTATTGTGCCCTGTGGTTACCGATATGAAAGAAGCGGCCAATGCGCTGCGGTGGTGCGTGGCAGAAATGGAGCGGCGCTATAAGCTGATGTCCGCCATGGGTGTGCGCAATTTGGCCAGTTATAACCGAAAAGTGAAAGAGGCTGAAGAGGCCGGTACACCTTTGGAAGACCCATTGTTTCGCCGTGATGATATGAATGATGAAGCGCCACTGCTAGAAAAGCTGCCAACTATTGTGGTGGTGGTGGATGAGTTTGCCGATATGATTATGGTGGTCGGTAAGAAAGTTGAAGAGCTGATTGCACGTATCGCACAAAAAGCCCGTGCAGCGGGGATTCACTTGATTCTGGCCACGCAACGACCTTCAGTGGATGTGATTACTGGGCTGATTAAAGCCAATATTCCCACCCGAATTGCCTTCCAAGTCTCGAGTAAAATTGACTCACGCACCATTCTAGATCAGGGCGGTGCGGAACAGTTGCTGGGCCATGGTGACATGTTGTATTTACCACCAGGTACCAGTTTACCGATTCGTGTACACGGTGCCTTTGTCTCGGACGACGAAGTGCATCGCGTGGTTGATGCATGGAAATTACGTGGCGCACCCGATTATATTGAAGATATCCTGGCCGGTATTGAAGAGGCGGGCAGTGGCTTTGACAACGGAGGCGGTGAAAGCAGTAGTGAAGACGATCCCTTGTACGATGAAGCGGTAAACTTTGTTACTGAGTCACGCCGTGCTTCGATTTCTTCCGTGCAGCGTAAGTTTAAAGTGGGTTATAACCGTGCTGCACGTATGGTCGAAGCTATGGAAATGGCTGGCGTGGTGTCGGCTGCAGCGCACAATGGCTCGCGCGAAGTCATTGCGCCGCCACCAAGGCGTGATTAATAACCAATGGTTTTCAGTCGCCTGAGCTGCGGTATTGCTCAGGTCTCTATTTTTAAGCTCAGATAAAAGAGATGACCAATGCGCACAATCTATACAGGTTTATTGGGTTTGCTGGGCGGTGTGATGTTGACCGCTACTCTATTGCTGCCTGTGTCTACGGCGTATGCCGAGGTCAGCGAGCAACAGCATTCAGCCAACAAACTCAGCGAATTACTCAGTCATACACAAACCATCAGCGGTAACTTTTCACAATTGACCTTGGATTCCACAGGCACTCAATTGCAAGAGGCGTCCGGCACTATGGTTCTGCAGCGTCCAGGCCAACTGCGCTGGCATACCG
Source organism: Gammaproteobacteria bacterium DTU037 (assembly GCA_001513025.1). Taxonomy (GTDB): domain Bacteria; phylum Pseudomonadota; class Gammaproteobacteria; order Pseudomonadales; family Pseudomonadaceae; genus Denitrificimonas. Next base: position 12,424 of record LFRZ01000050.1, read on the forward strand.
ACCCGCCAATGGAGCAGTTGTTGGTGTCCAATGGTGAAAAAGTCTGGCTGTATGATCCGGATTTAATGCAGGTGACGGTGCAGAAGATGGATCAGCGTTTGACCCATACGCCAGCCTTGTTATTGTCCGGTGATGTGTCAAAAATCAGCGAAAACTTCAGCATCAGCTATAAAGAAGCCGGCTCCATTATTGATTTTGTTTTAACCCCTACGGCGAAAGACACTTTATTTGATACCTTGCGTTTGTCTTTTCGCAATGGCGTGATTAATGATATGCAATTGCTCGATGCGGTTGGCCAGCGCACCAATATTTTATTTATGAATGTTGAAGTCAATCAGCCGGTTGCCGCCAGTCAGTTTGTCTTTGAAGCAGGGCCTGGGATTGATGTGATTGAGGATGGGCAGTAAGGGTGCAATTGTTTAGCAGTGAACCTATCGCGCAACCCTTGGCCGCGCGTTTGCGGGCCAATACGTTGGATGAGTATGTCGGCCAGCAGCATATTTTAGCTCTGGGTAAACCACTGCGTGAAGCCTTGCAGCAAGGTGCCTTGCACTCAATGATTTTTTGGGGGCCGCCAGGGGTGGGTAAAACCACTTTGGCACGTTTGCTGGCGCAAGTCTCGGATGCGCATTTTATAACCCTATCCGCGGTGTTGTCTGGGGTCAAAGAAATCCGTGAGGCGGTGCAAGAGGCCAAACAGCAAGCAGCGCAGTACAGTCGCCGTACCATTTTGTTTGTCGATGAAGTGCACCGCTTTAATAAAGGCCAGCAAGATGCCTTTTTACCTTATGTGGAAGATGGCACCTTTATTTTTATTGGTGCGACCACCGAAAACCCCTCTTTTGAACTCAATAATGCGTTGCTATCACGGGCCCGCGTCTATGTGCTGAAAAGCCTCGATGCGGCTGCTTTAGAGCTGTTGCTGACGCGCGCTTTAAGTGATCAAAGAGGCTTGGGTGAGCGTCGCCTCTCGATTGAGCCCCATGCGCAGGCCTTATTGATTCGTGCCGCCGACGGTGATGCGCGGCGTTTACTGAATCTTTTAGAAAATGCTGCAGACTTGCTTGATGATGGCGCCTGTATTAATGAGGCTTTGTTAGGCGATATTCTTGGCGACAGCATGCGCCGCTTTGATAAAGGCGGTGAAGCCTTTTACGATCAGATTTCCGCATTGCATAAGTCGGTGCGCGGCTCCCATCCCGACGCTGCTTTATATTGGTATACGCGCATGCTGGATGGCGGTTGTGATCCGCTGTATATCGCGCGGCGCGTGGTGCGTATGGCCAGTGAAGAAGTGGGCAATGCCGACCCGCGCGCGCTCACCTTGTGCTTATCCGCTTGGGAGGTGCAAGAGCGTTTGGGCAGTCCAGAAGGCGAATTGGCGGTGGCGCAAGCCATTACCTATTTAGCCTGTGCACCCAAAAGTAATGCGGTGTATAAGGCTTATAATGCTGCGCGCCAAGATGCAAAAGAATTTGGCTCATTAGAGGTGCCGCTGCATTTGCGCAATGCGCCGACTCAGTTGATGAAGCAATTGGGCTACGCTGAAGCCTACCGTTATGCCCATGATGAGCCAGATGCCTATGCGGCGGGCGAAGATTATTTTCCCGAGGCCTTAACGCCGCGTGAGTATTATCAGCCGCCGGCACGGGGTTTAGAAATTAAAATTGGCGAAAAACTTCAACATCTAAAACGCTTGGATAAAAACAGTCCTCGACAACGCCGAACAGAGCCATGAATACGCTCTTGCTGGTTGCGCTCGGCGGTGCCTTAGGCAGTGTATTACGCTATGCCATGGGCTTGGCTGTGGCCTATATTTGGCCGTTGCATCTGTACATTGCTACTGTTTTGGTTAATATCATCGGCTGTTTTTTGATTGGCTGTGCTTTTGCATGCTTTGCCTTGCGTCCAGATGGCTCTGATAGCATGCGCGTGTTATTGATGACTGGGTTTTTAGGCGGCTTTACGACTTTTTCAACATTTTCACTGGATGCGCTGCGCCTGTTGACTGATGGTCAGGCGCTGCAGGCTTTACTTTATATGGCCGTGACTTTGGGCGGTGGCTTATTGGCGACTTGGCTGGGCATGGCACTGATTAAATTTTCTCTGTAAGAACGGATACCTTTATGCTTGATTCAAAATTGTTACGCACACACACGCAAGACATCGCTGATCGCTTAGCTGTACGCGGTTTTGTTTTGGATGTCGCCCGCTTAGAAGCCTTGGAAACACAACGTAAAGCCGTGCAAACGCGCACCGAGCAGTTGCAGGCTGAGCGTAACAGTCGCTCCAAATCGATTGGTCAAGCCAAAGCACGGGGTGAAGATATTGCGCCTTTGCTGGCCCAAGTGGATCAGCTTGGTGGTGAGTTGGACGCCGGTAAGCGCGAGCTGGAAGCCATCCAAGTTGATCTGGATGCCATAGCGCTGAATATTCCCAACTTACCAGATGACTCTGTGCCTCAGGGTGCCAGTGAAGATGATAACGTTGAAGTGCGCAGCTGGGGCACACCGCGCACCTTTGATTTCCCCATTCTGGATCATGTTGAGCTGGGTGAGAATATCAATGGTTTGGATTTTGAAGCGGCGGCCAAATTATCCGGCGCACGCTTTGCGGTGATGCGTGGTGGTATTGCCCGTCTGCACCGTGCTCTGGCGCAGTTTATGCTGGATCTGCATACCGCTGAGCATGGTTATCAAGAAATGTATACGCCGTACTTAGTGCAAGCCTCTGCGTTGCTAGGCACCGGTCAGTTACCGAAATTTTCTGAAGATTTATTCCGCGTTGAACGTGAAGATCAAACACCCTTGTATTTAATCCCCACTGCTGAAGTATCATTGACCAATACCGTGGCCGGTGAAATTTTAGATGCAGCCCAGTTGCCGATTAAAATGGTGGCGCATAGCCCCTGTTTCCGCAGTGAAGCCGGTGCTTCAGGCCGTGATACACGTGGCATGATCCGTCAGCATCAGTTTGATAAAGTTGAAATGGTGCAGATTGTTGATCCTGCAACCTCGGTTGCGGCGCTGGAAGAGTTGACCGGTCATGCAGAGAAAATTCTGCAGGCGTTAGATTTACCCTACCGCGTGATGGCGCTCTGTACCGGCGATATGGGTTTTGGCGCAAGTAAAACCTACGATTTAGAAGTCTGGGTGCCGAGCCAAGATAAATACCGCGAGATTTCATCCTGCTCCAACTGCACCGACTTCCAAGCACGTCGTATGCAGACCCGTTTCCGTAATCCAGAAACCGGTAAGACTGAACTGGTGCACACCCTTAATGGTTCAGGCTTAGCGGTGGGCCGCACTTTGGTCGCAGTGCTAGAGAACAATCAGCAAGCCGATGGGAGCATTACTGTACCTGCAGTATTGCGTCCCTATATGGCTGGTATTGAAGTGATTCGCTAAGCGTGATGTAGGCATGCTGGGCGATAGGCTAGTGCTTATTGCCTGGCAGGCGCTCCATAGGCTTTTCCTGAGTTGATTGGTTTCTATTGCGCGTGCTTGATTGCAAACAATGCAAGGCTTGCGCCGTTCAGTTTATAAAGACTTTCTTTGCCGCTGTTCTTTAGCGCTCAAGCGTAGCACATGGCTATGCCTGTCAATGGTTTGCCTAAAGGTGTTGTTATGGATTACCTGCCGTTATTTCATAAGCTGCAAGGACGTGATGTACTGCTGGTTGGTGGCGGTGAGATGGCTTTACGCAAGGCGCGTTTATTGTTGGATAGCGGTGCGCTATTGCGTGTGGTTGCACCTTTTATTTGTGACGCATTGCACGCGCTGGTGGCCAGCAAGCACGGTGATTGCCAGTTGCGCGAGTACCAGGAGACTGATTTGCAAGGCAGTTGTTTAGTCTTGGCCTGTACTGATCAAACTGAGGTCAATGTGGCGATTGCGACGCAAGCGAATCGATTGGGTCTTCCGGTCTATGCGGTCGGTGCATCAGAGTTATCTAGCATCATTTTCCCGGCCATTGTTGATCGTTCACCTTTGATTATTGCGGTTTCTACAGCAGGACATGCGCCAGTGCTGGCGCGTTTGGTTCGAGCTAAAATTGAAAGCTGGTTGCCGGCTAGCTATGGTCGTCTTGCCGGACTTGCTGCAAAATTCCGCGATCAAGTGAAAACGCTCATGCCTGATGTACAGCCGCGCCGTGTGTTTTGGGAGGATGTGTTTCAGGGGGCGATTGCCGAGCATGTATTTGCTGGGCGTGAACAGCAGGCTGAACAATTACTCAATGAAAAAATCAGCGGTGCACAGAATCAAGCAGTGGGGGAGGTCTATTTAGTCGGGGCCGGTCCAGGCGATCCGGACTTGCTGACGTTTAAGGCGCTGCGTTTAATGCAGCAAGCGGATGTGGTGCTGTATGACCGCTTAGTGGCGCCGGCGATTTTGGAGCTGTGCCGGCGTGATGCTGAGCGGATTTATGTGGGTAAACAGGCGTCTAAGCACAGTGTGCCGCAAGATCAAATCAACCTGAAATTAGTTGAGTTGGCGCAGCAGGGGAAGCGCGTGGTGCGTCTTAAAGGCGGTGATCCGTTTATCTTCGGCCGTGGTGGTGAGGAGATTGAAGAGCTGGCTGCGCAGCATATTCCTTTTCAAGTGGTGCCTGGGATTACCGCTGCTTCGGGTTGCTCGGCTTATGCGGGGATTCCGCTGACCCATCGTGACTATGCTCAGTCGGTGCGCTTTGTTACTGGTCACCCTAAGGAGGGTGTATTGGATTTGCCTTGGGCTGAGTTGGTGTCGACGACGCAGACTGTGGTGTTTTATATGGGGTTGGGTTGCTTGCCGGATATCTGCCAGCAATTGCGTGCCCACGGCCGTGCCGCACAGACACCCATTGCTTTAATTGAAAATGGCACAACAGCGCAGCAGCGGGTGTTTGTTGGTACCTTGGAGACGATCAAACAGCAGATGCAAGACTTTGCGGTGCAAAGTCCGAGCTTGATTATTGTCGGCGAAGTGGTGGCCTTGCGCGATAAGCTGAGCTGGTTTGCTGGTGCACACTGACGCAGAGTAGCGTCATCAGTTTATCTGTATGCCACACCGCGTCAGTGTTGTTCTTCTTTGAGCCTTGGAAAGTCGGCCGAAATGGCCCAAATCGGTGAGTTTGCAGAGAAAAACTCGTTTTGCTCTGCGCTTTTTGTTGATCTAGGTTTAAACTGCTGCATAGTGCTGGTGCGCGCAAGCAATACTGCGGCCGCGCACTCTGCAATGCGGTATGTACGTCACTGATATATTTAAAATCAAACGTTTATTTGTAGAACAGAATTTTATCCAGGAGAGCAGGCATGTCCATCCAAGAGGCGCAGGTCAGTCGCGCTGATTTTGATCAAGTTATGGTGCCCAACTATGCGCCAGCTGGCTTTATTCCAGTGCGCGGAGCAGGGTCGCGATTGTGGGATCAAAGTGGACGCGAGCTGATTGACTTGTCCGGCGGTATTGCGGTGAATGGCTTAGGTCACTGCCATCCTGCACTGATTGAGGCGTTAACCACACAAGCGCATAAACTCTGGCATGTCTCTAATGTGTTCACCAATGAACCGGCGCTGCGTTTAGCACGCAAATTAACTGCGGCGACTTTTGCTGATCGAGTGTTTTTCAGTAACTCTGGCGCAGAAGCCAACGAGGCTGCGTTGAAACTGGCACGTAAAGTGGCCAGTGACCGTTTTGGTGCAGAAAAATATGAAATTATTTCAACGATTAACAGTTTTCATGGGCGTACCGTATTTACGGTGAATGTTGGCGGTCAGCCGAAATACTCAGAAGGTTTTGGCCCGCGTCCGGAAGGTATTACCCATGTGCCGTACAATGATTTAGCCACCATGGAAAAAGCCATTTCAGCACGCACCTGTGCGGTGATTTTAGAGCCGATTCAAGGTGAGAGTGGTGTGCTACCTGCGGAGCAGGCTTACCTCGAGGGTGTGCGTGCGCTCTGTGATCAATATGACGCGCTGCTGATTTTTGATGAAGTGCAATCAGGTATGGGGCGTACGGGTAAACTGTTTGCTCACGAACATTATGGTGTGACGCCTGATGTGCTGACCACGGCCAAAAGCCTCGGCGGCGGCTTCCCGATTTCGGCGATGTTGACGAGCAATGACTATGCTAAGCATTTAGCTGTCGGCACGCACGGCACCACCTTTGGCGGTAATCCGCTGGCGTGCGCAGTGGGTGAAACCGTCTTAGATATTATCAATACACCGGCAGTGCTTGATGGTGTGCTGGCTAAAGGTGAGTACTTGCGTGAAAAGCTGCGTGAGATTGGCGCGCCTTATCATTTGTTTGAGCAAGTCCGTGGTAAAGGTTTGTTAGTCGGTGCAGTACTGAGTGATCAGTATAAAGGTCAAGCTAGTGCGCTAATGGCCGCGGCTGAACGTGCTGATCTGCTGGTTTTAGTGGCGGGCCCTGATGTGGTGCGTTTTGCTCCCAGTTTAGTGATTGAGCAGGCTGATTTAGATGAGGGTTTAGCGCGCTTTGCTCGCGCTGTTGCCGAATTTATTCAGCAAGCCCAAGCTTAATTCATATTGTTGAGCGCGTTATTGCTAATAAGAGTGATGGCGTGCTTATTATTTTCTTAAAATTTAGGTAACCAAACGTTATGAACACAGGATTACAGCTGCTTCTTGAACATGATGATGGCGCTCAAACTGAAGCCTCATGCACGCGTTTTGCCGTGCTTTGGCAGGGTAAAGAAATTTGGATACAGACTGCCGGTAATGGTCAGTTGTTAATTGGTGTGGATGTCGAAGAAGGTGATGCTGAGTACGCCAACCTCTTATTGCGTCCTCTGGCGACTAACTTAGTCAGCTTGCAGTTAGAAATGGAAGCGGCTGATCCTAGCGCAGACGAGCATGTGCACACTGACGAGTGTGATCACTGATTGTTCGCCTAGCGGTTATTGCTAAACACTGCACCAAGCACGCATCATCGATATAATGCGTGCTTTGACTCGGTAAATCCTTGCCATTCTGCAGGGATTGCCGTTATTTAATTGTGGAAGAATATATGAAAAGCGCAGAAATCCGTGAAGCCTTCCTTCGCTTCTTTGAAGAAAAGGGTCATACCCGCGTAGCATCCAGCTCATTGATCCCAGCCAATGACCCCACGCTATTATTTACCAATGCGGGCATGAATCAGTTTAAAGACTGCTTCTTGGGTTTAGAAAAACGCGCCTATACACGCGCCACCAGCAGCCAAAAGTGCGTGCGTGCTGGCGGTAAACATAATGACTTGGAAAATGTGGGCTATACCGCGCGTCACCATACTTTTTTTGAGATGCTGGGTAACTTTAGCTTTGGTGATTACTTTAAGCGTGATGCGATTCATTATGCGTGGGAGTTTTTAACCTCTGAGCAATGGTTGGGTCTCTCCAAAGACAAGCTGTGGGTCACCGTCTATGAGACTGATGATGAGGCCTATGATATTTGGGTGAAAGAAATCGGTGTACCTGAGCAGCGAATGATCCGTATCGGTGATACTGGCGGCGTACCTTATGCCTCAGATAACTTTTGGGCGATGGGTGATACTGGTCCTTGTGGTCCGTGCTCTGAGATTTTTTATGATCATGGTGAGCACATTTGGGGTGGCCCGCCCGGTTCGCCAGAAGAAGACGGCGACCGCTATATTGAGATTTGGAACAACGTCTTTATGCAGTTTAATCGTACTGCAGATGGCGTGATGCATCCGTTGCCAGCGCCGAGTGTCGACACCGGTATGGGTTTGGAGCGGATCAGTGCGGTTTTGCAACACGTAAACTCCAACTATGAGATTGATTTATTTCAGCATTTGCTCAGTGGCGTAGCCGCTGCAGTGGGTTGTGAAAACAATGATAGTCCGTCACTGAAAGTGATTGCTGACCATATCCGCTCCTGCAGCTTTTTGATTGCCGATGGCGTGGTGCCGTCTAATGATGGTCGTGGTTACGTGTTGCGCCGGATTATTCGTCGCGCCTGCCGTCATGGTAATAAGCTGGGTGCCACGGACAGCTTCTTCTATAAAATTGTTGCGGCGTTGGTTGAGCAAATGGGTGAAGCCTTTCCTGAGCTTAAGCAACAACAAGCACAGATTGAGCGTATTTTAAAAACCGAAGAAGAACAGTTTGCGAAAACTCTAGAGCAAGGCTTGCGTATTCTTGAGCAGGATTTAGCTGAGCTCGATGGCACAGTGATCCCAGGCTCGGTAGTGTTTAAATTGTATGACACTTACGGCTTTCCGATGGACTTAACTGCCGATATCGCCCGCGAGCGCGAGCTGAGTGTCGATGATGTTGGTTTTGAGCGTGAAATGCAGGCGCAGCGCGTACGTGCGCGTTCCGCCAGTTCCTTCTCGCTGGATTACAATACGCTGATTAAAGTTGATGCCGACACTGAATTCTTGGGTTACCAAGAACATCAGGCTGAGGCCAAAGTACTGATGATTCTAAAGGATGGCGCTAGTGTTGAATCTGCCTTAGAGGGCGATAAAGCAGTGATCGTTTTGGATCGCACGCCATTTTATGCGGAGTCTGGTGGACAGGTTGGCGATAGCGGTTACTTAAGCGCTGAGCATTTGTGTATCGAAATTACTGATACCACTAAAAGCGGCAATGCTTTTTTACATCATGGCTGTATCACCCAAGGTACGCTGAGCGTTGGTGAGCGTATTGTTGCGCAAGTGGATGCCACGGTACGTCAAGCTACGGCGTTGAGTCATTCGGCTACGCACTTATTGCATGCAGCATTGCGCGACATCTTAGGCGAGCATGTGCAGCAAAAAGGCTCATTGGTCGACAGTCAGCGTTTGCGTTTTGACTTTAGCCACTTTGAGGCGCTGACCGCAGAGCAGATCAAGGCTTTAGAAGAGCGGGTGAATCAAGAAATTCGTAACAATACTCCAGTCTGTACTGAAGTTACTGATATAGAAACGGCTAAAAACAAAGGTGCTATGGCGCTATTTGGCGAAAAATATGGCGACCAAGTACGTGTCTTAAGCATGGCGGATGGTTTCTCAGTCGAACTCTGTGGTGGTATCCACGCTAAGCGTACCGGTGATATTGGAATATTTAAAATCACCAGTGAAGGCGGTGTGGCAGCGGGTGTGCGTCGGATTGAGGCAGTGACCGGTGCCGCAGCTTGGAACTGGCTCAGTGGTGCAGAAGAGCAGCTCAAGCAAGCTATGAGCCTGGTCAAAGGTACTCGTGACAATGTTCTGGATAAACTGCAAGCCATTCTTGATCAGCAGCGCAGCTTAGAGAAAGAAATCGAGCAGCTCAAAGCCAAAGCCGCTCGCGCCGCAGGCAGTGATCTTGCCGCGTCTGCGTTTGAGGTCAATGGTGTTCAAGTCTTGGCCGCGCGTCTTGATGGCGTGGAAGGCAAAGAGTTGCTGGTGTTGATTGATCAGTTAAAAAACAAACTGGGCAGTGCGGTCATTTTGTTAGGCGGTGTGCATGATGAGCGTATTGTGCTGGTCGCTGGGGTGACTAAAGACCTGACCGGCCAATTTAAAGCTGGTGATCTCATGAAGCAGGCCACTGCAGTGGTTGGCGGTAAAGGCGGTGGTCGTCCGGATATGGCGCAGGGTAGTGGTGTTGAGCTGG
>LFRZ01000050.1:22038-22550 GCA_001513025.1 Gammaproteobacteria bacterium DTU037
GTGCAAGATGAGTTTGCACGACGCACTATTTTTAACGCTAAGGATGATTAAGGCGGCAGTAAAATGGCGTTGATCGTACAGAAATTCGGTGGCACCTCGGTCGGCTCGCCTGAACGAATTGAGCAAGTGGCGCAAAAAGTGGCGAAGTTCCGTGCTGCGGGTGATGATATTGTCGTGGTGGTATCGGCCATGAGCGGCGAGACCAACCGTTTATTGGCCTTGGCCAAGCAGATTGCAAAGAAACCCTCATTGCGTGAAATGGATGTGATGATTGCCACTGGTGAGCAAGTCACCATTGCATTGCTGGCCATGGCCTTAAATAACATCGGAGTGCCTGCCGTATCATTTACTGGCGCACAAGTTCCCATTGTGACTGACAGTGAGCACGGTAAAGCGCGCATCTTAAGTATTGATGAGCTTAAAGTGCGTGAGCAGCTTAGTGCTGGCAAGGTGGTGGTGGTCGCTGGGTTTCAGGGTGTCGATGCGCAGGGCAATATCACCACGCTGGGACG
>LFRZ01000050.1:22633-30964 GCA_001513025.1 Gammaproteobacteria bacterium DTU037
ACCTTTGAAGAAATGCTGGAAATGGCCAGCTTGGGTTCAAAGATATTGCAGTTGCGCTCTGTAGAATTTGCTGGCAAATACAATGTACCGCTACGTGTACTGCACAGTTTTCAAGAGGGCCCTGGCACTCTAATTACCACTGATGATAATGAGGACAGCATGGAACAGCCGATTATTTCTGGTATTGCCTTTAATCGTGATGAGGCTAAGTTAACCATTCGCGGCGTTCCGGATACGCCAGGTGTTGCGTTTAAAATCTTGGGGCCGATCAGTGCGGCGAATATCGATATTGATATGATTGTGCAAAACGTTGCCCGAGACAACACCACGGACTTCACCTTTACTGTAAATAATATCGATTATGACAAAGCCATCGAAGTCTTAAGAGCTACAGCCTTGGAGATTGGGGCTGGAGAGGTGAGCGGTACGACCAGTATTGCGAAAGTGTCTATTGTTGGGGTCGGGATGCGTTCACATCCAGGTGTGGCCAGCTGCATGTTTGAAGCCTTGGCCAAAGAGAATATTAATATCCAGATGATCTCAACCTCAGAAATCAGAGTATCTGTGGTAATTGATGAGAAATATGTCGAGTTAGCGGTGCGTGCCTTGCACACAGCGTTTGGCTTGGATGCCCCAGAGAAATAGGATCAGTGCTGAATGGTTAGGTGTGACACGGCTTAGCTGTGTCAGTCCAATGAGCCCATAATTGACTTTGCTTAATAAATAAGCATTCTGATTATGCCTAGTTAAGCGCGATAGTGTATCCTGTGCACCACTTACAGGTGCAGACTGTAATCCTAAATTGTTGATACAAGGAGATAAATAATGTTAATCCTAACGCGTCGTGTAGGAGAGACACTGATGGTTGGTGATGAGGTTACTGTCACTGTGCTGGGTGTTAAAGGCAATCAAGTTCGCATCGGTGTAAACGCGCCGAAAGAGATTGCTGTGCACCGTGAAGAGATCTATCAGCGCATTCAAAAAGAGAAAGAAGAGAAGGAAGAAGAAAGTATTTAATCTATTTTCAGTTTTTGCTTTGCATTTACTAAAAAAGTAGGTAAGATACGCACCGTGTTACGGAGAGGTGGCCGAGTGGCCGAAGGCGCTCCCCTGCTAAGGGAGTACACCTCAAAAGGGTGTCGAGGGTTCGAATCCCTCCCTCTCCGCCATATTGAGTGTTACAGAGTTAATGATTATTAAAGAGTTTTAAATAACAATAAAACTACTTGATTATCAAATAAATAGCTCTATAATACGCGCCACACTGGACTCATAGCTCAGCTGGATAGAGTACTCGGCTACGAACCGAGCGGTCGGAGGTTCGAATCCTCCTGAGTCCACCAAATTAAAAGAACTGAGTCATTGGTTCTTTTAAGTAATACCAGCGGTGATCTGGATAAGCACCAAGTTGGACTCATAGCTCAGCTGGATAGAGTACTCGGCTACGAACCGAGCGGTCGGAGGTTCGAATCCTCCTGAGTCCACCAAATTAAAAAACCTGCATTGATTGCAGGTTTTTTTTTGCCTATGAGAAAGTATGCGAATTATTTCAGCTGAATTTCTATTGCAGGTAGGGTGTGCTTGCCTTGCCTTGCCTTGCCTTGCGTGGCTGCTGTGCGTAAAAGGTGTGGTGCTGACTATAGGTCTTTAGGGTACGCAGCCGCGCTGATCGAAGCGTACACTGCGCTGGTGGCCTTTAGCGCTGCGGTAAGTGGCCTGGGTTATACCATTGTGGCTGCGCTGAGTTAGGGGCTTGCCGAACATACTTTCAATCTCTGCCTGGCTCATGCCGCGGGTGACTTGCTTGCGGACCAAGTGTGTGCGCCGCTCGGTTGGGTTAAAAGCTCCGCAGGGCTGGGTGTCCTCTGCAATTACGGTGACACGAGTGTGTTGTCTGGGTTGCTGTGACGAACGCTGCTGACTCGTGCTGGGCGGTAAGGCGGGGAGAGGGATAGGTGTGGCGAGCTGGTAAGTGGACTGCCTGCTGGCGCTGGGGCAACCGTGATCGCTAAAGGTCACGGCGCCATTGTTTGCCGTGCATCGATACACTTGGACTGCAGCGCTGAGCGCTGCGCTATGGCTGCCAGTTAAAACCAGCAGAAGATAGATAGAGATTCGCACTGGGTCATCCTTGGGTGTATTGCTTAAGCTTTTAAAGCCCTGCAGGGGGCTTTTTTAGTTTAGTCGGGATTTTTTGAATAACCAGAGTGGTGCGCGCTATTGTCGGTGATGGAAAGTAATTGTTAGGTGCAAAGCTTAACTACAGTGGTATTATTAGTGCCTAGAAAGCCAGTGCAACACTGGCTGGTTATGATTTTTCAGTAGAAATTTTTTTCCCATTGAGCAATCACCATGCACACTTGATAAATCTCTTGCATCGCTAGCATGCAAGGGTGGAGTACCTCATTTATGACTGAAGTTGAAGAGAGAAAGCCCCAGGAGCGCCTCCATGAGCGTTTTTCACAGGTTCTTGAGCTCTTGCAACGACATCGATTGATTGAGGAACGGGTGGCGCGGCAAGGCAGCGATCATCAAGAGCGTGTGGATGCCTTGGTGCAGCAACAGCACCTAGCAGAATTACAGCAGAAACTGACCGAATTACACCCCGCCGATATTGCCTACATTCTTGAAGCGTTACCCTTAGAAGATCGCTTAGCTATCTGGCAGTTGGTGCGTGCCGAAAGTGATGGTGACATTCTCCTTGAAGTGTCTGACTCGGTGCGTGAAACACTGATTGCCGATATGGATGAGAACGAGATTATCGCGGCCACCAAGGATCTGGACGCTGATGAATTGGCTGATCTGGCGCCAGAGCTGCCACGCGATGTGGTTCAGGGCTTGATGGAGTCATTGGACGAGCAGCAGCGTGAGCGTGTGCGTTCAGCGCTGTCTTATGAGGATGAGCAGGTCGGCGCTATTATGGACTTTGAAATGGTGACCATTCGTGAGGATGTTACCCTTGAAGTGGTATTACGTTATTTACGCCGCTTAAAAGAGCTGCCTGACCAAACCGATAAGCTATTTGTGGTGGATATTGCCGGTATTTTAAAAGGCGTGTTGCCGATTAAACGCTTGTTGGTCAATGATCCTGAGCGCTTAGTACACGATGTTATGTCGGATGAGCCGGTCACTTTTTACCCAGATGAAGATGGTTCCATTGCTGCGCAAGCTTTTGAGCGCTACAACCTGGTTTCTGCTCCTGTGGTGGAGAAAAGTGGCAAGCTGATTGGTCGTTTAACCGTTGATGAGATGGTCGACTTGATTCGTGAAGAGTCGGAGAGTGAGGTCTTAAGTCGTGCAGGTCTGCGAGAGGAAGAAGATATTTTTGCCTCGGTGTGGAAATCACTGCAAAACCGTTGGGCGTGGTTGGCGATTAATCTGATTACTGCATTTGTCGCCTCGCGAGTGATTGGTTTATTTGAAGGTTCGATTGAAAAGCTGGTAGCACTGGCAGCGCTGATGCCGATTGTTGCAGGTATTGGTGGTAACTCGGGAAATCAAACCATTACCATGATTGTTCGGGCTATGGCTTTGGATCAGTTGTCCACTGGCAACACTACACGCTTACTGCGCAAAGAATTGAGTGTGGCGCTGATTAATGGTGTGATTTGGGGCAGCGTTGTCGGCCTTGTGGCGTGGTTACTTTATGATAGTTGGTCGTTGGGCGTGGTGATGACCTCGGCGATGACCTTGAATTTATTGCTGGCGGCCTTGATGGGCGTGGTTATTCCTATGACTATGGTGCGTTTAGGGCGCGATCCGGCGCTGGGTTCTAGTGTTTTAATTACGGCGATGACCGACAGTGGCGGCTTCTTTATATTCTTAGGTTTAGCGACAGTATTTTTACTCTAAATGCTAATAAATTGGCAAAGCTCATGAGTGACTGCGTAAAAAAACATTCTATTGTTTGCTAATCAGGGTTGAATCGCGTTAATGTTTCAGCGTTTTAGCTGTTGCTGACTGGCCTTTGCCTGAGCGGCGGCATTGTTCAAACTCTACTTATTGCCCCCTGCAACTCAGGAAATGGAGCGTATATGACTTCTCAGCAACTCCTTCTTGAAGGCGTTGAACTCATGTTTTTCGGTATGGGTCTCGTTTTTCTATTTTTGGTTTTACTGATTTATTGCATTCGCGGTATGTCTTTTCTTCTAGAGCGCTTTGTTCCAGAAGAAAGTCGTACTGCTACAGCAGTCGCAGCACCTGTACCAGCGGGTAGTGTACGGGCTGTCGATGCAGATACCTTACAAGCCATGCAACTTGCCATTAAACAACACCGTGCCCGACGCGGCTGAGTGTACCTATACGGAGTTTTTCCTGATGACTGCAACAAAGCCGCTCGGTATTACTGACGTTGTACTACGTGATGCTCACCAATCTATTTTAGCCACCCGTGTTCGCCTAGACGATATGCTGCCTATTGCTGGCAAGCTTGATCAAATTGGTTTTTGGTCGGTTGAATCATGGGGTGGGGCAACGTTTGATTCTTGTATTCGCTATTTAGGTGAAGACCCTTGGGAGCGTATTCGCGCGCTGAAGCAAGCGATGCCCAATACCCGTCAACAAATGTTGCTGCGCGGACAAAACTTATTAGGCTATCGTCACTATGCTGATGATGTCGTGGATAAGTTTGTTGAGCGTGCTGCGGTCAATGGCGTGGATGTGTTTCGCGTCTTTGATGCGATGAACGACCCGCGTAACCTTGACCGCGCATTAAAGGCGGTGAAAGCTAATGGTAAACATGCGCAAGGCACTATTTCCTACACCACCAGCCCTGTGCATAATATGCAAATGTGGGTTGATCTGGCGAAGAAAATTGAAGACTTGGGCGCTGATTCTATAGCAATCAAGGATATGGCTGGTATTTTAACGCCCTATATTGCCTATGAATTGGTTAGCAAATTGAAAGCCAGTTTGTCGATTCCAATTCATATGCAATGTCATGCGACTGCAGGTTTGTCGTCAGTGGCGATTTTAAAGGCAGTCGAAGCGGGTATTGATAACGTTGATACTTCGATTTCCTCAATGTCGATGACTTACGGCCATTCGCCAACCGAGTCAGTGGTAGCCATGTTCCAAAATACCGAGCATGACACTGGTCTTGACCTGTTATTGCTTGAAGAAGTTGCAGCCTACTTCCGTGAAGTGCGGAAAAAGTATGCAAAATTTGAAGGCACGCTTAAAGGTGTGGATTCACGTATTTTAGTCGCACAAGTACCTGGCGGTATGTTGACGAATATGGAAGGTCAGCTTAAAGAGCAGGGCGCCACAGATAAATTTGATGAAGTATTGGCTGAGATTCCGCGCGTGCGTGAAGACTTAGGTTTTATTCCATTGGTGACCCCAACCTCGCAAATTGTTGGCACCCAGGCGGTGATTAACGTATTGACTGGCGAGCGTTATAAATCCATCACTAAAGAAACCGCAGGCGTATTGAAAGGCGAGTACGGTGCTGCTCCAGCGCCGTTTAATGCTGAGTTGCAAGCGCGCGTGTTAAATGGTGAAAAAGCGGTTGAATGCCGTCCGGCGGATTTATTAGACAATGAAATGGATAAGCTCACTGCTGAACTCAAAGAGTTGGCTGCGGAGAAAAATATTCGCTTGGCTGACAACATCATCGATGATGTGTTGACCTATGCGTTATTTCCACAAATTGGTCTGAAGTTTTTAGAAAATCGTGATAATCCTGACGCATTTGAGCCGGTGCCGACGGGTAACGAAATATATCAATCTGCGGGACCGCAAGCCTATACCGTTGAAGTGAATGGCAAAACTTTTGTCGTGCAAGTCAATGAAGGTGGCGATATTGAGGGATTAAAACCTGTTGGTGAGGCTACCGCTTGTGAGCCAGCACCAGTGGCAGCTGGCGCTGGTGATCCGCAGGGCGCACCTTTAGCCGGTAATATTTTTAAGGTGCTGGTGAAACCAGGTCAGGCTGTTGAAGAAGGCGATGTAGTGATTATTTTAGAGGCCATGAAAATGGAAACTGAAATTCGTGCCTTCCGCCGCGGCGTCATTGGTGATGTCAACGTTAAAGTTGGCGATGCAGTGTCGGTTGGCGATAGCCTGCTGACAATAGCTTGAGGGCTGAATGATGGATAAGCTCTTAGGTCTATGGCAAAGCACCGGTATCTATCAGCTCGAGGCTGGGCAAGCCTTGATGATCGTCGTGTGTATGGCTTTAATTTATTTGGCCATTCGTAAAGGTTTTGAGCCGCTGTTGTTAATCCCTATCGGGTTTGGTGGGGTCTTAGCCAATATTCCCGCAGCAGGTATGGCCGAGTCCGGCGGCTTATTGACGATGCTTTACGATGTAGGTCTGCCGACCAGTGTCTTCCCGCTGCTGATTTTCATGGGTGTGGGGGCGATGACTGATTTCGGTCCAATGCTGGCTAACCCAAAAACCTTGCTCTTAGGTGCAGCAGCGCAGTTTGGTATTTTTGGTACCTTGTTGGGCGCCTTAGCCATTGGTATGTTGGGTATTCCAGGTTTGGAGTTTACCCTGCAAGAGGCGGCTTCAATTGCTATTATTGGTGGTGCTGATGGGCCAACTTCGATCTATGTGACCTCGCGCTTGGCGCCAGATTTACTTGGGCCGATTGCTGTGGCTGCTTACTCTTATATGGCATTAGTGCCGTTGATTCAGCCGCCAATTATGCGTGCATTAACTACGCCAGCAGAGCGTGCCATTGTGATGTCGCAATTACGTCATGTTGGTCAAGCGGAGAAAATTATTTTCCCGTTGGTGTTGTGCTTGTTAATCGGCATGTTGCTACCTGATGCGGCACCTTTAGTGGGTATGTTTGCCTTCGGTAACTTAATGCGTGAAAGCGGTGTGGTTGAGCGTTTAGCTGATACTTCGCGTAATGCACTGATTAATATCGTGACCATCGCTTTAGGCTTGACGGTAGGCTCTAAGCTGTCGGCAGAGTCATTCTTGCAAATAAAAACCTTAGGTATTTTATTGCTTGGGATGATTGCATTTAGTGCAGGAACAGCAATGGGCATTATCATGGCAAAAGTTATGAATAAGTTCAGTGTCCACAAGATCAATCCCTTGATTGGTTCTGCTGGAGTATCTGCTGTACCTATGGCTGCACGTGTATCCAATAAGGTTGGCTTGGAGTCTAATCCACAAAACTTCTTGTTGATGCATGCCATGGGCCCTAACGTAGCAGGGGTGATTGGTTCGGCTGTTGCTGCAGGTGTATTGCTGAGCTTTGTTGGCTAACGCTGTACTTTAAGTCGATTTGCACCATGATAAAGGCTGCCTCATTAGGTGGCCTTTATCGTTTTGGGCGATAGAGTTTTAGACAGTTCATGGCGAGTTGGCGAGGCAGATTCTAAGCCGCTGGATGGTTTAAGTCAGTCGCAGGCTGATGTGTGCCGCGCGGCTAGGGTCTGACTTAATGCTAGGCATAAAAAAGGCCAACTTATATAAGTTGGCCTTTCTGCCTTAGCAAGTAATATTACTTGCGGCTGGCTTTTTCTAACATACGCAGAGCGCGTTCGTTAGCTTCGTCAGCAGTCTGCTGTGCACGTTGAGCAGCGCTCATCGCTTCGTCAGCTTTGCTGTACGCTTCGTCAGCGCGTGCTTGTGCACGTGCTACTGAATCTTCAGTCGCAGTTAAACGAGCTTCAGTTTCAGTTGAAACGCTGCTGCAACCAGTTGCTAAAACAGCAGCTAATGCTAATGCAGAAAATTTTAGAACATTATTCATCTTGTTCCCCTTAATATGGGTGTCCATGGAAGCAACCTATCTGATGATAGACTGGCTACCGCATATGTTACGCATTCGTTCGATTAAGTAAACTAGTACATTGTCTAGAATGCTATTTTTTTGCTTTATTGCTCAATAAATACGAAGTAAGTTGGTTTGTTTGTGTGCTAGGGCTACAGTGCGCTGTAAAAACTGAGTTTAACGGCTTTAAGTGAGGACAGGTTATGTCCTGCGAACGAGACCCAGCAGTGCGCGCTGCGCTGCTAGATAAGCGTGTTGCTAAGACGAAGGGCACGTGCTCTTTTTTGCTTATCGGTTTGGGCATGTATTGTGCAGTATGGGCTTGCTGGCATCATTTAAATTAAAAAAGCACTTTTTAAAGAAAAACCTTAATAAAAGCTTGCACTTACCGAAAGGATCTCATATATTAGCGCCCTCGATTGGGACAAGCATTAAGCTAGCCAGTCACGCTTCTACCGCCCGGATGGCGGAATAGGTAGACGCAAGGGACTTAAAATCCCTCGGAGGTAACTCCGTGCCGGTTCGATTCCGGCTCCGGGCACCATATTAAACAAGCACACCGCCAGTGCTTGCACAAGAAACCCGCTCTAAG
>LFRZ01000093.1:0-13117 GCA_001513025.1 Gammaproteobacteria bacterium DTU037
ACCATGTCTTTGGCGTTATTAAGCCAAACGATACCTTTACCGGCACGGTGCTTTTCATTGGCTTTGGCCTCAAGGCTTTTAATATAACCACCAGGCCAACGCAGCATACCCTCCCAGTTTGGCAGCGTCTCTGGGTGATACACGACCTGATCTTCGAGTGCGGCGATCTCAGAGCTGTCTTGGGTGCACATGCGCCACGCTCTGGCAACAATGCAGGTTTTGCCATTGGCTTGCATCTGCGACTCAAGCAACTCGATGGTTTTACCCGGACGTATCACGCGCGTGCTAATGGAAAACTCACCCGCCGCAATTAAGCCGAAAATATCATAACTGATGCGGCCGATACGTACATCGTCACGGGGCTGAAAGTCTTCTAACTCTGCGGCGATAATCCCGCTGGCCGGAGCCATATGTTGTTCATGTTCGTTCCACGCACCTTGCGCATGCATCGTAGAGCGATAGGTCGCGGTGACGACGCCTGCTGCGTCTGTGGTTTTGTTGATGAATTGGTAATAAGCACTCATTGTGGATTGACCTTGTTGTTATTTATTAATTGAGTGAAAAGACTGAATGAGCATTTGTATCAAGATTCATTGGAATAGGCTAACTCTTAGCATTTAAGACTGCATAAAACATTACCACGAGTGAACACGACTCAACACAAGAGCAAGCCCAAAGCAGCGCATTGATCCCGCCCGCTAAGAGGTGGGGAAATTCTGCGAGATATTGTTAAACAACCTGTACGCTATACCAATAATTTAATTTTATTGCTCAATCCGCACGCTTCAGCAGCCAACCAAAGCTATAATTACAGGCTCTTATCAGCACCTGCCCATACAGGAAACCCCAGCATGAAACAGTTATTGATTGTCGCGCACGGTAGTCGCCGTGCAGCCTCCAACGATGAAGTGAGAGTACTGGCGGCGCAAGTGGCTCAGCATTTGCAATGGTCTGCCGAACAGGTGCAAGTCGCTTTTTTAGAATTGGCGTTACCCTCCATAGCCACAGCTTTAGATGATTGTTTTAAGCGTGGTGTCAATGAAGTCAGCGTGCTGCCCTACTTTTTAGCCTCAGGCAGTCATGTGGTCAGCGATCTACCCCGCGAAATAGCCGCAGCACAGGCTAAGTGGCCTGATAAAACCATTCACCTACTGGCCCATATTGGTGCGGCAGATCGTATGGTCAACTTGATTGCTTCTGCATGCGACTGAGCACAGACTCAGTTCCAAGAACAATTACAGATGAAGCATGCCAGCATTTGCTGTTAGAATAGGCATATTCATTTATAACGCATCGCCCTATAAAAAGTGCTTAGCCGACCTTTCGAGGTCAAAAAGCAGCATGGCTCACACTTTTTCTTGTCCGCAGCGTTTTGATTTTTTATAGGTATTGCATGACCACTACTGGGACGCTTTATATTGTGTCTGCGCCATCCGGTGCAGGAAAAACAAGCTTAGTTAAAGCTTTGATCGATACGATGGCGCAAGTGCGGGTATCGGTGTCACACACAACGCGCGGCATACGTCCTGGTGAAGTCGATGGGGTTAACTACCATTTCACCCCGCGTGAAGAATTTATCAGCATGCTTGAGCAAGGTGATTTTTTAGAACATGCAGAAGTCTTTGGTAATCTATACGGCACCTCGCACAGCTGGGTCAAAGACACCTTAGCCAAAGGCTATGATTTGATTCTAGAAATTGACTGGCAAGGGGCACAACAGGTGCGCAGGCTGATGCCTGAAGCGCAATCAATCTTTATTTTGCCGCCGACCCACCAAGCGCTGCGTCAACGCTTGCATAATCGCGGACAAGATGCGGACGATGTGATTGATTTACGCATGCAACAAGCCATCACCGAGATGTGCCATTATGTTGAATATGATTACATTGTGATCAATGATCATTTCGCTACCGCGCTGGAAGATTTAAAAGCGATCTTCCGCAGCAACCAGTTACAGCTAAGCAGTCAGCAAAAACGTCACACACAACTGCTATGCGACCTGCTACGATAGCTCTATCTGTGTGATAGAGAAGGTAGCTACTTTCTTTGTGACACATTATTTCTTAAACTGTATATGTTTATGCGCCCGTTTTGGCGCTGTTTTTTTCTGTGAGGAATACCATGGCTCGGGTTACTGTTGAAGATTGCCTAGAACACGTTGAAAACCGTTTTGCTTTGGTGATGCTGGCCACTAAACGTGCCCGCCAATTAGCCACCGGCGGCAAAGAGCCTCGTGTGCCGGTTGAGAATGACAAACCGACTGTTTTAGCACTGCGTGAAATTGCAGCAGGTTTTGTAAACGACGAAATGATTGCAGCAGAAGATGCTCTGACTGCTGAAGAACCTTTATTTGCAGCCTTTGACGACAACGCCAACGAATCTCGCTAATGCGGGTGCAGGTCGCTTACGGCATAAAGATATTGCTATCCGGAGGTGAGCTATGCCTGCTTTAGATCGCCTATCGGGGCAGTTATCTACTTATCTAAGCAAAGACCAAGTCAATGCTGTGCGCCGCTCGTATTATTACGCGGAGCAAGCACATGACGGTCAATTGCGCAGCAGTGGCGAGCATTATGTGACTCACCCACTGGCAGTGGCGACTATTTTGGCCGATATGCACATGGACCATCAGAGCTTGATGGCTGCCATGTTGCATGACGTAATTGAAGACACGGGCATCCCTAAAGAAGCAATCGTCGCTCAGTTTGGCGAAAGCGTTGCTGAATTAGTAGATGGCGTGACCAAGCTGACGCAAATGAAATTCGGCACCAAAGCCGAAGCGCAAGCAGAAAACTTCCAAAAAATGGCCATGGCCATGGCTCGCGATATTCGTGTTATTTTAGTGAAACTCGCTGACCGTTTGCACAATATGCGCACGCTCGGCGCGTTAAATCCTGAAAAACGTCGCCGCATTGCCAAAGAAACCTTGGAAATCTATGCGCCCATCGCCAATCGCTTGGGGATGAATCGTATTTATGCTGAATTTGAAGACCTCGGTTTTAAAGCCATGTATCCGATGCGCGCCTCACGCATCCAATCCGCAGTTAAAAGCTCTCGCGGTAATCGCAAAGAGATCGTTAACAAAATCCAAGAATCCATCGCCCATTGTTTAGAGCGCGAAGGTTTACCTGGAGAAGTCAGCGGCCGTGAAAAGCATCTGTACAGCATCTATCAAAAAATGCGTGGCAAGCGTAAAGCTTTCACGGAAATTATGGATGTCTATGCATTTCGCATTGTGGTCGACAAAGTTGATACTTGTTATCGCGTACTGGGTGCTGTACATAATTTATACAAGCCGTTTCCTGGCCGTTTTAAAGATTACATCGCCATTCCCAAAGCCAATGGCTACCAATCCTTGCACACCACCTTATTTGGTATGCACGGCGTGCCGATTGAAATTCAAATCCGTACCCGTGAAATGGAAGAGCTGGCCAATAACGGTATTGCCGCGCACTGGCTGTACAAAACCAAAGAAGATGGTCAACGCAATAACCATGCGCGCGCGCGCCAGTGGGTCAAAGGCTTACTGGAGCTGCAGCAAAGCGCAGGCAACTCCTTAGAGTTTATTGAAAACGTTAAAATCGATTTATTCCCTGATGAAGTCTATGTGTTCACCCCCAAAGGCCGCATCATGGAACTGCCCAAAGGCTCAACTCCAGTCGACTTTGCCTATGCGGTGCACACCGATGTCGGTAATACCTGCATTGCGTGTCGGGTCAATCGCCGTTTAGCGCCTTTATCGCAAGCGTTGGAAAGCGGTGCTACGGTTGAAGTAATTACCGCGCCCAATACTCAGCCCAATCCAAATTGGTTGAATTTTGTTGTCACCGGTAAAGCGCGCACCCATATTCGTCATGCACTCAAACAACAGCGCCGCGAAGAATCCGTCAGTTTAGGAAAACGTCTACTCAGTAAAGCCTTGGATAATCTTGGCGTACGCTATGAAGATATTTCTGAAGAACGCTTACAAGCGCTGCTCAAGGAAAACCATCAAGACGAGCGCGATGATTTACTTGAAGAAATTGGTCTGGGTAACCGCACCGCGCACGTGATCGCCCGACGTTTATTGTCGACCGAGGAATCAGCCGCCAATCCATTGGCCACTGACGGTCCATTGGTGATTCGCGGCACCGAAGGCTTGGTGCTCAACTATGCGCGCTGCTGTACACCGATTCCAGGCGACCTGATTGTCGGCCACTTATCTGCCGGTAAAGGTATGGTGGTACACCGTGATAGCTGTAAAAATATCAGCGAGTTCCGCAACAACCCTGAGAAATGCGTGCCGCTGACTTGGGCCAAAGACATTGATAGTGAATTTAATGTGGAACTGCGCATTGAGCTGGTTCATCAGCGTGGTTTAATTGCCCTGCTGGCCGGCACTATCAGTGAAGCCGATGCCAATATTGATAAAATAAGTGTTGATGAACGTGACGGCCGCATTAGTGTGATTCAGTTGGGTATTGGCGTACGTGATCGTGTGCATTTGGCCCGTATTATTCGTAAGTTACGCGGTCTGGCTGGTGTCTCTCGTATTACCCGCATGCGCGCTTAACCACTTTTATACCGTTCGCCCTAGGGCTTGCTGTATCGGTCTGGCGTGCGGATTATTTACATAACGGAGTACATTATGAGCAAAACCATTATCAACACTGAACACGCACCAGCCGCAATCGGCACCTACTCACAGGCCGTACGCGCGGGAAATACTGTGTATATGTCTGGGCAAATCCCGCTCAACCCCATCACTATGGAAATGGTTGAAGGCTTTGAGCAGCAAGCGGTACAAGTGTTTGAGAACTTAAAAGCAGTGGCCGAAGCGGCGGGCGGCTCACTCAAAGATATCGTTAAACTCAATATTTACTTAACCGACCTAGGCAACTTTGCCACACTCAATGACGTGATGGGTCGTTACTTTAGCGCGCCTTATCCAGCGCGCGCGGCAGTGGGTGTCGCCTCCTTACCACGCAATGCCGGTGTGGAAATGGAAGCGGTCCTGTATTTAGGCTAAACACTTTAATGCGGTGCAGCGGCTAGGTTGCAACCTCAGCTAACTGCGCCGCATACCCTTCACGATAACTGCTGTATTGCGGCTGCCAGCCCAAAGCCCGCGCCCGCGCATTACTGCAACGTTTGCTGCCGGAACGGGGCTGTAAGACCAAGCCTGACACGCTACTGACCTGCAGTTGCTGCTGCAACCAAGCCACAACCTCAGCTTGTTCAACCGGCGCATTATCGACACCCATATACAGCGACTCGAGCGCTTGGCCCTGTGCATCGGCTTGAACAATAGTGGCGATTAATGCAGCCGCATCATCAGCATGAATACGGTTAGTAAAGCTGTGTAAATGCGGCGCATGGTAACCCTCGCGCACGCGTTCAATCAGCATAGTACGCCCAGGCCCATAAATACCGGTTAAGCGCACCGCCGTGGCCGGATGACCGCAGTTAAAAGCACATTGCTCAGCCTCCAGCATAATTTGCCCTGACCAGCGTGTCGGTTCAGTCGGCGACTGCTCATCAATCCAGCTGTCATCACGCTGTCCATACACGCCGCTACTGGAAACAAAAATCACCCGCTTGGGTTGCTGCTGATGGTGCGCCAGCCAGCGATACAGATGGCGCTGGCCATGCACATAAGACTGCTGATAACCGGCCTCGCTCATACTCTGCGCGGCCATGGCATAGATCACATAATCAATCGGCTGCGACGGCCAGTCAGCGGGGCACTCCGGCTGATTTAAATCAGCCGCAATCGGCAGAATTCCCACGGGCAAACGCTTCGTATTGCGGCGTAAACCATGTACGGTGTAACCCTGTTTATCCAGTAATAGCGCCACACGACTGCCGATATCACCACAGCCCACCACCACCACTCGCAACTGCCTATCCATCCTAATTGACTCCAGTACTGGCCTAATCATGAGAATTATTGGTCAGCATTTAATGTAACAGCTATGCTAATACCAATCCTAATGGGAATTAGCTATGACTCTCACTGAACTGCGTTACATTGTTGCTTTAGCCCAAGCTCAACATTTTGGCCGTGCCGCTGAAATGTGCCATATCAGCCAGCCGACTTTATCGGTTGGGGTAAAGAAACTTGAAGAAGATTTAGGCGTGTTGATTTTTGAGCGCAGCAAAAGTGCTGTGCGTGTCACCCCAGTCGGCGAAGCCATTGTGGCGCAAGCACAGCGCGTGCTGGAACAAGCGCAAACCATTCGTGAACTGGCCCAAGCCGGTAAAAACCAATTGGCCGCGCCGCTGCGCGTGGGCGCTATTTATACAGTGGGCCCTTATTTATTCCCGCAAATGATTCCGTTCCTGCACCGTAGGGCACCGGAAATGCCGCTGTATATTGAAGAGAATTTCACCCATGTGCTACGCGAAAAACTGCGTAAGGGTGAGTTGGATGTGATCATTATCGCGCTCCCTTACCAAGATGCCGATGTACTCACCAAAGCCGCGTATAAAGAACCTTTTTGTGTGCTGTTACCGGCTGAACACCCATGGACAGAAAAAGACAGTATCGACAGCAGCATGCTCAATGACAAAAGCTTATTGTTATTAGGTGAGGGGCACTGTTTCCGCGATCAGGTACTAGAAGCCTGCCCTACCACCCAGTCGGGTAATCCGGATAATCGTTATACCACGGTGGAAGCCAGTTCGTTAGAGACCATTCGGCATATGGTCGCCTCTGGCTTAGGCGTTTCTGTGCTGCCATTATCGGCAGTGGATAATCACCGTTATGCCGAAGGCGTGATTGCTGTGCGCCCCTTTACTGAACCCGCGCCGACCCGCACCGTCGCCATTGCTTGGCGCGCCACATTCCCGCGCCCGAAAGCCATTGATGTATTGATGGATGCGATTCGTCAGTGTGATGCTGCACACGCCTACGGCGGGCATTAAACATGGCAGAGTTGCTGGCACATACGCCTATCACCGCCCTTAAAGGTGTCGGTCCTGCTGTGGCCGAAAAACTGGCTAAAGTCGGCCTAGAAAATTTGCAGGATGTACTCTTTCATTTACCCTCGCGCTACCAAGATCGCACACGGATTACTCCGATTGGCGCCTTGCGTCCGGGACAAGATGCGGTGGTCGCTGGGGTGGTGATGGCAGCCAATATTGTCATGGGTAAACGCCGCAGTTTACTGGTGCGCATCCAAGATGGCAGTGGTGGTCTGACCTTACGTTTTTTCCATTTCAGCATGGCGCAAAAAAACGCTCTGAGCAACGGCGTGCAAGTGCGCTGTTATGGTGAAGTGCGTCCCGGTGCCACTGGACTGGAAATTTATCATCCAGAATATCGCCTGCACAATCCGGATGAAGCGCAAGCGCTACACGCCACGCTGACCGCAATCTACCCCAGCACAGAAGGCTTAACCCAGCTACGTTTGCGTGATCTATGTGTGCAAGCCCTGAGTTTTCTGAACCCACGCAGTTTGCCGGACTGGTTACCGACAGAGATAATTAAGACATACCAACTGGGCTCGCTGGATCAGGCCATTCGTTATCTGCATCAGCCTCCACCAGATGCCGACCTAGAAGAACTGGCCGAAGGTGTGCACTGGGCGCAGCAACGCTTGGTATTTGAAGAGATGCTCACCCATCAGTTATCTTTGCAACGAGTCCGTGCCAGTTTGCGCCAGCAACGCGCACCACAATTGCCCCCAGCAAAAAAACTACCGCGGCTGTTTCTGAATAATTTGGGTTTTACCCCAACTGGAGCACAGCAACGGGTCGGCGCGGAAATTGCCTGGGATCTTAACCAAGACACGCCGATGTTGCGTTTGGTCCAAGGTGATGTCGGTGCAGGGAAAACTGTGGTGGCGGCCCTCGCCGCCTTACAAGCCTTGGAAGCCGGCTATCAAGTGGCGTTAATGGCGCCGACCGAGATTCTGGCTGAGCAGCACTTTATTAACTTCACTAAATGGCTTGAGCCACTGAATATTGAAGTGGCTTGGCTGGCCGGTAAACTCAAAGGCAAAGCGCGCACTAAGGCACTCGAACACATCGCCAGCGGCGTGCCGATGGTGGTCGGCACCCATGCGCTGTTCCAAGATGAGGTGCAGTTCAAAAACCTTGCTTTAGCCATTATTGATGAGCAACACCGCTTTGGTGTACAACAGCGTTTGGCCTTACGCAAAAAAGGAGTTGATGGCCTCTCCAGTCCACACCAACTGATTATGACCGCCACACCGATTCCGCGTACCTTAGCCATGAGTGCTTACGCCGATCTGGACACTTCAATACTGGATGAATTACCGCCTGGGCGCACTCCAGTCAACACCCTTGTGCTGAGCGATACCCGCCGCCCTGAAGTGATTGAGCGGGTCCGCGCCGCCTGCTTAGACGGCCGCCAAGCCTATTGGGTCTGTACCTTGATTGAAGAATCCGAAGAGTTGACCTGCCAAGCCGCGCAAAGCACCTATGAAGATTTGACCTTAGCCTTGGTCGGGCAAAACGTTGGCCTGATTCATGGTCGAATGAAGCCTGCCGAAAAAGCCGCAGTGATGAGCGCTTTTAAGCACGGCGAACTGCAACTTCTGGTCGCCACTACAGTGATTGAAGTCGGTGTGGATGTGCCCAATGCCAGCTTAATGATTATTGAAAATCCCGAACGCTTAGGTTTGGCGCAACTGCACCAGCTGCGCGGTCGCGTCGGTCGCGGCAGTACCGCCAGCCATTGTGTGCTGCTCTATCACGCACCCCTGTCTCAGATTGGCCGTGAGCGTTTGGCGATTATGCGCGAAACCAATGATGGTTTTCTTATTGCGGAAAAAGATCTAGAACTGCGCGGCCCAGGCGAGATGCTCGGCACGCGGCAAACCGGCTTACTGCAATTTAAAGTCGCTGATCTAATGCGCGATGCGGCGCTGTTGCCCGCCGTGCGCGCAGCCGCCTGTCAGTTACTCGAACACTGGCCTGAGCATGTCAGCCCATTACTGGAGCGCTGGCTCAAACATGGCCAGCAATATGGGCAAGTATGAGCCCTACGACTGGTCTTAACCAAGCGATACCCTCACTACTGCTGGCGTAAAAACTCATGCACGCGCTGTGCGCTCGCCTCTGGATATTGCTGCATAAAGCAATGCCCACCCGCGACCTGCTCTGTCTGCACATGGCCATTGCGTTGCGCCCATAGCGCAGCTGATTTAGGCACAAAGGGAAAGCTTTCCTCGCCATACATAAACAACAGCGGCGTTTGTACCTTGCCCAGCGCAGACCACAAACCATTGGGGGCAGAAGAAAAAATCGTCGCCTCCAGCTCTGGCGCGCATTTTAATTGCACACCGCCTTGCTCTGCTGGGCGCAGTGCGTAATCCACAAAGGCTGCCAGCGAATCAGGCGTCCAGCCTTTAAAGGTGCCGCGCCCAGTTAACGCCGCATAGGCCGCATCTCGATCCGGCCAATGGGCGCGCCGCGTACGTGTTTTTTTCGCTATTTTATTAATGGTTAAGCCTAAGCGCTCCGCACTTTTCATCATGATTTGTAAGCCTGGGGTATAAATCACCGGGTCCAATAACACCGCAGCGCGAAACAATTGTGGCTGTTGCGCCATGATTAAACTGGTGATCACCCCACCCAAGCTGTGCGCAGTGGCATACACAGGCGCATTGCCAAATATCCCACGCTGCGCCTGAAACGCTTCTAACGCCAGCTCGCCATTACGATTCCAGCCAAGGAATTTGCTACCGGCATCACTATTGCCATGCCCCTGAATATCACACAACCATAAATCATAATCGGCACTTAAGCGCTCCAATAACGGGGTATACACCCGTCCACAAAAACCATTGCCATGTAAAAAGTGCAGGATGGGCTTACCTGAAGGCTCACTGTGCCAACCGCGTAAGGTCAGCTGGGCTGAAGTGGCGTGTGACCATGGTTGTAAATTCATGCAGGCTGATTCCTTATTATTTTTCATTAAGTTAGAGATCAACGCGGCAGGCCGCCAGCTCTGCGGTTAATTGCTGCTGATCTTGCGCTGCAGTAAAAATCAATTCCAGCCGTGAATCTTTGCGCCACTCGCTGTTTTGCCAATGGATCATTTGCCCGTCTAAGGCATTAGCCGATAACCAACCGGCATTGGTCTGCAACACACACTTGGCGCGCTGCCACGCCATGCTGGTCAACCACAACTGCACGCGCATCAGCTCAAACTGCTGCGATGGATGCCAGCGCCAACCTATACTCCAAGCATCAGCTTGACTATTCACGGCACAGATCGGCTGCTGCGGATCACTCCACAGCGTACCCATGGCCGCACGATTGGGTGCAAAACGATCCTCGTTCGACTCACCAGCATGCTGCTCACGACCGGGCAATAACGGATACGCCAGCTGGCCTTGTCGAGTACACAACAGCGGCACGGGGGCAAACGCCTGCTGCCAAAGCTGTGCTTGTTCAGAGCTGATACTGTCGCATTTATTCAACACAACTAAACCGGTTTGCGCCAGCAAGCCCGGCGCAAGCGTGGCCACAGCACTATCAATCGTGGTTTTCTGCGCATCCAGCAACAGCACAATAGGTTGCACGGCCAACACATCCAGCCAAGGCACATCGCGTAACTGCGCAAGCAATTGCAGTGGATGCCCTAAGCCGGACGGCTCAATAAACAAACGATCAGGTTTGGCTTTACGCAGCAATTGCACCAACGCCACCTGAAAGGGCACACCATTCACGCAACAGACACAACCACCAGCCACTTCGGTAAAACTGACGCCGTCTTGATTGCCATCCAGTAGCGCGCTATCCAGACCAATATCACCAAACTCATTGATCAATACCGCCCAACGCTCAGCACTGGGACGTTGCGCCATTAAACTACGCAAAACACTGGTTTTACCGGCCCCTAAAGCGCCTGCAATGACATGGGTTGGGATATGCTGCAACATACTCAGCGCGGCTCCTGACAAAGCAAAAAGAAGTCGCTACCTTAACAAAAACACGCCACGCCTGCGCGCCACTTCACCCCGTTCCCAGCCTTAGTTAAGATAGCCATACCTATTCAACCCCTCGGAGCCTCTGATGCGCCTATGCTCTACTGTGTTGCTCTTGTTATTAAGCCCCTCTATTTTTGCCCAAGCCTGTGTGATTGAGTCAGTCGATCAGCAGGTTAAGGTAAAAATCTGTCAGTACAATCGTAGTATTCCTGAGCATCTATTTAAAAGTGGTTTTTGCCAGCCGCAGCTTCAAGGACAAACCACTAGCGTCAGTTTTGTTGAGCAATGCCCAAGCGGTGCCTTTGGTGTCTGCCGCAATGCACAAGCTGGGGGTTTGGGCTATGTAGAGGATATTTACTACTACGGGGTAAAGAGCGATGCGCGCTATCTTAAACCGGCTTGCGAACAACAAAGTAAAGGCCAATGGATAACTGACCCGTAAAGCACTCTTGGCTCATACCGCACCCTAACCAAGCGCGACGCCAAGCAATCCTGCATCAGGATCCAGCGTGGTAAAAGCTCAACTTTTATTTAAATGCAATATTTTTGATATTAATACTCAACAATATTCATTTGTTTATATGAAAGCGGCGTTCTAGCATAGCTATCTTGACTTAAGTCAACTGCCGTATGCTAAGCCGCTCACGCATAAGTCTTATCACAGCAGACATCTTCAACACTTCAGGAGGATGGCGTTGCTCGTTACTGTTCAAGCTCATTGCTCAGTATGCGAGCACCTGCGCTAGACATAGTATGAACACGACAACTGAGCACACTGACGCCTACAATTATAAGGTCGTCCGCCAATTCACCATCGCCACTTTACTCTGGGGCTTTATTGGCATGAGTATGGGCGCGGTGATCGCCGCTCAACTGGTCTGGCCGCAACTGAATTTCGATCTGCCTTGGACCAGCTTTGGCCGCATTCGCCCCATTCATACCAATCTGGTGATTTTCGCCTTTGGTGGCTGCGCACTGATCGCAACATCCTTCTATATTGTGCAGCGCACCTGCTATGCACGCCTGCCCTCAGATAGCGCCGCCAGTCTATTCTTCTGGGGTTGGCAAGCGATGCTGATCGCCACAGTAGTCAGCTATGCGCTGGGCTATACCACCACTAAAGAATACGCGGAAATGGAATGGCCCTTAGCGATTGTCTTAACCTTGCTCTGGGTGATCTATATGTGGCTGTTTTTTGGCACCCTACTGCGCCGTAAAACCTCACATATTTACGTGGCCAACTGGTTTTATGGGGCTTTTATGGTGGTCACCGCGATGGTGCATATCATTAATCACGCTGCGATTCCCGTCACCCTAATGAAATCCTATCCACTCTATGCCGGCGCCACCGATGCCATGGTGCAATGGTGGTTCGGCCACAGCGTGGTGGGCTTTATTTTATCCGTTGGTTTCTTAGGCATGATGTATTACTTCGTACCTAAACAAGTGAATCGTCCGATTTACTCCTACCGCTTATCGATTGTGCATTTCTGGGCGATTATCTCGATTTATATCTGGGCGGGTCCACACCATTTACATTACACCGCGCTGCCGGACTGGGCGCAAAGCTTAGGCATGGCCATGTCGATCATCCTGTTGGCACCCAGCTGGGGTGGAATGATTAACGGTATGATGACCTTATCTGGTGCTTGGCATAAATTGCGCAGCGATCCGATTTTGCGCTTTCTTGTCGTCGCCTTAGCCTTTTACGGTATGTCGACCTTTGAAGGGCCAATGATGGCAATCAAAACCGTCAATTCACTGTCGCATTACACCGACTGGACCATTGGCCATGTACATGCCGGCGCTTTGGGCTGGGTGGCGATGATCAGTGTGGGTAGCCTCTACCATATGATTCCCAAGCTTTGGGACCATAGTCAGATGTACAGCACACGCTTGATTAACACGCACTTCTGGTTGGCCACAGTCGGTACCGTGATTTACATCGCGGCAATGTGGGTCAATGGTTTAACTCAAGGCCTGATGTGGCGTGCGATTAATGACGATGGCACCTTGTCCTACTCATTTGTTGAAGTATTGCAGTCCTCACATGCCGGCTATATTGCCCGCTTAATTGGCGGCTCACTGTTTGTCTGCGGCATGCTGCTGATGCTGATCAATACCTGGTTAACCTTGCGTCAACCCGCGCAAGAAAAAACAACTGTATTGCACCC
>LFRZ01000093.1:13208-39668 GCA_001513025.1 Gammaproteobacteria bacterium DTU037
ACCTGAGCATTTAGCTCAACAAAGCGCATTGCACGCCTAAAACTCACGAGTGATCAACGCCCCGCCTCACGCCCAATAACGGCACCCTGTGTGCCGTTATTTTTTGTCTATTAGTCTACTGTTTGGAAATTCGTCCGTGCGCGCTCAATGGATTAAAGCTGTTACCCCGCTGTCGTTAAATATCCCAAAAAAACAATGGATAAAGTCCGCCAGCGGTGCCTTTATTGGCGTGCTGTCTTGCATGCTCTGCGGTCATTTTTTATTTGGTAGCCAGATTACTCTAAGCTTAGCTGCACCGATTGGCGCATCCGCCATTCTACTGTTTGTCACCCCGGCGACACCCTTAGCTCATCCTTGGTCACTTTTAGCCGGTAATCTACTGGCCGCTTGCATTGGTCTGCTTTGCGCTTTGTATATTGACGAGCCAGCCTTACGCGCGGCGGTAGCGGTGGGCTTGGCGATTGTGAGTATGCTGGCCTTACGTTGTTTACATCCGCCGAGCTGCGCTTTGGCGCTAACCGTTGCACTGAGCGCCTCTTTACATGAGCTAGGCTTTGCGCTACTGATACCCATCATCGGCCAGTCATTATTATTACTGGGCATCGCTTTAGTGTTTAACAACCTCAGTGGCAGCGCCTATCCGCGCGTAGCA
Organism: Gammaproteobacteria bacterium DTU037; assembly: GCA_001513025.1. Lineage (GTDB taxonomy): Bacteria > Pseudomonadota > Gammaproteobacteria > Pseudomonadales > Pseudomonadaceae > Denitrificimonas. Next base: position 13,861 of record LFRZ01000093.1, read on the forward strand.
CCGCCGCCCCAGGAAAACCTCTACAACACGGCTGATCCACTACCCATTAGCCGCACTGGCTTTAATGAAGACGACTTAGACCAAGCACTGAGCGGCTTCGGTACCTACTTAGATATTCGCCGCGAAGACTTAGAAGCGCTGCTGCGTTTGACTGAGCAGCACAGCTTTAAACGCCGCACCGGGCATCTCACTGCGGCGTCGATTATGTCGCGTGATTTGCGCACCGGCCACCCCGAGATGCCAATTGAAGAAGCCTGGATTCGCCTAAAAGAACACCGTTTAAAAGCTTTGCCCATCGTTGATCAACACCGCCGCTTAGTCGGTATTATCACCTTGGTCGACTTATTAAAATATTTTGAGTTGGATGCGCCCATCAGCCGTTTTCATCGTTTGAGGTATTTACGCAATAAACGCCTCAAACACATTATGACTACACCAGTGATTAGCGTACATTTTGATACGTCGTTGATTGAACTGGTCACCTTGCTGTCTGACCGTGGCTTGCACTATATACCGGTGATTGATCAACACCGACAATTGGCCGGTATTATTACTCAAACGGATTTGATTGCTGCGTTGTACCGCGGCGGGTTGGCAGGCACCTAAGACAGTAAGTGCTCTTGCGTTTGCAGCCAGTTAGCGTCTTCGCGCATTAAGTTTTTTAACACAGCTAATGCATCCTGCAATGCTTCACTGGATTGCGACTTGGCATACACCATATAGACTGGCCAAGAAAACTCGGGCGCGTGCGGCACTCGCTGCAAGGTGCCTTGGGCAAGATGCGGTTCAATCACGCGGGTTCTAAAATAGCCGCGACCACCCTCCTGCAACATCGTATGCAAGGCCAGCGGTCCAAAGTTACAGCGCAGTGCACTGTGTGCATGCTCAGGCAAGACTGCATCATGCTGCTGCCGAAACAAAGCGCCCCAATCAACGTAAATATAGGGCTCGGCTTGCACAACCGATTGTACCTGCACCAGTTTCTCTTCGAGGAGTTGCTCCACCTGCAAGCCCGGCCAATAATGCGGCTGATGCATTAAAGCAGCGTCCAGCTCACCACTTTCTAATTTTGCCTGCAGAGTATGGGTATCATGCACACTGACATCCACCGCATAACCGCGGTGTTGCTTAGCAAGCTGCATAAACCAATCTTTAAGCAGCGGATTCCATAGGCTGGTTTCCGCAGCCAAACGCACTCTGACCTGTAACTGCTCAGGAAAAGGTAAGGCATTGCGCGCCGCCTCCCAGGTTTGCAACAATTGATGGGCATAATGAATAAAATGCTCGCCATGTACGGTCAAGCTGGCACCTGCACGATTACGCACAAACAGGGCACAATTGAGTTGCACCTCAAGGTTTTTAACCCGTGCAGTGACCGTGGTTTGCGTCACGCATAACTGTTCTGCCGCAGCAATAAAACTGCCACAGCGTACAATCTCTAAAAATGTGCGTGCCAGTTCTATATCCATAACAGACTTTAACCATACCGATGCAATGATCGTTTTTCTTAACTGCGATTAAATTCCACAGCAGTCTGGCCAAATTGCCGTACAGTCTGCCAACCTACTTAAAATCATATTAGACCCGTGATCATGACACAGATATCAACCGAACAACTCACCAAAGAGTGGCAAGCAGTACTCGATCAGACCCCCGAGAACATTTATAGCGATGCTCAGCAACTGGCGCAGCAGCACGCGCCTGAGCTGGCCCAAAGTTTCTATAAGCATATGTTAAACGATACGGTAGCTGCTCAGTTTTTATCCCATGAGCAAGTTCAAGAGCGTCTCAGCAGCTCAATGCAACGCTGGATTATTAGCTTATTGAGCTTAACCCGCAGGGACGGTTTAGCCGCTATTATCGCTCAACAAAAACATATCGGTGATGTGCATGCACGCATTGGTATTCCAGTGCACTTGGTGCTGCGCGGTGCACGTATCCTCAAAGAAACAGCGGCTAAATTACTCAATCAGCATGCGCAACAAAAAGAATGCCTTGGCTTTATTTCTACATTAATCGACATGGCCATGGAAGTGATGAGCCAAGCCTATTCTGCCTCCAACGATGACAACTCGCGCGCCGAAGAATCTTACCGCTTATTTTCTATCGCCCAAAACTCCGCCCATGAAAAAGAGCGTCAACGCGCCGCGTTACTGGACTGGGAAAACAAAGCCATGTTCGACATTGCCATGGGGCTGCAATTTTCTCAGCTCAGCACCCTGTCGGCCTCTGAATTTGGCTTATGGTTTCGTCATAAAGGCGCGCACGCCTTTGCAGGCAGCTCGGAAAGCGTATTGATCAGTGCCGCTATGGAAAAAATCGATACTGTGACGTTACCGATGCTTGAGCTTGTGCAAAAAGAGCCCGAGCGTCGCCAACACATTTTACGTCAACTGCATGATCAAGCACACAGTATCGCTTACCATCTAGAAACTTTATTTAGCCAGATCAATGAGTTAGAAAGTGGCCGCGATGTGCTGACCCACTTACTCAATCGCAAGTTTTTGCCCGTAGTGATGAGCAAAGAAATTAATTATGCGCGCCAGCATCAACGTCCCTTTTGCCTGTTAATGATTGATGTTGACCTCTTTAAAAAAATTAATGACAGGCACGGCCACGAGGCCGGTGATATCACGTTGCAACAGCTCGGTAGCTTGCTGAGTAATAGCTGCCGCAGTGGCGACTATGTGTTTAGACTGGGTGGCGAAGAATTTTTAATGTTGTTAGTCGATATTACGGCAGACAAAGCGAGCAAGGTTGCCGAAAAGTTGCGCCAACTGGTGGAAAAAGAAGGCTTCCGCTTACCCCAAGGTGGCACACTAAAAATAACTATCAGTATTGGCCTAGCACAATATGTGGGCCACCCAGACCCACAAAAGCTCTTCAATAGAGCCGATGACGCACTGTACCAAGCCAAACACCAAGGACGTAATCGGCTGATCGTTGCCGACTGAGCAGCCTTTACAGCGAGCGCAACTCTTGCTCGGCATGCTGGCCCCCGCGTGATTATCACCCAGAGTTAAGCCTCAATTGGCTCAATCATCCTGCACGGCATGAATTGAGCGCTGCTAAGTTCCACAGGGAACTAGCACTCTGACCAAGGGTCTATTAACATGCATTTAAGTTTACTGACCACTCAATATTTTATCGGAGTTTAGAATGCGCAATTTGCTTATGTCAGCTGTTTTGGTAGGTGCCAGCCTGTTAGGTTCTACCGCGTTTGCGCAAGAACTGATTGAAGGCCGTAACTATGTTGCCTTAAGCAGTCCTGCAGCGACCGCACAGCCAGAAAAAATCGAAGTCATTGAGTTGTTTTGGTATGGCTGCCCGCATTGCTATCAACTAGAAGCAACCATTAATCCATGGTCAAAAAAACTGCCAGAAGATGTCAACTTTATCCGCGTACCGGCGATGTTTGGCGGTATTTGGAATGTGCATGGTCAACTCTTTCTTACTTTAGAAACCATGCAAGCTGAAAGCAAAGTACATGACAGCATTTTTAATGCACTGCACAACGCTGGACGCAAGTTGTCATCGTTGGATGAAATTGCCAACTTTGTCGCTGAGCAAGGCGTTGATAAAGCCTTATTCTTGAAAACCTGGAACTCTTTTAGCGTTAAAAGCCAAATGGAAAAAGCTAAAAAACAAGCAATAACCTATCAAATCAGTGGCGTGCCGGCCATCGTGATTAACGGTAAATACCGTTTTGATATTGGTATGGCGGGCGGTTTACAAGAAACAGTCGAAGTCGCCGATGCCCTGATTGAAAAAGAACGTCAAGCAAAATAGGATAATACTGTGCTGATGCCACGTCGCTTTAGCCAAGAACGCTCAATACTCTGCTGTGATGCCAATTATAATCTGCAGTGCATCCCAGACGTGTCGCCGCGTAATGTGCGGCACATTCGTTTATTGAGTTTCAATATACAAGTTGGCATCAGTACCAGCGCCTACAGTCAGTATGTGACACGCAGCTGGAAGCATATTTTACCGCACCAAGAGCGCTACAGAAATCTAGAGAAAATCGGCTTTTTGCTTAACGACTACGATATCGTTGCGCTACAAGAAGCGGATGGTGGCAGTTTACGTTCAGGCAATATCAACCAAGTCCAACAACTGGCGCAACTGGGCAACTTTCCCTATTGGTACCAACAGCGCAACCGTAATCTGGGGCCCTTTGCGCAACACAGTAATGGCCTACTAACCCGCCTCACGCCGCAAAAACTTGAAGACCACCCTCTGCCTGGCCCTGCTGGACGTGGTGCTATTTTGGTGCAGATTGGTCAAGGTGCTGATGCCATTGCCGTAGTTTCTATGCATTTGGCCTTAGGCGCACGCGCACGTAATCGCCAACTGAGCTACATCCATGAGATTGTCAGTGATTATCCGCATGTGGTGTTAATGGGCGACATGAATACGCAAGCTGAAAATCTTCTGATCAACTCGCCCTTAAGCAGTCTTAACTTGCGCGCAGCGCAAACCAGCGCTACTTTTCCTAGCTGGAAACCACAACGCTGCCTTGATCATATTTTAATCAGTTCTGAGCTCGAGATCGCGAATATGTCCGTCTTGCCCATCCCGATTTCTGATCATTTACCTGTTGCTATGGATATTATCTTACCCAACCTAACACCCACACCTGTCTATCACTTCCCACAGTCCTAAAGATTGGCCCACAGCTAATTGAGTAAGACCGCATCCAGAGCGTGCAGCAGCGTGGCTTCATCAATCGGCTTAATTAAGTAATCTTTTGCACCTTGGCGCTGGCCCCATACTCGATCAGTGTCCTGATCTTTACTGGTGATAATAATCACCGGAATATGCTGTGTTTCAGGAATTCGGGTCAGCTGTCGGGTCGCTTGAAAACCATTGAGACCGGGCATCACAATATCCATAAGTACGGCATCCGGTTGTTCTTGCTTAGCCAAAGCCACCCCATCAGCACCATTTTCAGCTTTATAGACCTGATGGCCATGTTCCTCTAGCAACGTGGCCAACTTGGCCATCTCAGTGGGCGAGTCATCCACAATCAAAATACGAGCCATACTTTCCCCAATAACAGAAAATGATAGGATGCGTGTCGACGATTTTGCCAGTACGCTAAACCCACGACACTCGATTGTAGCACCCAGCCAATCTAACACTGTTATTCAGTTAAACTAGAGTGCATTATTGACTACTTAATTTTATTGGAGACGCTACCATGCAGGTTCGCCTTGGGATTGTAATGGATCCTATCGATCGTATTTCATTCAAAAAAGACAGCTCCTTGGCCATGCTCTTATCGGCCCAAGCTCGTGGCTGGTCTTTATTTTATATGGAACAGCACGATTTATATCAACACGCTGGTGAAGCTCGTGCACGCATGCGCCCTCTGCAAGTTTTTGATAACGCTGAACACTGGTTTGAGCTGGGCAATGAAATTGATGAGCCATTGGCAAGTCTGAACGTCATTCTAATGCGTAAAGACCCACCTTTTGATAATGAGTTTCTCTATAGCACCTACTTACTGGAACAGGCGGAAACAGCAGGCAGCCTCGTAGTGAACCGTGCGCAAAGTTTGCGCGACTGCAATGAGAAGCTGTTTGCTACCTTATTTCCACACTGCACCCCCGCCACTATTGTCAGCCGCCGTGCCGATATTCTGCGTGAATTTGCCACAGAGCATGGTGATGTCATTCTCAAACCGTTGGACGGTATGGGTGGCTCATCGATTTTCCGCCACCTGAAAGGTGATCCCAACTTATCGGTGATTTTAGAAACACTGACTGCGCATGGCACCCAACAAATTATGGCGCAGAAGTACTTGCCAGCCATTAAAGACGGCGATAAGCGCATTCTAATGATTGATGGCGAGCCAGTCCCTTACTGCTTGGCACGGATTCCTGCGGCAGGCGAAACACGTGGTAACTTAGCTGCTGGGGGCCGTGGTGTAGCACAACCCTTAACTGACAAAGATCGCTGGATTGCTGAGCAGATTGGCCCTGAGTTGCGTAAACGTGGCTTGCTCTTTGTTGGCTTAGATGTGATCGGTGAGCATCTGACCGAAATCAACGTCACCAGCCCGACCTGTATCCGTGAAATTGATGCCGCTTATGATACAAAAATCGGTGATCAATTGATGGATGTGATTGCCGCAAAGCTTGCTCAACGCAGTTAAATAGATCGGCTTGCACAGCGGTCTATGGCAAAATGTGCAAGCCGTTTTATGATTATTATACTGTTTCTCGGCAGACCGCCGCCTCTGTCGAATATCTAGTACGCCTATGAAAAACTCTGCTGAAAATCCTTTTGCTGAAGCTAAGTCTGCAGTCAATTCTGCTAATCGCTTAGGTTTTACTTTGCTTATTGCAGCCCTTTTGCACCTAGCGATTATCCTCGGCGTGGGCTTTAACAAGACTGAGCCTGCGCCACAGAGCAAAAGCTTGGATGTCACCTTAGCCACCTTCAAAAATGAAAAAGAGCCGGAAAAAGCCGACTTTATCGCTCAAGCTGATCAGCAAGCTAGCGGCACACGGGCTAAAGCAGTCACACCAACCACCACAGAAAAAGCTCCATTCCAAGACAGTAAAGTCAAAAAAGTCCAGATTGAAAGCAGCATAGCTAGCACAGCGGTTATCCAACCCAAGAAACCAGTGATGAGTACGGCACAAGCACAACCACAAAAAGTGCTGAAAGCGCCGAGCGTGCCAGCCAAACAACAACCCAGTCGCAAAGCGCCAGTCTTTAACCGTGAACAGCTGTCGGCAGATATTGCCAGCCTCGAGGCAGAACTGTCATTTAACCAGCAACTGCATGCGCAGAAAAACCGTATCAACCGGCAAAATACCGCAGCCAGTAAACGCGATATCAGTGCTTGGTACCGTGACGACTGGCGCAAGAAAGTAGAGCGCATTGGAAACCTGAACTACCCTGAAGAGGCCCGGCGCCAAGGTCTGTACGGCAGCTTGCGCGTCTTGGTCTTAATTAAACGCGATGGCTCGGTAGCACAGATGCGTGTCTTAGAATCCTCTGGCCATCCGATCCTCGATCAAGCCGCTTTAAATATTGTGCGTACGGCCATGCCGTTTGCCCCCTTCACCGGCGAGTTGGCCGCGCAGTATGATCAAGTTGAAATCATTCGTACCTGGCGCTTTGAACGCGGCGATCGTCTTTCCAGTCAATAATCTGCGATAATCAGCAGGCTCCTCTTGAGCTGCCTCTTTTCCGCGTATTGATGAGGACAATTTAAGCCTATGACTTCTGCATTTCCTTCCTTAGCTGGGCATTTTTTAATTGCTATGCCCACTATGACCGACCCTTCTTTTGCACAATCGGTGGTGTATTTACTAGCCCATGATGAAAATGGCGCGCTGGGTTTAATTATTAATCGACACAGTGGTTTAACCCTGAATGATGTCTTAGAACAATTGCAGCCCGAGCAGCCACCGCTGGGCGATGCGCATAATCAAGAGATTTTTAGCGGCGGCCCCGTGCACACTGAACTGGGCTTTGTCCTGCATAACCACGGCCCACAGTTTCAAGGCACCACCACCTTTGCTGAATTGTCCTTAACCGCGTCACAAGATGCCTTGCAGGCCATTGCCCAAGGCACAGGCCCTGAGCACAGTCTGATTGCTCTGGGTCATGCCGGTTGGGGTGCAGGGCAAATAGAAGATGAGCTGCGCGACAATGCCTGGTTATCCTGCCCTGCAGATCATCGAATTATTTTCCAGACTCCCATCGACGAGCGCCGCAGTGCCGCCGCCGCGTTATTGGGTGTGGATCTTGAGCGTCTTAGTCACCAAGTAGGTCACGCATGAGCGAAACGACAACAGCGCCAAAATTACTGCTCGGCTTTGATTTTGGCACCAAGCAAATTGGCGTAGCCGTGGGACAAATGATCACCCGGCAAGCGCGCGAGTTGTGCAATTTAAAAGCACAGGATGGCATTCCGCGCTGGGAGCAGATCGAAGCACTGATAAAAGAGTGGCAGCCGGATGCACTTGTTGTAGGATTGCCCTTGAACATGGACGGCACACCCAGCGAGATGTGCGTGCGCGCAGAAAAATTTGCGCGGCGTTTAAATGGCCGTTTTAACTTACCTGTCCATACCCATGATGAGCGTCTGACCACTTTTGAAGCCAAAGGCCAACGTTTATCGCAAGGACAGCAACGTGGCAGCTATCGAGAGCAACCTGTTGACGCATTAGCCGCCGCATTACTATTGCAAGGCTGGCTGGAGCAATACAGCGACAGCTGAGCGCAATTGATGCTTGGAGTTGATTTAAATGAGCTTACCTAATCCTGCTGTATTGATTACTGCAATGGCCCGCGAACTGCAAGCCCATCTGCACACGCAACACATCGACAACCCGCGTTTTGTTGGTATTCATACCGGCGGTGTCTGGGTCGCTAATGCGTTATTAAAAGAATTAGATTGCCAAGAGCCGCTGGGCATTTTAAATGTCTCATTTTATCGCGACGATTTCAGTCGCAGCGGTCTGCACCCACAGGTGCGCCCTTCGGAGCTGCCCTTCGATATTGAAGACCAGCATTTGGTATTAATTGATGACGTATTGATGAGCGGTCGCACCATTCGTGCCGCACTCAATGAGTTATTCGATTATGGCCGCCCAGCCAGTGTGACCTTAGTCTGCTTATTGGATTTAAATGCTCGCGAGCTACCGATTCGTCCCGATATTGTCGGCGCAACGCTTTCCCTTGAGCAAAATCAGCGGGTAAAATTAACTGGACCAGAACCGCTGGCCATCCAACTGCAAACCCTCGACCACCTATGAGACTTTCGCAATGACGCCTCCCTCGCCTAAGTGCCCGTTGCAGCTAAACGACCAAGGTCGTCTGCGCCATTTTTTATCCCTCGATGGCCTGCCTCGCAGCATGCTCACCGAAATTTTAGACACCGCCGACTCTTTCCTTGAAGTCGGCGCGCGTGCGGTTAAAAAAGTCCCTTTATTACGCGGTATGACCGTCTGTAACGTGTTTTTTGAAAACTCCACGCGCACCCGTACCACCTTTGAACTGGCGGCCAAACGCCTATCAGCAGACGTGATCACCCTTAACGTATCCACCTCCTCCACCAGCAAAGGTGAAACCCTCACCGATACCCTGCGTAACCTTGAGGCGATGGCAGCGGATATGTTTGTTGTGCGCCATGCTGAATCTGGCGCTGCGCACTTTATTGCCGAGCACGTCAGCCCCAATGTCGCCATTATCAATGGCGGTGATGGCCGCCATGCACACCCCACCCAAGGCATGTTGGATATGCTGACCATCCGTCGGCATAAAGGCGATTTTGAACAGCTTAAAGTGGCGATCGTCGGTGATATTCTGCACTCACGTGTAGCACGCTCTAATATGATTGCCCTGAAAACACTGGGCTGCCCTGATATTCGTGTGATTGCACCCAAAACCTTACTGCCGGTAGGACTTGAGCAGTACGGCGTGAATGTCTACACCGATGTCAACGAAGGCTTAAAAGGTGTCGATGTGATCATTATGCTACGCCTACAGCGCGAGCGTATGCAGGGTGGTTTACTGCCCAGTGAGGGCGAGTTTTACCGTCTGTATGGTTTAAGTGAGCAGCGCTTAGCCTTAGCTCACCCCGATGCTATTGTTTTGCACCCTGGCCCGATTAATCGCGGTGTTGAGATTGATTCAACGGTTGCCGACTGCGCACGCTCGATGATTCTCAACCAAGTCACCTACGGCATTGCCATTCGCATGGCGGTGTTATCCATGACTATGAGCGGTCAAAATGAACAACGCCAATTGGATGCAGAAAAGCAGGAGTCACGCTAATGCGTATACAGATTAACGGTGCTCGCTTAATTGATCCTGCCAGCCAGATGGATAAGCACGCTGATATTTTTATTGATGACGGTAAAATTATTGCGATTGGCGATACCCCTCGCGATTTTGTCGCTGAGCAAATGATTGACGCCAATGGCTTAATTGCCGCGCCCGGCTTAGTCGATATCTCAGCCTCCCTACGCGAGCCAGGCTATGGCCGCAAAGGCTCAATCGCTAGTGAAACCCGTGCTGCTGCGGCCGGTGGTATCACCAGTTTGTGCTGCACTCCGCATACTAAGCCAATTTTAGATACCGCCGCTGTGGTGGATCTTATTTTAGATAAAGCACGTGATGAAGGCTCCTGCAAGGTCTTCCCTTTGGGTGCACTGAGCCAAGGTTTAGCCGGCGAACAACTGGCTGAGTTGGTCACCTTACGTAATGCTGGCTGTGTCGCCTTCAGTAATGGTTTGGTGCCATTTAGCAGCAACCGCGTCCTACGTCGCGCCCTAGAATATGCAGCAACCTTCGATTTAACCGTGATTTTTCACCCACAAGATGCCGCTCTAGCTGAAGGCGGGATTGCCCACGAAGGCGCAGTAGCCACCTTCCGAGGCTTAGCGGGGATTCCAGAAACGGCGGAAACAGTAGCTTTATCACGCGACTTACTGCTTATTGAGCAAAGCGGCGTGCGTGCGCACTTTAGCCAAATTACCACCGCACGCGGCGCACGCTTGATTGCCAAAGCTCAAGCGCGCGGCTTACCGGTCACCGCTGATGTGGCCATGTATCAGCTGATCCTGACTGAAGACGCCTTAATGGATTTCTCCAGTTTCTATCATGTTCTGCCGCCACTGCGCTCGCTCGCCGACCGAGAAGGCTTACGTGAAGCGGTTAAAAGTGGTGTGATCAGCGCCATTGCCAGTCACCATCAACCGCATGAAGCGGATGCTAAACTCGATCCGTTTGCCGCGACTGAGCCCGGCATCAGCAGTATTGAATTACTCTTGCCTCTGGCACTGAGCTTGGTTGAAGAAGGCCTCTTTGATCTACCCACCGCGCTGCAACGCTTAACCACGGGTCCAGCAGCAGCACTGCGTCTCAACGCTGGACGTATGAGTGTGGGTGCTGCGGCAGATATCGTATTATTTGACCCTAAAGGGCAAACTATCGTCGGTGAAAGCTGGTTATCTAAAGGCCGCAACTGCCCATTTATGGGGCATGTGTTACCTGGAGCAGTGCGTTACACGCTATTAAATGGCCGTATAACCCATAAAAACCTATAAATTCGCAATAAAAGTCCTCTAAAATAGCGTTACAGAGGGCTTTTAGCCGTACTGTATTGATCTGACCTGTTATTGGCACACCCTCTAACAACACAGTTGCCACCACCTAGGCTACTGTGTGTGGTCAGCCTTGCACGTCAGCACCACCTTAGCTGACGTGTTCTTCAAGCTCAGCTACAGGAGGTTTGCTATGTGTGGCATTGTTGGCGCCATCGCTGAACGCAACGTCAGCGCAATTTTACTGGAAGGCCTAAAGCGCCTTGAATACCGTGGTTATGACAGCGCAGGAATCGCTGTTTACAACACTCAACAGCACCTACAACGCCTGCGCCGTACCGGCAAAGTCGCTGAACTTGCACAAGCTTTAACCGAGCAGCCACTCAGTGGTCATTTGGGTATCGCCCATACGCGCTGGGCCACCCATGGCGTACCCAGCGAAGCCAATGCCCACCCGCACTTTTCCAGCGAAGAATTAGCTGTGGTGCACAACGGTATTATTGAAAACCACCAAGAACTACGTGCTGAGTTGCAAGGCTACGGCTATGTCTTCACCTCGCAAACCGATACCGAAACCATCGTTCACCTTTTGCATCACTTACAAAAAACCCATCACGATTTACTCGATGCCCTGCGCATTGCAGTGACCCAGTTAAAAGGCGCCTATGGCCTTGCTCTGATCAGCGTTAAACAGCCTGAACGCATTTTTGCCGCGCGCAGCGGTAGCCCCTTGGTCATAGGTTTAGGCATTGGGGAAAATTTTCTCGCCTCTGACCCATTGGCTTTACGCCAAGTCACCGACCGCTTTATTTACCTTGAAGAAGGCGATATTGCAGTGATTCAACGTGACCAACTGCAGATTTGGGATGCTCAAGCAACGCCTGTAGATCGTGCGATTGTGCACTATCATGAGCAAGCAGAAAGCGCTGACAAAGGCAGCTATCGACACTTTATGCTCAAGGAAATCTATGAGCAGCCACAAGCCGTACAACGTACTTTAGAAGATCGTTTAGCCACTGATCATGTTTTGCCTGAAGCCTTTGGTCCCGAGGCCAGTGCACTCTTTGCCCAAGTTAAAAACATTCAAATTGTTGCCTGTGGCACCAGTTATCACGCCGGAATGGTGGCGCGCTATTGGTTAGAAAACCTCACTAACACCCCGTGTCAGGTCGAAGTTGCCAGCGAGTTCCGCTATCGACAAGTGGCTGTACAAGCGCACACCCTATTTGTCACTATTTCACAATCGGGCGAAACCGCAGACACCTTAGCCGCGTTACGTCACCGCAAAGATAACGCCTATCTGGCCAGCTTGACCATTTGTAATGTCGGCACCAGCTCACTGGTGCGCGAATCAGATCTGACCTTACTGACCCGCGCCGGCCCAGAAATAGGTGTGGCATCCACTAAAGCATTTACCACGCAATTGGTTGGCCTGCTCCTGCTCACCCTCGCCATCGGCCGCGCGCGGCACACCCTTGCCGCCGAGCAAGAGCGCGAAATTATTGAGGCCCTGCGCAGCCTCTCAGCCAAGCTCAATGATGCCTTATCACTGAGTGCCAGCATTGAAAGCACCGCACAGTTATTTGCCGAAAAAAATCACGCCCTATTTTTAGGTCGTGGTGAGCAATTCCCTGTCGCATTAGAAGGTGCTCTGAAGCTTAAAGAAATTTCCTATATCCATGCTGAAGCCTACCCTGCCGGCGAACTCAAACACGGCCCTCTGGCCCTGGTCGACAGCGATATGCCGGTGGTCACAGTAGCGCCCAACAATGAACTGCTGGAAAAACTTAAATCCAACCTGCAAGAAGTCAGCGCCCGCGGTGGGCAACTCTTGGTATTTGCTGATCGCGAAGCACAACTGACTGAAGATGAGCAGACCCAAGTTGTGAATATGCCCAGCATCCATCCGGTATTGGCGCCGATTCTCTATACGATTCCGCTGCAGTTACTGGCCTACTATGTTGCCGTACTTAAAGGCACCGATGTCGACCAACCCAGAAACCTAGCCAAATCAGTGACCGTAGAATAAAACGCAGTGTTCAACGCCAGTGGTTACCCCGCTCAATCATGCTCTGCAAAAGATAGTTCGCGATGCTCAGCTGATTGCCCGTCCACTACCACAGTTGCCACTGCAACTGTGGTAGTGGACCCACGCAGCATGCAGCGTCAATTTAGCGCGCAAGAAACCCAGCGCTTACTCAACCAACCACTTTATTGGTATTTTTGTTGGGCTAGCGGTTTGGCCTTAGCCAAATGGATTTTGCAGAACCCTGAACGGGTGGAGGACAAGCGGGTGATTGATCTAGGTGCTCGCAATCTTGAGTACATAGATCCAGCACATATCTAAACAGTTCCAATGTAAAAGTAGCGCAGGCTGACATATAAGAGAAAGCCACACCTGCGCACATCGCTGATTAAACCTTCGCTTTAGAGGTCTCTAAATCAGCCACCCAATCCAGCATGATCTGATGCATAACAGGGTTAGGTGCTTCTAAAAAACTAATGGCAAAACTGTCATCCAACTCACAAACACCAATCGAACGTGGCCGTGGTCCCATTGCCAGAGGACTTGGTAATTTAAGACCAAAACAAAATATTATATGTTTAGCCGCCTTGATATTCTCGGCGATCTCACCCTCAGGAAGTGAAGCGGTGTGAGCATAGTGATCAAACTCAGCAATAAAACAAGCGCGCGGATCAGCTTCAACTTTATCGCGGAAAAACTGAATCAGCTCATCTACTGAGGCACAACAGGTCGCTGACTTTAAAATTTCAGTGTGATGAACGGGGTACTTGTCCATAAAATGTGTGTATTGCATTTGATATATTCTCCTAAAAACCTAAACAAGACGACCTAAGCAATACGAACAATAACAGTTCTAATCTAAATCATAACTGCGACACAATGTCTGATCGATTGACACAGCGCACTGACTCTAGGCTCAAACAAGCACTAAAAACTGATAACTCTACTATTCTGGCAACGCAGCATATGTGCCATTTCAGCAGGTTGGGCAACACATACACCCTTACGTAGATCCTGCTCTTGATAAGCACTATTAGGCAGATAAAGTGCGCACACTGAGACTTGAGCGCCCGCATCAATTATTTGCTGCAATAAACCTTCAGGCTTCATGCCCTTAGGTGCTAATGCTGCTGGGCTCTGGTAACTCTCGATGGCTAGGTCACCCGCTGCATCACACAGCAAGATAGTTAACTGCCCACCTTGCTCTTGCATAGCCCGTGATAACACCATGGCCATACCTTGCGTTTGTAGCGAAGCACTGGTCAAAATAACCACCACTGGCTCTAGCCTACTGGCTTGCCCTTGCAAAACAGCTTGGGCGACATTTGTCTGAGTCATAATCATGTTCCTCACTAAGCGCTTGCGTTATGCAAGCATCGCTCTCGTTACTGTACGATGTGTGGGCTGATACTCAGCGTCAATGCATAAACATTAACCTGTCAAAATCAACACAGCACACCAGCTCACTCGGTTTGATAGCAGCCTATATTGGGCTTATCACTAAAGCATAATCCTAAACACCTTTAACAACTATACTGTATGATATAATATATTGCTTTAAAATAAGCACCTAAGTATCAACAAGCGGTCCTAAATAGGCATAAGGCATACCGTAATAGCCTGTAGTAATTAGGTAGGCAAAACATACTCGTTTAGCAGTTTCATGCTGTCACACNNTGTCACACCGAACAATTGCTGAGTCAAGGGAGGCTCTATGGGGACGCATTTTATACGTCTATCACTGCGGCACATGCTCACGGCGATCATGTTGCTGATACTCGGCACTGTGCCAGCAAGCGCATTGGAGCGTTTAGCCCCATCGACGGCTGATCATGCCCAATTTAAACAACTGCAAGGGCCCTTTCAATCAGGCCCAGAAGTGACCAAAGCCTGCTTAGAATGCCACACAGAAGCATCAAAACAGCTACAACAAACCACGCACTGGACTTGGGAGTATGAGCATCCAAAAACCGGACAAATGCTCGGTAAACGCCATGTGGTCAATAGCTTCTGTGGTTCGGCCTCCTCTAACGAACCCTTTTGTACCAGTTGCCATACGGGTTACGGCTGGGATGATATGCGTCAGCCACCGCCAACGGATGGCAGTAACGTTGACTGCTTGATTTGTCATGACACCACCGGTGGTTACAAGAAGTCACCTACAGGTGCGGGGCATCCCATTTATGAGTTCATTGACCCCCTCAACCCAACTGAAAAGCGTAAAACTGATTTAGCCCAAATCGCGCAAAATATTGGTGCCACCAGCAGTCGTAACTGCGGTAGCTGCCACTTCTATGGCGGCGGTGGTGATGGTGTTAAGCACGGCGACCTAGACTCATCATTATTAACCGCGCCACGCAGCCTTGATGTACATATGTCGAAAGACGGAGCGAATTTCGCCTGTGCTGATTGCCATACCACTTCAGCGCATAGCGTGACCGGTAGCCGTTACCTAACCAATGCACGCGATACGATGGGCATTGACGTACCCGGCCATACCGACCAGACCCGCGCCTCTTGCGAGTCGTGCCATGGTAATACGCCACACAAAAAACCCAAGCTCAATGATCACGTTGACCAAGTTGCCTGCCAAACCTGCCATATTCCTGAGTTTGCTCGCGGTGGCGTGGCCACTAAGACGTGGTGGGACTGGTCTAGCGCTGGCCAATTAGATAAAGACGGTAAACCACAAACAATTCGCGACAAAGACGGCAATCTTGAATACTTAAGTACCAAAGGCAGCTTCCGCCACGGCGAAAATGTGGTACCTGAGTACCGCTGGTTTGATGGTCAAGCGCGCTACACTTTGCGTGAAGATAAAATCGATGACACTCAAGCACCGATTGAAATCAACACGATTCAGGGCAGCCACGATAATCCTGATTCACGTATTTGGCCGTTTAAAATCATGCATGGTAAACAGCCCTACGACAGAGTGCATAAGCACTTTCTAGTCAACCATGTGTACAGCGCTGATGACGATACCGCGCTGTGGACTAACTTTGATTGGGTAAAATCTCTTAAAGCGGGTGCCGAGTATGCCGGACAAGAATACAGCGGCGAATTCGGCTTTATTGAAACTCGCATGCATTGGCCAATTGCACATATGGTGGCGCCAGCTGAAGACGCGCTAAGCTGCAGTTCCTGTCACTCACGTGATGGCCGTTTAGCGGCCTTGACTGACTTTTATCTGCCCGGCCGCGATCACAATATTTGGCTCGACCGCGCCGGTTGGAGCATTGCCCTATTAACACTGTTGGGCAGCTTGGCGCATGCCGCGGGCCGCATTCTAGCCAGCCGTAGGAGAAAAAACCCATGAAACGGACTATGATTTTTAAGCGCTTTGAACGTTTCTGGCACTGGTGTCAGGCTGGACTGATCTTCTTTTTGATGTTCTCTGGCTTTGAAATTCACGGCAGCTACAGTGTCTTGGGTTTTGGCAAGGCCGCGCAATTGCATGAATATGCCGCCTATGCCTTGATGGGCTTATGGGTGTTTGCCATTTTTTGGCACCTGACCACCGGTGAGTGGAAACACTATATTCCTACCACCGATAAGCTGGGTGCAGTGGCGCATTACTATTTGATTGGTACCTTTACCGGTGCTGAGCATCCGTACCGCCCCACTTCAGCAGCCAAGCACAACCCCTTGCAGCGTTTGGCCTATTTAGGCTTTAAGCTGGGCATCTCGCCAGTGATCTGGGTTTCAGGTCTACTCTACCTGTTCTATAACCAATGGGCAGACTTAGGTTTACCCTTACTCACCCTCGGTGGCGTTGCACTAACCCATACCGCAGCGGCCTTTGCCATGCTGATTTTTGTGATTGCCCACGTCTATATGGCGACCATGGGTAAGACTGTATTTAGCATGATCAAGCCGATGATCACCGGTTATGAAGACGAGCAGCACGACACTGCCGCTAAAAATAAATAATTTCTGCATCGCATAGCCACCGCGCGGCCATCGGCGGCGGCTACGGCCTCAACTACGCAACATCCTTCTTATCTCTGCTTAAAACAGCCTGCCACTTGACCCTCACCCTAGGGTAAGGTTTATTGTACAAACTGTTCTTACTAGCGATGAGTGATGACCATGACGACCTTACAGACAGTACAAATTCCTGTGCGCGGCATGACCTGCGCATCCTGTGCTGGACGTGTTGAGCGCGGCCTGCTTAAAGTACCAGGTGTTAAGCAAGCAGTCGTCAATCTGGTTACCAGCGAAGTGATTGTTAGTCTAGCGCAGCCGCTGGCTTTAACAACTCTGGTGGAAGCTGTGGAAGCCAGCGGTTATCAAGTACCGTTGCATGCTTTTGATTACGCAGTCAGCGGCATGAATTGCGGCTCTTGTGTCGGGCGTATTGAAAAAGCCCTGGCACTAAACCCTGCCGTCATCAGCTCTCAAGTCAACCTAGCCACCAAGCAAGCCCATGTGCAACTGCTGGCCGGTGCAGATCCTGAGCTCATCAGCCAATGGCTGACCGAGCATAATTACCCAGCCACATTGCTGGCGGATAATCAGCGTAAAGCCGACGATCTAAACAGCCGCCAAGCAGCGGAACAGGCCGCTCTCAAATCACAGCTAAAATACGCTTTATTATTTGCCACACCCTTATTTATCTTAGAAATGGGTGCGCATTTTATTCCGCCCTTTCATGATTTTTTACAGCGCACCTTTAATAGCCAACACCTTTGGTATCTGCAAGCGATTTTGGCGGCACTGGTGCTCTTTGGCCCTGGCCGTGACATTTTAACAATGGGTTGGCACGGCTTACGCCGCCTGGCTCCAGATATGAATTCACTGGTGGCACTGGGCACCTTATCGGCCTTTAGCTACTCGCTGATAGCCACTTTTATTCCCAGCATCCTGCCGGCCGACACAGTCAACGTCTACTTTGAAGCCTCGGCGGTGATTATCGCCCTGATTTTACTGGGGCGTTTTTTGGAAGCCCGCGCCAAAGGTAATGCCTCTGATGCAATTAAACGCCTAATCAATCTGCAGCCAAATGAGGCGCGGGTTCTAATCAACGGCAAAAGTATTGATAAGCCAGTGGCAGAAATTCGCCCCGGTGAAATCCTCGAAATCCGCCCAGGTGAGCGTATTGCCCTGGATGCGGTGGTGATTTCAGGGAAAAGTTTTGTCGATGAATCCATGCTCACCGGTGAAGCCTTGCCAGTGGAAAAAACCACTGATGCTAAAGTGATTGGCGGCACAGTCAACCAAACCGGCAGCCTGCAGGTGCAGGTCGAGCAAGTGGGTGCCAATACCGTATTGGCACATATTATTCGTCTGGTTGAGCAAGCCCAAGGCAGTAAATTGCCGATTCAAGGTTTAGTTGATCGCATAACCCTGTGGTTTGTCCCCGCAGTGATGCTGGCGGCGCTGCTGACCTTTATCACTTGGATGATTTTCGCCCCAGCGCCCGCTCTAAGCTTGGCCTTAGTCAATGCCGTGGCGGTGCTGATTATTGCTTGCCCTTGCGCCATGGGCTTGGCCACACCCACTTCGATTATGGTCGGTACCGGCCGCGCCGCACAGTTGGGCATTTTATTTCGCCAAGGCCAAGCCCTGCAAGAGCTCAAAGATGTCAAAGTGATTGCCGTCGATAAAACCGGCACGCTGACTGAAGGCAAGCCACAACTGACTGACTTTAGTGTGACTGATACGCAGCAAGAGGATGCAGTTTTAGCCTTAGTCGCTGCTGTAGAGCAGCAATCTGAACACCCCATCGCGCAAGCGATAGTGCAGGCAGCAGCGCAGCGTACGTTGCAGATTCCAGCCATTAGCGCGTTTCAGTCAATCACTGGAATGGGCGTGCAAGCCACAGTTGATGGCCACTTAGTACAGATTGGTGCTGATCGCTTTATGCACAGTTTAGCCATCAACACTGACCATTTTTCTGCGCAAGCCCAGCAATTGGGTGAGCAAGGTAAATCACCCATGTACGCTGCAATTGATGGCCAGTTAGCGGTGATGATGGCGGTCAGTGATCCGATCAAATCCAGCAGCAAAGCGGCGATTGAGCATCTGCATCAGCAAGGTCTCAAAGTCGCGATGATTACTGGTGATAACCAACATACTGCGCAGGCTATCGCCAAACAGCTGGGCATTGATCATGTGGTGGCGCAAGTGCTGCCCGACGCTAAAGTTGCCGCGGTGCAAGCGTTGCAAGAGCAATACGGTAAAGTCGCCTATGTCGGCGATGGCATTAATGATGCACCGGCCTTGGCCGCGGCCGATGTCGGGATTGCCATAGGCACGGGCACGGATATTGCCATGGACGCCGCTGATGTGGTGCTGATGTCGGGGCATTTAACCGGGGTGATCAATGCGCTGGCCTTATCCAAAGCCACCTTGCGCAATATCAGTCAAAACCTGTTTTGGGCCTTTGCCTACAATATTGCCTTGATTCCTGTGGCTGCAGGTATTCTCTATCCAATGAATGGCACCCTGTTATCGCCGGTCTTAGCTGCCGGCGCTATGGCCTTATCCAGTGTTTTTGTGGTGAGCAATGCCTTACGTTTGCGCAGCTTTAAAGCCCCCTTAGAGGCCCTATGACAATGAATATTGGTGCAGCTGCGGCAGCCTCAGGGATCAGCCGTAAAATGATTCGGTATTATGAGGAAACAGGGCTGTTAGCTCCAGCCCCGCGCACAAACGCCGGCTACCGTATTTACACGGACAGCAGCGTGCAGCAATTAAGCTTTATTAAACGGGCGCGCGATTTAGGTTTTTCCTTAGAGCGGATTAAAACCTTACTCGATTTGTGGCAGAATACTGATCGACACAGCGCTGACGTGAAAGCCTTAGCACAGCAATATATGGCCGAACTGGATCAAGATATTATGCATTTACAAAGCATGCGCCAGCAGCTCGCTGAGCTGGTCAACCAGTGTCAGGGGGATGGCCAGCCGGCGTGTCCCATTCTCGATGGTTTGGCACAAGCTAACCCCACAGTATTAGCGAGCACAACCTAAATGCGACTGGTGTCAGCGCGGACTTACTCTAGACTTTACGCGGTGCTTTTAGCCCTGAGTTTAGCCTTGGCCGCGCTGCAACCCGCTTTCGCACATAATCTGTCTGTACCGCAGCCTAAGGCGATGCAGACCAATATGCATAGTTTGCATGAAAAAAATACTCAGATCTCGATGCACTGCGCGGTTGATTGCGCTGGCACAGTGCATCACTGCTGTCTGTATGCACTGTGCGCCAGCCTGCCGCTGATACCTGCCAATCCAAGCGCCGCACATCACAGCCTGCTGCCGTATTTTTTCAGTTCCAGACAGGTGACTCCACTGACTAAGCCTCCCAAGACGACCTAGAGTTAATTAATTATTTTTTAACTTAGGAGTACTACCATGCAAAAATTTTTCACTCGCCTAATCACGCTCGGCACAGTCAGCTTGCTTGCCAGTCAACTCAGCGCGGCACCCATGAATGCCACGCTACACAAAGACCCGAATTGCGGTTGTTGTGTTGAGTATGCGCATTACTTAGAAGACAACGGTTTTAACGTCAAAATGATCGACCACGCCAATATGACACCGATCAAGCAACGCTTAGGCACCGCACAAGCGGCCAGTTGCCATACCGTAGAAATCGAAGGCTATGTCGTCGAAGGCCATGTCCCGGTCGCGGCGATCAATAAAATGCTCAAAGAGCAGCCGGATATTAAAGGTCTGGCCTTGCCCGGCATGCCCTTTAATTCACCCGGCATGGGGCCAGAGAAAAAAGGCAGTTTGCAGGTGTTAGAGCTGGATGCACAAGGCAAACCCAACGGCATTTATATCACCTTATAAGCGCTCACCACGCAATCCATCGCCGTACTATTGTGCGGCGCTGGATTGCATTGAGATTAAAAAATACCCGCCTCTAAACCGGCAGCCATGGACATGCCCAACTCTTCGCACTGCTGTAAAAACGCCTCATCCCAAGTGCCTTTACACAGCAGCGGTTCTTGCACTTGCTGCCAGCGCAAGCCCTTAGTAATACCCTCAATCGCTCGGTGCGTGCCGGTGCCATCAAGGCCTGCGCGAATATAAAAGGCAAATGCTAATCCTTCAGTATGATCGAGGCACGGGTAATAGCATCGATCAAAAACGTCTTTAACCAAACCGGCCATATAACCAAAGTTTTCAGTCGTTCCGATAATAATAGCATCGGCCGACATCATGTCCGCAGGCTGTGTTTGCAACGGCGCCAAACACTGCACTTCAATGTTTTCGATATCTGGATGATTAGCACCTTTGATCACAGCCTCGCGCATCTTTTTGGTGTTATCAGACGGCGCGTGCGCAATGATCAATAGTTTCTTTTTTTTGCACATAATAGACTCCGAACAGATGAGACATATGCCTCTTGTATCCTATATGGATGACCTACAACAAACCACATACGGCACGCTAATCCTGACATTATTTGAGTCGAACACGTTAACTGACTTGCGCTGGACGCTGCTCGATAGGGAAGAGCTAAAATTCTATGAGATGAAAATTTGATTTAAATTATTTTACTAAATTATAAATTCCATATTAGACAAAGCTTTTGTATAATAATTTATGAGGTATTTGTAAAGCTTTTGCACAACAATGATAACTCGGGTTTTCTTGTGCATCATTACACGTCACTTAGTGTTAGGGATTAACCAAGCTTACCCCCCCTTTCGTTAAAATAACTAAGGACGATAGATGCATGCCTGATTCAGCCTCTCGAGCCAAGTTTGATATTGTTCCTTGGAACTCAAGCTTCGAGACCCATATAGCGATTATTGACGAGCAGCATCGTCAACTGGTGGCCTTGATTAATGACCTCTCGCATGAGTACGTATATGGCAGAGAGATCGGTGAGGCAGAGCGTATTTTAGATGCCCTAATTGATTACGCAGCCTATCACTTCAAAACAGAAGAGGCGCTGTGGGCTGAAGTACTGACAAACGATAGTTTACTTGAAAGTCATTTGAACACCCATACAGGGTTTGTCGACAAAGTTCGCGCCATGCAGTCTAGACTTAAAGTTGACGACCGGCGCTCAGTGATAGATGGCCTGCTATCCTTCCTAACCGGCTGGCTGGCGCATCATATTTTGTATGAAGATAAACGTTTTTCACTAATTTTTTTACAGGTGCGCGAGGGTGTAGATCTCAACAGCGCCAAGCTGCTGGCACATGAAGCGATGACAGGCCAGACCTCTGGGCTTATTCAGAGCGTGCTCTCCATGTACAAGGAACTCTCTTCGCGCACACTGGCTCTGGAGCGAGAGTCCTATTTGCGTCAAGTTGCTGAGCAGGCGCTGCTAGATCAGGAGCAACATTGGATCTCAGTGCTCGGCGCCAGCAGCGATCACCTCTGGGACTGGGACTTCAGCATGCTTGACGCTATGCGGGACAACCAGTTACTGACTGCGGATCAATTTTCTCAAAACGGCTTCAGCATACACCCTGATGACTGGCTGAGTCTGCGTCACGATTTTCTCACCCATATGCTGGGCCAGAGTGAAGTGTTCATTCATCAACACCGAGTGATTGATGCAATTGGCAACGAGCGCTGGGTGCAGTCAAGGGGGAAAATTATCGAATTGGATTCTGTCGGTCACCCCAAGCGCATGGTTGGCACACAAACCGATATTACAGAGCGTAAGACGACAGAGCTGACGCTGCAACGTGAACGTGATTCGCGCACTTTGATTAGTGAGTTTGCGGCTGATTTTATGGCGTCATCCTTGGACGATTTTGATCTCGCCATCAACCGAGCGCTGCAACGTAGCGGCGAATATATGCAAGCCGATCGCACCTACGTATTCTTAATCAACACCGATGGCCTTTACATGGATAATACCCATGAGTGGTGCGCCGCCGGTATTGAGGCGGAGATTAACAATCTGCAGAATATCCCCACCAATGCAACGCCTTGGTGGTGGAGTCAGTTTCGCGATGTGGGCCATGTATTAGTGCCCTGCGTCAGCGATATGCCGCCTGAGGCACATAATGAATACCATATCCTGGAGTCTCAAGGTATACGTTCAGTCTGTGTCTACCCGCTGCATATAGGCAAAGAACTGATAGGCTTTATGGGCAGCGATGCGGTTGCAGAAGGGCATCATTGGGGACCGGAAGTTATTCAGTTTCTCAGCCTAATGAGTGATTTACTAAGCATCGCTTTGGGGCATCGCCAGCTGCATCAGAAGCGTGCACAGGCTATCAGTCAACTGGAGCGCGCAGAGCAGCTGGCGCACCTAGGGCATTGGTACAAAGATTACGCTTCTGATACTGAAACCTGCTCCAAAGAAGTGTTACGGATCCTGGAGCGTGATGCGAATAATTTTACGCCTAATATAGAGTCCTATATTGAACTCGCCCACCCCGATGACCGTGCGTCACTCTATCGCTCTTATGAGAGTGCCAAAGCTTCATTGGGCGAATGGCATCTGGAGCACAGAATTTTGCTCGATGGCGACAAGGTTAAACATGTGGAAATTCGAGGACGATTTGACGCCACTGCAGATGGTTGTCTGGCCATTTCTGAAGGCACGGTTCAGGATGTAACTGAAAAAGTACGGCATCGGGAATCCTTACAGCTTCTGGCTTTTCAGGACTCACTCACTGACTTGCCTAATCGCCGATCACTTGACGATACGCTGCTGAGGGAAATGGAATACTGCGAGCACAACAGTCGGCGCCTAGTATTGACCCTGTTGGATTTAGACAACTTCCGTGCAGTCAATCATCAGCATGGTGCAGCCTTAGGCGATGCTTTACTAAAAGCTTTGGCACAGCGCCTACGACTACTCTTTAATGATACAGCGGTTATCGCTCGCGTTGGAGGGGATGAATTCGTAGTGTTATTCACTCGGCTACAGCCTGAAGACAGTTACTTTCAGCAACTTAACCTGCTGCTGGCAGCCATTGTCAAACCTTTTACCATACATGGCGTAGAGGTTTTTTTGAACGCTAGTATTGGCTTTACTGAATTCCCACAGCCCTTGGAGGTGGTCGCTGAACAGCTTGTGCGTCAAGCGCAGCAGGCATTATTTCAGGCAAAAATACTGGGTAAAGGCCGCTTTCAAAAATACGATATTGACTCGGAACAGGGCGCCCGCGCACTGACGGACCGTTTAGAAAAAATCCGTAAGGCGTTACACGCCGATGAGTTTGTTTTGTATTACCAACCCAAAGTCAATATGAAAAGCGGCACGGTTTTAGGTGCTGAAGCACTGATTCGCTGGCAGAAAAGCACAGGTGAATTAGTGGCACCGGGTGCCTTTTTACCTGACCTGTACAACCATCCTCTAGAGGTCGAACTGGGTGACTGGGTGATTCGCACCGCACTGGCTCAAATGCGCCAATGGAAACAACAAGGGCTAGACATTCAGATCAGTGTTAACGTCAGTAGCCTGCAACTATTTGACAATCATTTTGTTGAGAAGCTCAAGCAGGATCTGCAACGTTACTCTGATATTTCGCCTGCAGCACTGCAGCTTGAAGTGCTTGAAAGCAGCATGCTGAGCGACCTTGATGTGGTGTCTGGAGTGATGCAACGTTCTCGTCAATTGGGTGTTAGTTTCGCACTCGATGATTTCGGTACAGGTTACTCATCCCTTGCCTACCTCAAACACTTGCCCGCCAGCATGTTAAAAATTGATCAGAGCTTTGTTCGTGGAATGATGGAAAGCTCTGATGACTTGTCAATTATTTCTGGTGTGATTGGTATGNNATGCAGGTTATTGCCGAGGGCGTCGAGAGCTTGGAACACGGCAACTTATTGCTGAAGTTAGGCTGCGAGCAGGGTCAAGGTTATGGTATTGCTCGCCCCATGCCAGCTGATCAGTTACCTGAGTGGGTACATCGCTGGAAAGCAGCACCGTCTTGGATTGGCCAGCAACCAGTCGAGACTCAAAGTCTACCATTGCTGTACGCTGAGGTTGAACATCGTCGCTGGGTGATCGAAGTGGAACAATGGTTATCTGGTAAGGGCAGCTGTGTTCCAGCTCTGGATCACCATCTGTGTAAGGTAGGCATTTGGATCGACAACGAAGCACACAGTCATTTTGGGCACTGTGCAAATTTTCCTTGCTTGGTTGGCGTGCATCGTGATTTACACAATCTGGTAAACCAAGCGGTATCCATGCACGCCAACGGCGAGCCAGAGGCGGCACTGTTGCTGCCACAAATTAGGCAGCAGCGAGATCTGTTTTTAGCAGAACTAAGGGCGTTAGCAGGCTGAGTAGCGCGGGCAAGGTCGAGTCTATCTTTGTTACTGTACAGCGATAGACACACGCCAGCCGCTCACGGCGAATGCTTTGTTTAAGTCGACCTGCCTACGCTGCGCAGTCTGTAGTGCTAACGCATAGCAAGCCATACCCAGCCCATCACTAAGACTAAAACACAGCACTCAACAATCTCCTCAACACGAGTCGCACAGCTCTTGCTAGACTAGAGTTATTACAACGCCCACTCCGTCGAAAAGGATAAAGACTATGCGTACTACTCTACAGCGCTTAACACTGGCCGGTGTTTTACTCGGTTGCCCTCTACTCGGTTTTGCCGAGGAGTCGGTGAGTAGCGAGCCGGATGTGACCATTGTACAAAAAGGTGACAAAACCGTTGAAGAATACCGGGTAAACGGCTTTTTATACGCAGTAAAAGTAACCCCTAAAAAAGGTAAGCCTTACTTTTTAGTCCGTGCTGACGGCAGCGAAGGCAACTTTATCCGCGC
>LFRZ01000150.1:0-2968 GCA_001513025.1 Gammaproteobacteria bacterium DTU037
CTTGCATATAGCTTATGGAAAATTCTACTTATGAGCACGGTTATTTTTCGGGGGGATTACCTAGGTGTATTGACTGGGACGTTGATAGCGCAACTGCACATGCGATTTCATCAGAGGTCGCCGAACATATGCGTAACTACACTATTGTTGACTCACAAAAATTTGCTTTTGGGCAATGCTCGTCTAAGCTTTATTACGGATCAATAAACTTTAAGGATGAAGAACATGCATAAAATATTAGTCACCCTGCTTGTCGTAATTTTAAGCGGTTGTGCCGCCAGTAATAAAAAAACAGATTCTGATATTCATCAGGAGGCGCTAACTGCAGTTGCCGCGCGTTCAGGGCAAGTGCAATCTGAAATAATGACGGTCGAGATACCTAGTCACGGCTTGATAGCTGATCAAATTGTGATTGGTTTAGGCGGCGGCGCAAATGCAACCTATTTGCGTGATGTATTAACCCAGCTGAACAACTCATCAGAAAGATCGGTATTGATCATGGGTACGAGCCCATCTCTAAACGATGCAGTGATTGTAAATGCGGTGAAAGATTTAGATTTGGCCGGTATGCAGATCATTTATGCAGGCGAAAGAGGCAAGCAAACGCAAATAGCACAAGCTATCAAGCAAACGGGTGCGGTATTCTCTTTTATCGATAAGCGTTACTGACACCGCATTTAATAAGTATTTGTCGTTAAGCCATGCCTGTTTGTTGTTGTAATTTTTCTTAAGAAATCTACGCATTAGCTTGCTGAACCCAGTATAGGCCTAGCCCTTTGACTTACGACAAGGCGCTTTGTAGTTGCTTAGTTACACTCGTTTGATAACGTTGCACATAGCTGTATGCAACAGCGCTAAGTGAGGAGTTCAACATGCAAACAACCCGCTGGTTGATGATTGACGGCAATGAAGCCACCGCGACCATTGCCCACCGTTTAAGTGAGGTGTGTGCAATTTACCCCATCACCCCGGCCTCGGCCATGGGTGAGTGGGCGGATGAATGGTCGGCGCAGGGGCGCACCAATCTGTGGGGCACTGTGCCGCATATCGTTGAAATGCAAAGTGAAGGCGGTGCGGCTGGTGCAGTGCATGGTGCTTTGCAGTTGGGCAGCTTAGCCACCACTTTTACTGCCTCGCAGGGATTGTTGCTGATGATCCCCAATATGTACAAGATCGCCGGTGAGCTGACGCCCGTGGTGATTCATGTGGCGGCGCGCTCTTTAGCCTGTCAGGCCTTGTCGATTTTTGGTGACCACAGTGATGTGATGGCGGTGCGCCAGACCGGTTTTGCCATGCTCTGCGCAGGCTCGGTGCAAGAGGCGATGGATTTTGCGTTGATTTCCCATGCCGCCACCTTAATTGGCCGTTTGCCTGTTTTGCATTTCTTTGATGGTTTCCGTACTTCGCATGAAGTGGCGAAAATTCAAGCCGTGGGTGATGAGGTGTTGCACGCGCTGATTTCCCAAGAAGCCTTGTATGCCCATCGTGCCCGCGCCATGAGTCCAGACAGTCCGGTGCTGCGTGGTACTGCGCAAAACCCTGATGTGTATTTCCAAGGCCGCGAGACAGTTAATAAGTTTTATCTGGCCTTTCCAGAGCTGGTGCAGCAGTTGATGGATGAGTTTGCCCAGTTGACCGGTCGCCACTATAAATTATTTGAATACCACGGCGCCGCAGATGCTGAGGGGGTGATTGTGCTGATGGGCTCTGGCGCAGAAACCGTGCATGAAACGGTGGACTACCTGCAGGCGCAAGGTGAAAAGGTTGGAGTGTTGCGGGTGCGTCTGTATCGGCCGCTGGATGCGCAGGCGTTATTGGCCGCGCTACCCAGCAGCGTCAAACAGATTGCCGTGCTTGATCGCACCAAAGAGCCGGGCTCAGACGGCGAGCCGTTGTATAAAGATGTGATCACTGCTTTGGCGCAAGCGCAGATGCAGGGCAAGAGCCCCTTTGCCGAGCTGCCAAAAGTGATTGGTGGGCGCTACGGTTTGTCTTCTAAAGAATTTACTCCAGGCATGGTTGCGGCGATCTTTACCGAGTTGCAGCAACAGCAGCCAAAAAACGGCTTTACCATTGGTATCTATGATGATGTCACCCACACCAGTTTAGCTTGGGATGAGCACTTCCATACCGATGCGCATAATCAGTCGGTGCAAGCTTTGTTTTATGGCTTGGGCTCGGACGGTACGGTTGGCGCCAATAAAAACACGATTAAGATTATTGGCGAAACTACAGATTTATATGCGCAAGGTTATTTCGTTTATGACTCGAAAAAGTCTGGCGCTATGACCGTGTCGCATTTGCGTTTTGGTCCGCAACCTATTCGTTCCACCTATTTAATTGGTGATCATCAGGCGCAATTTATTGGCTGCCATCAGCCGCAGTTTATCGAGCGTTTTGAAATGCTTGATAAGGCCGCGCCGGGTGCGGTGTTTTTACTGAATACTGCTTATCCGCCCGATCAGGTTTGGGACCAGCTCCCACGGCGTATGCAAGGTCAGCTGCTTGAGAAGAATATTCGCATGTATTGCATTGATGCCTACAGCGTTGCTCAGCAAGCAAATATGGGTAAGCGCATTAATACTATTATGCAGACCTGCTTCTTTGCCATCTCAGGTGTTTTGCCGCGCGAGCAGGCGATTGCCTCGATTAAACAAGCGGTGCAAAACACCTACGGCAGCAAAGGGCAGAGCATTATTGATTTTAACTTCCAAGCGATTGATGCCGCGTTAGCCAGTTTGCATGAAGTGCCGCTACCCAACAAAGTTACCAGCCTCTTTGAGCGTCCGCCGTTGGTGGATGATAATGCTCCAGACTTTATTGGTCGTTTCACCGCGCGCTTAATTGCCGGTGAAGGTGATCGTGTTCCGGTGAGTATGATGCCGGTGGATGGCAGCTTCCCATTGGGCAGTGCGGCCTATGAAAAACGTAAATTGGCTTTGGAAATTCCGGTTTGGGATGCAGAGCT
>LFRZ01000150.1:3100-21650 GCA_001513025.1 Gammaproteobacteria bacterium DTU037
TGAATATGCAGCCGATTGAACCGATTCGCGCGCAAGAGCAAGCGAACTGGCGTTTCTTTGAGGCGTTACCTGAATACGATCGTAGTGCGATTAAGCAGACGACGATTAAAGGTGCGATGTTGCTGCAGCCATTGTTTGAGTTTTCTGGTGCTTGTGTGGGTTGCGGTGAAACACCGTATTTAAAACTGGCAACGCAGTTATTTGGCGATCGCATGGTGGTTGCTAACGCTACCGGTTGTTCATCGATCTATGGCGCCAACTTGCCAACTACGCCATGGACGGTGAACGCAGAAGGCCGTGGTCCAGCCTGGAATAACTCGCTATTTGAAGACAACGCTGAGTTTGGCTTAGGTATGCGTATCGCTATTGATCAGCAAACAGCTTATGCG
Source organism: Gammaproteobacteria bacterium DTU037 (assembly GCA_001513025.1). Taxonomy (GTDB): domain Bacteria; phylum Pseudomonadota; class Gammaproteobacteria; order Pseudomonadales; family Pseudomonadaceae; genus Denitrificimonas. Next base: position 3,490 of record LFRZ01000150.1, read on the forward strand.
CAAGAGCTGTTGCTTGAGCTGCGCGAGAGTATTGGTGCTGAGTTGGTCGATGCCTTACTCGCCGCTGAGCAAAATACTGAGCAAGAAATAGCTGAGCAGCGTGTGCGTGTTGTGCAGCTAAAAGAGCGTTTGGCCGCAATGCCAGAACAGGCGCGCGCGCAAGAGTTGCTGACTGTTGCTGAACAGCTGGTAGTGCGCAGCGTATGGATTATTGGTGGCGATGGCTGGGCCTATGACATTGGCTATGGCGGTTTGGACCATGTGCTCGCCTCTGGCCGTAATGTGAATATCTTGGTACTGGACACTGAGGTGTATTCCAATACCGGTGGCCAGACCTCTAAAGCCACGCCGCGCGGCGCCGTGGCTAAGTTCTCCTATGCCGGCAAACCTACGGCGAAAAAAGACTTGGCCATGCTCGCCATGGGCTATGAAAATGTCTATGTCGCTAAAGTGGCTTATGGCGCGAAAGATACACAAACCCTGCGCGCCTTTATTGATGCCGCAGCCCATGATGGCCCGTCACTGATTATTGCCTACTCGCCTTGCATCGCGCATGGGGTGGATTTAACCCATAACCACCGTCAGCAAAATTTGGCGGTGAAAAGTGGACACTGGCCGTTATTTCGCTATGAACCCTCCCGCGCCGAGAAAGGTTTGAATCCATTGCGTTTAGATTCCGCTGCGCCATCGATTGATTACACTGAATTCAGCTCCACTGAAACGCGCTTCAGTATGCTCAATCGCACCTATCCAGAAGCGGCCAAGCTCTATCAAGAGCAAGCACAGGATGATGTGATCGCACGCTTTGCCCATTATCAGTCTCTGGCGGATTTGCCCGGTGCTGCAGATTTAGAGAAAAAGGAGTCCAGTGATGATTGATTTATCCACTGAGTATTTAGGACTAAAACTGAAAAATCCGTTGGTGCCATCCTCCTCGCCACTCACCGGTGATTTGGACAGCGCCCGCGAACTGGAAGATGCCGGGGCCAGCGCGCTGATTCTGCCGTCGTTATTTGAAGAAAGTATTTTAGCCAGCGAGGCGGCAGCCGCACGCTTTTTGCACGAGCAGGATATTGGCTTTGGTGAGGCGGGTAGTTTCTTGCCCATTCCTGATGATTCGATCTATCGCAGCGAGCTGGATGAATATTTGCACTATATCCAGACGCTAAAAAGCAGTCTGTCGATTCCAGTGATTGCCAGCCTGAATGGGATTTCTACTGAAGGCTGGACCCGTTATGGCAAGCAGTTGCAAGAAGCGGGTGCCGATGCACTGGAGCTGAATGTCTATTATGTCGCGGCGGATATCTTTGAGTCCGGCGCTGAGGTGGAAGCGCGTTATCTCAAGGTGCTGCGTGAGCTTAAACAGCATGTGACAGTGCCGGTCACCATGAAATTGTCCTCGCAGTTCAGCTCGGTGGGGCATTTTGTGCGTAGCTTGCAAGAGGCTGGCGCGCAAGGGGTGTCGCTGTTTAATCGCTTCTATCAGCCGGATATTGATCTGCTGACCCGTGAAGTAGTGCCGACTATGAGCTTGTCGTCATCTTATGAAAATTTGCTACGCATCCACTGGGTTGCCACTTTGTTTGGCAAGGTGGATTTATCGTTGGCGGTGACTGGTGGAGTGCACACTGCAGAGGATGCGCTGAAAGCCTTAATGGCTGGGGCGGATGTGACCCATTTATGCAGTGTATTGCTTAAACAAGGCCCGCAAGCGCTCGCTGAGATTGAGCAGGGCCTGCGTGAGTGGATGACGGAGCATGAATATGAATCGGTGCAGCAACTCAAAGGCAGCGTCTGCCGCGATCGGGCGATTGATCCTAGCGCCTATGATCGCGCCAATTACGTGCAAGTGATGCACAGTCATCGCAGTGCTAAAGGGGTGTGGCGATAGCCTTGATTGCAATGAACTACGATCAGCATGGTTATCCACAGATCTTGTGGATAACTGTGTGGGTAACTTGGTTGTAGATGGCTGCAGAGCCGATGTTATGGGCCTGTAGCTTAGATTGATGAAAAATCAAACGTTATAAAAAAGTCTTTATAATCAACGCGTTAAGAATCTTTCTTGGTCATTCAAATTAATCTATTGAAAAAATAACAATTTAAAAAGTCAACCATTAAAATGTGGACAACATTATTGATTTGTTATGAAAATGGGTTGACAGCAGTGCCTTAGCAGCGCTATTAGCAGCTGTAATATAGGGGGATTTGCTAAAACTGTTATGTCAGTTGCAGGCCGTTTTAGTAAAATTGCCTCAATCTTCGCTTGCAAAGATGGGGATATAGGCTGCAAGCGAACCCCTCTATGGCGTCTCAGTAATGACTGTACGAGCCAAGCAAGGCAAAGCATAGTATATTGGTCGCCATATCAATTTTTGAGATTTAAAGTGTAGTGCACGATGACTGTTAACCCATTAAACCCTGATCACTTTGAGCAGCATGACGACGATGTAGCCATTGCGCCGGCGCAGCCTGTTTTACAGCCACCGCCGATGTATCGTGTCATTATGCTGAATGATGACTACACGCCGATGGATTTTGTGATCGAAGCGTTAGAAACCTACTTTGCGATGACGCGCGAGCAATCGACACAAACCATGCTGGCGGTGCATCATCAAGGATACGCGGTATGTGGTGTATATACCCGTGATATTGCCGAAACCAAAGCGCATCAGGTGAGTCAATATGCACGTGATTGTCACCATCCGTTACTGTGTGAAATAGAGAAAGACGACTAGTCAGCACGCTGTCTAATACGAGGTGAAACCATGTTGAATTTAGAACTTGAGGTCACCCTCAATCTGGCATTTAAAGATGCTCGGGTCAGTCGTCATGAATTTATGACGGTTGAACATCTGTTATTGGCCTTGCTGGATAATCGTGAGGCAGCCAAAGTACTACGTGGTTGTAGCGTCAATCTTGATGCTTTACGCGATGATTTACGTATCTTTATTGCAAAGACCACACCCTTATTGGCTGAAGATGCGCCAGATTCTGAAACACAACCCACGCTTGGCTTTCAGCGAGTTTTGCAGCGCGCGGTCTTTCATGGACAAAGCTCGGGCAAGCAAGAGGTAGGTGGCGCCAGTGTGTTAGTTGCCATCTTTAGTGAAACCGATAGCCATGCGGTGTACTTGCTCAGGCAACATAATGTCCAGCGCCTTGATGTGGTCAGCTATCTCTCACATGGTTTAGATCATGACAGTGGCAGTTCTGATGCAGACGCGACTGATCATGAAGGCGATGGAGCTGAGCAGAATACCGTCGAAAATCCATTGTTGAGCTATGCCCAAGACTTAAACGAACAGGCGCGCCAAGGCAAAATTGATCCGTTGATTGGCCGTGAGCAAGAGCTTGAGCGCGTGGCGCAAATTTTGGTGCGTCGCCGTAAAAATAATCCGCTGCTCGTGGGTGAGGCTGGTGTGGGTAAAACTGCTATTGCCGAAGGTTTAGCGCGACGTATCGTTGATGGTGATGTGCCTGAAATTTTATTAGATAGCGTGGTTTATTCGTTGGATTTGGGTGCGCTATTGGCCGGCACTAAATACCGCGGTGATTTTGAAAAACGCCTCAAAGACTTACTCAATGAACTGCGTAAGCGCCCGCAAGCGATTTTATTTATTGATGAGATCCATATGATCATTGGCGCTGGCGCAGCCTCTGGTGGGGTGATGGATGCCTCGAATTTGCTGAAGCCATTGTTGTCTTCAGGTGAGATTCGCTGTATCGGCTCGACCACCTACCAAGAGTTTCGTGAGATCTTTGAAAAAGACCGTGCATTGGCCCGTCGTTTTCAAAAAGTAGATATTAGCGAGCCATCGGTGGACGACACCTACCGTATTTTACAGGGCTTAAAAGAGCATTTTGAGCAGCATCATCAGATTAAATACACGGATGCGGCATTACGTGCTGCGGCAGAGTTGGCGGCCAAGCATATCAATGACCGTTATATGCCCGATAAAGCCATTGATGTCGTGGATGAAGCGGGTGCATTTCAGCGTTTACGTTCGCAAGATCAGCGAGCCCAATGCGTTGATGTCAGCCAGATTGAAGAAGTAATCGCAAAAATTGCTCGCATTCCGACGCGACAAGTCAGCAGCTCCGACAAAGAGCAGCTACGCCACCTAGAGCGTGATTTGCGCTTAACCGTATTTGGTCAAGAAGCGGCGATTGATGCTTTAGCCACCGCGATTAAATTATCCAGAGCAGGGCTGAAAGCGGTCAATAAGCCGGTGGGCTCCTTCTTATTTACCGGCCCAACTGGGGTGGGTAAAACGGAGGTGGCCAAGCAGTTGGCTAACTCGTTGGGGATTGCTTTAGTGCGCTTTGATATGTCGGAGTATATGGAACGCCATACCGTCTCGCGTTTGATTGGTGCACCGCCAGGTTATGTGGGTTTTGATCAGGGTGGTTTGCTCACTGAAGCGGTGACTAAACAGCCGCATTGTGTGCTGCTGTTAGATGAAATTGAAAAGGCCCACCCTGATGTGTTTAATCTGCTGTTACAGGTTATGGATAACGGCACGCTGACCGATAATAATGGTCGTAAAGCTGATTTCAAGCATGTGATTTTAGTGATGACCACCAACGCCGGTGCCGAGTCGGCCGCGCGTGCTTCGATGGGCTTCTCGCATCAAGATCACAGCAGTGATGCCATGGCTGTGTTGAAAAAAACCTTTAGCCCCGAGTTTCGTAACCGCCTCGACAGTATTATTCAATTCGGCCGCTTAAGTCCGCAAACTTTGCAGTCGATCGTGGACAAGTTCTTAACTGAGCTGCAGGCGCAACTAGAAGAAAAGCGTGTGCAGTTGGATGTGACCGATGCGGCGCGTTATTGGTTAGCGGAGCATGGTTATGATCAAGATATGGGCGCCAGGCCTATGGCGCGTTTGATTCAAGACCATATTAAGCGGCCGCTAGCTGAAGAAATTCTATTTGGTGCGCTGGCCGAGGAGGGCGGCATAGCGAGGGTCGATGTTAAAGGCGCTGGTTTGCTTTTGACCTGTGTACAGGCGCATGACACCGAACCGGCTTAGGCTAGGCGCTGTGTTATTTTAAATAAGCTGCTAAAGACAAGAATACTTGTCTTTAGCACACTGCTGCTTTAGCTTAAAAAACATACTACGGCGTGCTTTTTTGTAGTGCACGGACTTGTTCTTGTAAGGCGCTGATGGTGCGGTGGGTTTGTGCGCGGTAGGCATCAAAATCCGCTAGAGACGGCCCTGTGTTGCGTGGTACCGCTGCTGGTGCTGGTGCGGCGGTTGATTGCTGCTCTAACTCGCTGCGCAGAATAAGTATATCTTGCTGTAAGCGGGTGATATCTGCGCTGGCGCTGTTGTTTTTTTGCAGGGCGGCCAAGTTTGTGCTGAGGCTTTTTAACTCAGTTTTCAGTGCCTCCACTTGTGTAAGTTGTTGCTGAGTGGACTGCATCGCTTCTGCTAAGCGCTGCAGGTCTGCGTGTTGTGCCTCGAGTTTTTTGTTCAACAGGGTTTGTTCTGCGCTCAGAGCGTTATTGCGCTGGCTGACAGTTGTCTGCTGGGTGTCTAAAGCGGTCTGCAGATGACTGGTACGTTCACTCAGCGTAGTCAGCTGGCTGGTCAGTTGCGTGATGCGTGTGTCGTACTCAGTTAAACTAATTTGCTGTTGTTTGGCTGTTTGGGTCCTACTGTTTTCAAGTGCATTAAGGCGTAGTTTTAGCGTCTCGTTATCGCTCAGTACAGCGCTTTGCGTGATGCTGACTTTGCCAGTGATTTCGTTGATGCGGCTGGCGGCATCTTCACTGGTTTTGGAGAAGCTGTCTTGGGTGGCGATCAGTTGCTGCTCTAAGAGCTGCATACGTTGCATGCTCCACCAGCCAAATGCGGCGCTGGAGCAGAGAATGGCCAGGGTTAACGCCGAGAGCGCGCCGATGGCTTTATTCGATCGGCGCGGCACAGTTGCCTCAGCGTTTAACAACATGGGGCTGTCTAGCAGTGCTGCAGGCTCGATTGCCGATCTATCAAGCTGCGGCTCAATGCGTCCGTTGGCAGGGTCAAGCCGGTCATCGAAGTGATCATCAGTGTCATTACGCATAGTCAGTAAACCAGTCTTTAAAACAGAGATAAACGAAATGCAGTATAGCGAAAATGCGTTGTAACTGCTGCTTAACAGCTTAGATGCAGATAACGCTTAGGGTTCAATATTCCTCGTTTTCCTCACCCGCTAGGGCACTGCTGGCGCTGTCGCACACTGTATTTATCCGGCACCATTTACAGTTTTATTTTGGCTCTGTGTGCGCTCAAAACCTTGCGTCGACCAGCCTGTAATAGTGGTATCTAGCACCTTGAACGATTAAACTGCGGCCTCTTATGACCGCCATTGGAGCGCCCGATGAGTTTGTTTTTAGTAGGCCTAGTTATCGCTATCATTTTAGTGGTGACTTGGGCTGTGAGCTTATACAACGCCTTAGTACGCCTAAAGCATGCGGTGACTAAAGCGTGGTCAAATATTGATGTATTGCTCAAGCAGCGTCACGATGAATTACCAAAACTGGTGGCAACCTGTCAGCAGTATATGCAGCATGAACGGCAAACCTTACAAGAGGTGATTGCTGCGCGTAATGCCGTTTCTAGTGCGCGTGAGCAGCATGACCTTGGCGCGCTGGGCAGTGCTGAAACCGGTTTGCGTTTAGGTTTAGGTAAATTGTTTGCCTTGGCGGAAAATTATCCAGAATTAAAAGCCAATGAAAGCTTCCAGTTTTTGCAGCAACGTATCAGTGGTTTAGAAAATGGCATTGCTGACCGTCGTGAGTTGTATAATGAGGCGGTTAATTTGAATAATGTACGTATCGAACAATTTCCGGATGTGTTGATTGCCCGTTATTTTAATTTTGTTGCCGCTGAGTGGTTACGCTTTAGTGAGGCTGAAACGGCTGATGTTGATATCAAAAATCTCTTTGGTTAAGTGACTGTGGATATTTTTGGCATCAGTGTTTTTTTAGCGATAACTAGCATTGCCAGCTTGGGCAGTGGCTGGTGGTGCATCAATACTTTAAAAAAAGCCCGTTACTTATTGGATACGCCAACCTCAAAAGTGCGCTCGGCGGCACAAGGTTATATTGAGTTATACGGCGTGCTTAAGGACAGTGCAGGGTTGCTCAATGCGCCTTTAAGCGCGACGCCCTGTGTTTGGTGGTCATTTAGCATTGATGAGCAAGTGCGTAGCAGCAAGGATCATAGGCGCTGGCAGTCGCTGGAAAAGGGCAGCAGTACAGCGCTATTGTGCCTAAACGATGGCACCGGTGATTGCCTGATTGATCCTCAAGGCGCACAGGTCATGCCAATGACTAAAAAGGTTTGGTATGGCACGGCGCGTCATCCGCTTCAGGCGCCGTTGCACAGCCACTTTCTACAAACCTTACTGATCGGGGCCAAGCGCTACCGCTATACCGAGCAACGCTTACACGCCAATGAACCACTGTATGCGATTGGTGATTTTGTTAGCCGTGGTGCGGGGCAAGAGGCGTTTGATTTGGCTGCCGTGCAAGGCGCACTGATTCGCGAGTGGAAGCGTGATTATGTCGGGTTGCTGCGTCGTTTTGATGATGATCGCAATGGCCAACTTGACCCGCAGGAATGGCAGACTGTGCGCCAGAGTGCCAAAGATGAAGTTGAGCGATTGCAGCGTACGCGCAGTGCAGATCCAGCGCGACACTATTTACGCAAGCCACAGGAACATCAGCCATTTATTTTATCCAGTTACGGCGAGGATGATCTAGCTAAGCGCTTTTATTGGCAGGCGTTGTTGGCGGCAGCTCTGTGTATTGCCAGTGCTCTAGGGGCGACCTATATTATCAAGGTCGCGTAAGACCTCGTACTTTGAGTGCTAGGATGAATAGCGAGGGCGGCGCAAGCTGCCCCTGAATAGGCTGTTAAAGTCTCGGCAGTAGGAAATAGTGCTGGTATTGTATACAGTATTATGAAGCACACGAAAACATTAAAAGTCCGGGTTCGAGATAAGCATGCGTCACTGCTTAACAGCATGGCTCGAAGTGTCAATTTCGTCTGGAATTTTGTCAATGAACTCAGTCAACGCTCAATTAAAGAGCGTGGTGTGTTTTTGTCTGCCTACGATATGCACCCCTACACCAAAGGTGCCGGTAAAGAGCTGGGTTTGCACAGCCAAGCCTTGCAGTTTATTGCGGGTGAGTACGTGACTCGCCGCAGGGACAGTTATGGCTTGAGCCAACATAGGTTTCGCTCTGGCAGCTTCAGCGAAGATGCCCGTGGCCGCTGGTACTTCAATATCGTGGTTGATGTTGAAGTTGAGACGCCCAAAGGCCAAGACCATATCGGTATTGACCTAGGCTTAACTGATACGGCCACCTGCTCAGATGGCTTCAAGCTGGAAGCGGGTCGTTTCTATCGAGGTCTTGAGGACAAATTAGCCACAGCGCAACGGGCTGGAAATAAAATTCAAGTCAGAACCATTCACGCAAAAATCGCCAACCGTAGAAAAGATGCCCTGCATAAGTTCAGCCGCACGTTGGTCAACCGCTGCGGTGAAATCTATGTCGGCAATGTGAGTCGTTTAAAACTCGTTAAAACCAAGATGGTCAAGTCAGTGCTGGACGCTGGCTGGGGTCAATTAAAAACAATGCTGGACTATAAATGCGCTCACGCAGGCATTGTTTTTAAGGACGTTAACGAGGCATACACCACCCAAACCTGTTCAAATTGTGGCAGCTTGCCCGAATCGAGGCCGAAAGGTATCGCGCAGGACTTGGAATAAGAGAATGGACGTGCAGTGGGTGCGGTGTCGCCCACGACCGCGACACAAACGCAGTACGAAATATTCTCGCGGTCGGGCATGGCCGTCTAGCAGTAGGAATTCCCTTGCTTTAGGTTGGAGAGGATGTCAACAATACGCAACTCTTAATCGGCTAGATACTGCTGTTCTAAGGTGCTCATTAGTAGCCGTACTTTTTGAATCGACTCTTGATACTCGTCCTGGATATTGGAGTCATAGACAATGCCGCCACCGCCCCAACAGCTGATTTCACCTTGATTGGCCAGCAAGGTGCGAATGGTAATTGAGCTGTCCATTTCGCCGCGGCTATCTAGGTAAAAAATACTGCCGCAATAAATACTGCGCACGCTGGCTTCCAGTTCACTAATGATTTGCATGGCGCGGCGTTTCGGTGCGCCGGTAATCGAACCTCCCGGGAAACTACCGATCAGTACATCCAGTGCATCATACTCAGCGGCCAAGGTGCCGGTTACGCTACTGACCATATGGTGCACATTAGGGTAACTTTCTAGGGCAAAGAGTTCGGGCACAGCAATACTGCCTGTGCCGCAATAGCGGCCTAAGTCATTGCGCAGTAAATCAACAATCATGAGGTTTTCGGCGCGGTCTTTACTGCTGGCTAAGAGCTCTGCGGCCAGAGCTTGATCTTCTGCTGCTGTTGCACCGCGCGCGCGCGTGCCTTTAATTGGACGGCTTTCCACTTGACGCTGGCGGACTTGAATAAAACGCTCTGGCGATAAGCTGATGATGGCTTGCTGGTCATTGACTCGGATAAAACTGGCAAAGGGCGTTGGGCACTCTTGGCGCAGACTGACATAAGCCTGCCACGGATCGCCTTGGTAGTGGCTGCTAAAACGCTGAGTGTAATTGATCTGATAACAATCACCGGCAGCAATATAGTTCTGTACTTGCTCTAGATCGTTTTGATAGCGTTGCGCGCTGATCCAAGGCTTAAAAGCATGGGTTAATCTAAAGGGTTCAGCGCTGCAGCGGCTGTGCCCGCTTTGTAACAGGGCTAAGAGCGCTTGCTGGCGCGTAACCGACATGCTGGGGTGACACATCAGCCAGCAGCTTTTTTCTTGGTGATCATTGATCAGTGCCCAGTCATATAAGCCGACTGTTGCACTGGCTAACCCTTCAAGTTCAGTGGCTTGGCTCAAGCTATTGAGTTCATAGGTTAAGTAGCCGATCAAACCACCGGTAAAGGGCAACTCAAGCGCCTCTGGTGCCTGACAAGTGCTGAGTTGTTGTAGCAGTGCTTGGCAGCGCTGGCGAAAGGCAGTGAGCGGCTCTTGTGGGTGGGGGCTAATACTGGCCAGCGGCCACGCGCTAAGTAGATCAAAACGGCCACGCTGGCTGATTGGCTGACTTGAGTCGAGGAGTACCGCGCCGGCGGCATGATGCACCTGTTGAAAGTAGTGCGCAGGGTCGGCGTGATAGGTTAGAGGTAACAGGTAACAAGTGAGCATAAGCACTGGATCAGGCTAAGCTCAGGTTGTGTGACCTGAGCTTAGCGAAAAGGCCTCGCAGGATTTTTATTGAGAAGGGCTGGAGGCAAACAAGCTCTGAGAAAAACGCACACGTTGCTCAACAGATTCAGTGATACCTTGATGTTTCAAATCAGCAATATGGTGCTCGACAGCATGCGCACGTAGCGTCAGCCCTGAGTTATTCGCGATTTGGATATTTAATCCCGGGCGTGCATTGAGTTCTAAAATCAATGGACCTTTCTCTTGGTCTAGCACCATGTCAACACCAATATAGCCCAACCCACACAGTTCATAGCAGCCTGCGGATAAACGCATAAAACCATCCCAATCCGGCAACTGCACACCGGCCACTGGGTTGCTGGTATCAGGGTGCTTGTTGATTATATTGTTCAGCCACGTCCCTTGTAAGGTCAGTCCGGTGGCTAAATCCACACCCACACCAATAGCGCCTTGGTGTAAGTTGGCTTTACCGCCGGATTGCCGAGTCGGTAAGCGCAGCATGGCCATAATAGGGTAGCCCATTAAGACAATGACACGAATATCTGGCACGCCTTCATAGCTGATGCTTTTAAACAGGGGATCAGGGGTGACGCGGTACTCAATCAGTGCACGGTCACGCGAGCCGCCCAGCGAGTAAAGGCCGGTTAAGATGCTGGAAATTTGATATTCGATTTCTTCGTGTGTGATGATCTTGCCCGATACCGTTTTATAGCGGTCTTCAAATCGATCAGCAATCACCAAAATACCATCACCACCGGCACCCATCGCCGGTTTAATCACAAAATCGGTGCGATCGCCGATGATTGTATCGAGCTTTTCGATTTCTTTTTCGGTGGAGATCACGCCATACATTTCGGGCACATTGATGCCCGCCGCAATGGCGCGTTCTTTGGTCAATATTTTGTCATCCACCAGCGGGTAGAGACTGCGCTTATTGTATTTCAGTACGTAGTCGGCATTGCGTCGATTGATGCCCATAATGCCTTTGGCACTGAGCTCACGCCACGTTTTAATTAAACCAAACCCAAGCATGATATCAGTCCTTCAAAAAGGCTTTAAAGCGGAACAGTTCGGTGAGGCGATAGCCGCGATAGCGACCCATTGCCAACATAAAGCCGACCATAATTAACAGTACCGCAGGGAAGGTAAAGATAAAGTAGTTGAGTTCAGAAATGCTCATCAGGTAATGCGCTAACGAAGCTGCAAACAAGGTGCCAATCGCGACTTTAAACGCATGGTTACCACCGCGCTCTTCCCAAGTAATCGATAGACGCTCAATGGTCATAGTCAAAATCACCATGGGGAATAAGGCCACTGATAAGCCGCGCTCTAAACCTAATTTATGGCTAAACAAGCTGATCACCGCAATCAGCACCACAACAAAGGTGAGGACCACCGATAGTCTAGGTAGCATCTGTAATTTGAGGTGCTCAAGGTAGGAGCGCAGTGATAAGCCTAGGGTGGTGATAATGGTAAACAGAATAATACCAAAGCCCAGCTGTGTTTCACGGAAGGCTAGCGCAATCAACACCGGAGTAAAGGTACCTAAGGTTTGGAGTCCACCTAAGTTACGCAAGATCAAAATCACCATCACGCCGAGCGGAATCATGATCATCACTTGGTAGGTTTGCTGAGTTTGTAAAGGTAAGCCGTACAACGAATAGTCTAAAAAACCAGCATCTGCATTTTCACTGCTGAGTTGGGCTAAACGTATTGCATTCATTTCACTGTTATTCAGGGTAAAGGTGACTGCTGCGTTGCTGCCGCCTTCCAGATTAACTAATGGCTCATCACCTATCCACCAAATCATGCGGTCAACGGGTAAGCCTTGCGCACCCGATTGTGGATTAAAGTACAACCATTTTTCACCGTTGAAACTGCGTAACCAGAGTTCAGGTGATTGTGCGATATCCGACTGCATGCGAATGGTATGCAAGCGCTGCATCGGCACATGAGCGATCGAGAGCAGCACATCAATGACATCGGCCTTACGCTCGCTGGAGGTATCGCCACCGAGCAGCAGACGTACATTGTCATCAGTGGTGTTGTTGACGCGCTTAATGGCTTCGCTGATAAATGTTTCCACATCCGCCGAGTGCTGGCGAATCGGGGCCAGTAAGGCTTCTGCAGCAATTTTTTCTGCGCCTTCAATCGGTAAACTTTCCCGATAAATAGGGCCTTTGGCTTTAACTTGTTCACCACTGTAACGCTTGGTCATCACTAGGCGGTAATACAAGGTTTGTTTACCACTGGCGCGACGCGCTGACCACGTAACAAGGCGGTTATCATCGCGGAGATTGACGCTCACTCCGTAGTTATTAGAGATAAAGCTTTCGTTGAGACTGACATAATCTTGGTTAAGCGGTGGCACAAACATTTGCAGTTTGACCGGCTCACGGGCATTGGCACGAAACTCTACCTTGGCATCAATATTCCAGAGGTTGTCTGTTTCCTCGGCAGAAACAGGAATACCTAAGACATAAATCTGATAGGCCGTGACTGAGACTCCGATGATCACACATAGAGCGATTAATATTTTTAGATGCACTGTCAACGAACGCATGATAATTACTCAGCAAAGGCGGTAGAGATGTTTTGGGTGTCGCACTGTGGTTGGCCCACAGAATATTTTAGACTGGGGTCAATCAACGCATTAAATTTTTTCAAAGCTGTTGAACCCAGTAAAAAAGGGTATTGGAAGGTACTGCGATCGGTGAGATTGACTTCAATAACCCTAAGTACCTTACCCATACACACCGACATATTCACCACAGGGCGCGGCGTGTAACTTTTATCTTCTTCAGGGTCATAATCGCCTGAGCGACGCTTAATCTTACTGATGCGTGCTAAGGGTAACTCGAAAGAACGTTCATGTGCTTCATCGAGTGCTAAATAAAAACGCACCCATGATTCCCCATCACGTTTAAAACGTTCAATATCACGCGCACTCAGCGATGCTGTTTTAGCGCCCGTATCGAGCTTGGCGGACATATGCATATCAATATCAGCGATATACACATGCTCATTTAAACCATAGATGTTTTTTTCGCTGGCTAGAGTCATGCTGGGTAATAGAATAAGGCATGTGAGTAGTGCAGTAATATTAAAAAATCTCATAATTCTCGCAAATATAAAAATGTGATTTTAGCCTACGGAATGCACGCTTGAGCTAGAGGCGTAGCGCGTAGCCGAGCTAAGCGCAGTATTGCAGCCGAGGGCGACGTATTCTAATCGGCAACGCCAAAAATAACCATGTAATCCGTCTCTAAGCTGCTTTCTCGTGCCTAGCAGTGTGCAATAGACAGCTTAGCGCCATCAATGGTGCAGTGCGTCAATATTCGACCTTGGTCTCAAGATTGTCGACAATATTGTTCGTTTTGTTGACATATGCGGGTCTCGAAGGTAGCTTTCAGGCATTGATTGTACGAAGGTGTCGACACTGTGTCAGAGATTTTTGACGAAATAGCACGCATTAGCGGTGATTCTGCAACCCTGTCGGAACAGGTTTTTCGCAGTATTCAGGCGGCTATTGTCTGTGGTGATATCGCCCCTGGCAGTAAAATCTCTGAACCTGAGTTGGCGCGTACTTACGGTATCAGTCGTGGACCCTTGCGTGAAGCCATTCACCGCTTAGAAGGGCAGCGTCTCTTAGTTAGAGTGCCGCATGTGGGTGCGCGGGTGGTGGCCTTATCCCACTCCGAATTGATCGAACTGTATGAAATCCGTGAATCCTTAGAAAGTATGGCGTGTCGTTTAGCCGCACAGCGTATGACCGCTGATGAAGTAGCCGAGTTGCGTGCTGTGCTCGACACCCACGAGCGTGATGCAGCCTTCCAAGCCGGCGTGGGTTATTACCAGCAAGAAGGTGATTACGACTTTCACTACAAGATTATCCAAGGCAGCGGCAATCAGATGCTGATGAAGCTGCTGACTGATGAGCTGTATCAATTGGTGCGTATGTATCGGATTCAATATTCAACGACGCCCAATCGTCCACAGCAAGCTTTTAAAGAACATCACAGTATATTAGATGCCATTGCCGCCGGTGATGGTGAATTAGCTGAGTTACTGATGCGTCGTCATATCGCTGCATCACGACGCAATGTTGAGCGTCATTATCAAGGTGCCAATAACACCGTCCAACCCCTACGAGGTAAATTATGAGTCGTACAACTCCAGGTCAACGCTTTCGTGATGCTGTTGTAGAAGAAAGCCCGCTACAAGTTATCGGTGCGATCAATGCCAACCACGCTTTATTAGCACAGCGCGCTGGCTTTAAAGCGATTTACCTGTCCGGTGGCGGTGTTGCTGCTGGCTCACTGGGTATCCCAGATTTAGGTATTACCGGTTTAGAAGACGTTCTTATTGATGTACGTCGTATCACTGATGTGTGTGAGCTGCCATTGTTAGTCGATGTTGATACCGGTTTTGGTTCATCAGCGTTTAACGTTGCACGTACCGTTCGCTCAATGAGCAAAGCCGGCGCAGCTGCGATTCACATTGAAGACCAAGTGGGTGCTAAGCGTTGTGGCCACCGTCCCAATAAGGAAATCGTTACTCAGCAGGAAATGGTTGACCGTATTAAGGCAGCTGTAGATGCGCGTACCGATGACAGCTTTGTGATTATGGCGCGTACTGATGCGCTGGCAGTTGAAGGTTTGAACTCTGCGTTAGATCGTGCGGCAGCCTGTGTTGAAGCGGGTGCCGACATGGTGTTCCCAGAAGCCATTACTGAGTTGGATATGTACAAGCTGTTTGCTGAGCGAGTGAATGCGCCGATTTTGGCGAACATCACTGAGTTCGGTGCAACGCCACTGTTCACTGTGGACGAGCTAAGAGCGGCTAACGTTGGTTTGGTTTTGTACCCGCTGTCGGCCTTCCGCGCGATGAATAAAGCTGCGGAAAATGTCTACAACGCAGTGCGTCGTGATGGCACGCAAAAGAATGTGATCGATACCATGCAAACCCGTATGGAACTGTATGACCGCATCAACTACCACGCTTTTGAGCAGAGCTTAGACGCTTTGTTTGCTCAGAAAAAAAACTAATTACGAGTTAATCGCCCATAGAGTGATGACCAATAATAAAAGCATGAGGAATAATGTGATGACTGAAGCAAAGAAGAAAGTGCTGAGCGGAGCGGGTCTGCGTGGCCAGATTGCAGGGGAAACCGCTCTGTGCACTGTGGGTAAAGAAGGCGCAGGCTTAACTTACCGTGGTTACGATGTTCGTGACTTAGCTGTTCATTGCAAAACATTTGAAGAAGTGGCTTATTTGTTGCTTTATGGCCACTTGCCAAATCAAAGCGAGCTTGATGCTTACCTTAAGCGTTTGCATGATATGCGCGACTTACCTGCGACTTTAAAAGAAGTCTTAGAGCGCATTCCTGCAGATGCTCACCCTATGGACGTTATGCGCGTCGGTACGGCGATGCTGGGTACACTAGAGCCAGAAATGACCTTTGAACAGCAGTACGATGTGGTTGATCGTCTGTTGGCAGCGTTTCCTGCAATTTTATTGTACTGGTACCGCTTCAGTAAGGACGGTACACGCATCGATTGCATGACCAATGAGCCGGATATTGGCAGTCACTTCCTTGCTCTATTACATGGCAAATCGCCAAGTGCATTGCACCGCGAAGTGATGAATGTCTCGCTGATTCTGTATGCAGAGCACGAGTTTAACGCCTCAACCTTTACCGGTCGTGTGTGTGCTTCAACGCTATCTGATTTGTATTCGTGCATTACCGGTGCCATTGGTTCACTCCGTGGACCTTTGCACGGTGGTGCTAACGAAGCGGCGATGGCACTGATTGATCGTTTCAGCTCACCAGAAGAAGCCGTCACTGAATTGCGTGCGATGATCGCGCGTAAAGATTTGATCATGGGCTTTGGTCATGCCATCTACCGTGATTCTGATCCGCGTAATGAAGTGATCAAAGGCTACGCTAAGAAATTAGCTGATGAAATTGACGATACAGTGATTTATCCCGTTTCAGAAGCGATTGAGCAGTTTATGTGGGACGAAAAGCGTTTGTTCCCCAATGCGGACTTCTTCCACGCTTCAGCTTATCGCTTTATGGGTATTCCAACTGAATTGTTCACGCCTATTTTTGTCTGCTCGCGCGTGACAGGTTGGGCTGCGCATGTGTTTGAACAGCGTGCTAATAACCGTATTATTCGCCCAAGTGCTGAATATATCGGTGAAGAGCATCGCCCAGTGCCACCTGTTGCTGAGCGTTAAAAGTTTGAGAGCTTAAGCTGATCCTTTAACCAGCTGTGTTAACCCACAGCTGGTTTTTGTGCTTGGGCTTTAAGTGTCTTCCATGTTTATCTGAGGGATTTTAAACCTTATGAATACCGAATTCCGTAAAAAACTACCTGGTACAGCACTCGACTATTACGATGTGCGTGAAGCGGTAGATGCCATTGAACCGGGCGCTTATGCCAAACTGCCTTACACCTCGCGCGTATTAGCCGAAAACTTAGTGCGCCGCTGCGAACCCAGTGAGCTTACGGATTCGCTCAAGCAACTGATTTATCGCAAGAGTGATCTAGATTTCCCTTGGTACCCTGCGCGCGTTGTTTGCCATGATATTCTAGGGCAAACGGCTTTAGTTGACTTGGCTGGCTTGCGTGATGCGATTGCTGAGCAGGGCGGTGATCCGTCTAAAGTCAACCCCGTGGTACCCACGCAGTTAATTGTTGACCACTCCTTGGCTGTTGAGGCCGGTGGCTGTGATCCCGATGCCTTTGATAAAAACCGCGCCATTGAAGATCGCCGTAACGAAGACCGTTTCCATTTTATTGAGTGGACCAAAACCGCTTTTAAAAACGTTGATGTGATTCCAGCCGGTAACGGCATCATGCACCAAATCAACTTGGAGAAAATGTCGCCAGTGATTCAGGTGCGTGACGGTGTAGCCTTCCCTGATACCTGCGTCGGTACAGATAGTCACACGCCACACGTGGATGCTTTAGGTGTGCTGGCCATTGGTGTCGGTGGTCTGGAAGCAGAAACCGTCATGCTCGGTCTGCCATCGATGATGCGCTTACCTAATATCGTTGGTGTTGAATTGCTGGGACAGCGTCAGCCTGGCATTACTGCGACCGATATCGTTCTAGAGTTAACTGCGTTCTTACGTAAAGAGCGGGTGGTCGGTGCTTACTTAGAGTTCTTTGGTGCTGGTGCCGCGAGCTTATCTATTGGCGATCGCGCCACGATTTCCAATATGACCCCAGAGTACGGCGCAACCGCGGGTATGTTCTATATTGACGGACAAACCACGGACTATTTAACCTTGACGGGCCGCGAGCCAGAGCAAGTGAAGTTGGTGGAAAACTACGCCAAAGTCACAGGTTTATGGGCGGACGACTTAAAAGATGTTGAGTATGAGCGCGTGCTGACTTTTGATTTGTCTAAAGTCGGCCGCAACATGGCGGGTCCTTCTAACCCGCACGCACTGGTTTCAACCAGTGACTTAGCTGCCAAAGGCATTGCTGGTGCGTGGGAAAAAGAAGAAGGCTTAATGCCCGATGGCGCAGTGATTATTGCTGCCATCACCAGCTGCACCAATACCAGTAACCCACGTAACGTGATTGCTGCAGCCTTGATTGCCCGTAATGCCAACAAAATGGGCCTAGAGCGCAAACCTTGGGTGAAAACCTCCTTTGCCCCAGGTTCTAAAGTGGCAGAGCTGTACCTACAAGACTCTAACTTGCTTGGTGAGCTTGAGCAGTTAGGTTTCGGTATTGTTGGTTTTGCTTGCACCACCTGTAACGGTATGAGCGGCGCTTTGGATCCAGTCATCCAACAAGAAATCATTGATCGCGACCTCTACGCCACAGCAGTGCTGTCCGGTAACCGTAACTTTGATGGCCGTAT
>LFRZ01000150.1:21788-63528 GCA_001513025.1 Gammaproteobacteria bacterium DTU037
ATGAAAGGTATGCGTGCCTTGGCAGTCTTGGGTGACAATATCACCACAGACCACTTATCACCCTCTAACGCGATTATGCTGGACAGTGCTGCCGGTGAGTATCTGCACAAAATGGGCGTGCCAGAAGTTGACTTTAACTCCTATGCAACCCACCGCGGTGACCACCTCACAGCGCAGCGCGCTACCTTTGCTAACCCTAAGCTGTTTAATGAAATGGCCGTGGATGAGCAGGGCAAGGTGATGCAAGGTTCGCTCACGCGCATTGAGCCAGAAGGCCAAGTGACCCGTATGTGGGAAGCCATTGAAACCTATATGGAGCGCAAGCAGCCGCTGATTATTGTCGCCGGTGCTGACTACGGTCAGGGCTCATCGCGTGACTGGGCGGCCAAAGGTGTTCGCTTAGCCGGTGTTGAAGTGATTGCTGCTGAAGGTTTTGAGCGCATTCACCGTACCAACCTGATTGGTATGGGCGTCTTGCCATTGCAGTTCGCTGAAGGCACCACCCGTATCACCTTAGGTTTGGACGGTACTGAAACCTACGATGTGGAAGGTGAACTCAAGCCGCGCAATAGCATGACTTTAGTCATCACCCGTCGTAACGGTGAGGTTGTTCGTGTCCCTATGCTCAGCCGTATCGATACAGCAGCTGAGTTGGTCGTGTATGAGGCGGGCGGTGTGTTACAGCGTTTTGCTCAAGAGTTCTTGGCTTCAGAAGCCACCAGTGCCTAATGCTGGTTAAAGCGTGACCCAACCCGCTAAGCGAGTGACCCTCGTTTAGCGGGTTATTATTTTCTCCCGGTTGCACTGATGCAACTGGGATTATTTCAATTGTTCGCTGAGGGAGATTCCACTATGAGTCAGGTCCCACAAATTAAAATCCCCGCCACTTATATCCGTGGTGGTACCAGTAAAGGTGTATTTTTCCGTATTGATGACTTACCCGAGGCTGCACAACAGCCCGGCGCCGTCCGCGATAAGCTGTTGCTGCGGGTGATTGGCAGTCCAGACCCTTATGGTAAGCAAACCGATGGTATGGGCGGTGCAACATCCAGTACCAGTAAAACTGTACTGCTGGCAAAAAGCAGTCAGCCTGAGCATGATGTTGATTACTTATTTGGCCAAGTTTCGATTGATAAACCCTTTGTCGATTGGAGCGGTAACTGCGGTAACTTAACTGCTGCAGTGGGTTCCTTTGCTATTTCCAATGGTTTGGTCGCCGCAGATAAAATTCCAGACAATGGTATCTGTACCGTACGTATTTGGCAGGTCAATATTGAAAAGACCATTATTGCACATGTCCCTATTACCAATGGTCAAGTGCAAGAAACTGGTGACTTTGAGCTGGATGGTGTGACTTTCCCTGCCGCTGAAGTGCAGATTGAGTTCCTCGATCCAGCGGATGGCGACGGTGATGATGCGGCGATGTTCCCTACCGGTCATGTCGTGGATGATCTTGAGGTGCCAGGCGTAGGTACGCTCAAAGCCACCTTGATCAATGCGGGTATTCCAACCATCTTTGTCAATGCTGCAGATATTGGCTATACCGGCACTGAACTGCAGGCAGCGATCAATAGTGACAAAGAAGCCTTAGCTAAGTTTGAGCTGATTCGTGCCCACGGTGCAGTGAAAATGGGTTTAATCAAGGATGTGGCTGAAGCGGTCGCCCGTCAGCACACGCCGAAAGTGGCCTTTGTTGCGCCACCTGCAGATTATGTGTCTTCGAGTGGTAAAGCGATTAAAGCGACTGATATTGATGTACTGGTTCGTGCGCTATCCATGGGCCAATTACACCACGCCATGATGGGGACCGCTGCTGTGGCAATTGGAACTGCGGCAGCGATTCCAGGGACCTTGGTTAACCTTGCGGCCGGTGCTGTTGATCGTCAAGCGGTGAACTTTGGTCATCCATCGGGCACCTTGCGTGTCGGTGCTGAAGCAGCGCAAGAAAACGGCAAATGGGTGGTGAAAAAAGCCATTATGAGCCGCAGTGCACGCGTCTTGATGGAAGGTTGGGTGCGTATCCCTGGTGATTCTTTCTAACACCCTCTCGGGATGTGACTGTACCTGAACTAAAAAGCGCTCTATATGAGCGCTTTTTAGTTTATGGCAATAACAGTTTAGAACTGTGCAATTTAACTTTTCTGCTGCATGGGAAAGAGTTTTTCCGACAGCTTCACATACCAAGCCGCGGATTGCACTTGGATAATATAGGCCAAAGCAATCAGCAGTGCGGCTTGCGCACCGGCCTCACCAAAGGCTGTCATGGATAGCGCTAAAGCGATCGACAAGTTACGCATCACCGTGCCGTAGACCAAGGCAATGCCATCACCGCGGTTTAAGCGCTTTTTAGCAATCACAGTGCTGACCACATAGTTGATGCCATACAAGAGTAGCAGTGGGATAAATAAGCGCAAGATTAAGCTGGGCGATTCCAGCAGGCTTGGGCCTTTAAGAGCCATGGCGACAAAGACGATACCCAGCACCCCTAGACTGGAAAAGGGTGGGAATTTAGGTGCATATTTTTTCTGGAAACCTTCCACACCATGCTTGCGTACCAACAGCGTGCGGGTTATTTGTCCGGCAATTAAAGGCACAGCGATAAACAGTAGAATCTGTTGGAAGACCAGCATTAACTGCACTGGTATTTTAGAACCGAGCAAAAACTGCACATAAAAAGGCGTCAACACAGAGCCTAAAAATAAACCAATAATGGTCAGTTTGATCGCAGCGGGTA
Source organism: Gammaproteobacteria bacterium DTU037 (assembly GCA_001513025.1). Classification (GTDB taxonomy): domain Bacteria; phylum Pseudomonadota; class Gammaproteobacteria; order Pseudomonadales; family Pseudomonadaceae; genus Denitrificimonas. Next base: position 24,523 of record LFRZ01000150.1, read on the forward strand.
GGTTGCCTTTAGCAAAGCCTGTCCAAGAAATAGTCATACCGCTGGTCGGCAACAAGGCTGCCAATAATAAGCCTAAGGCTAATTCGGGCTGCTCAGCGAAAAATAGGCGACCAAGCAGGTAGGCGACAAAGGGGATAAACAAGAAGTTGATCGCTAAGGCCCACAACTGTACCGCATTATCACCACCGACCAGCAATTGCTTCGGCTTAATCCCCACCATCATCGGGTACACCATTAAAATGGTCAGCGGTGCAATTAAGACACTCATACTTTTTGTGGGTAGCGTCAGTCCTGCGACCAAACCCAGCAGTAAAAACAAGGGGATGCTTAGGCTTAGGTTTTTGCTTAACCAGCTGATGTATTTCATATCGGGCTCCGCAGTGCATTGTTGCACCTGTAAAACTGCGTTATGCAGATCAATAAAAATATAGTATACAACTGTATAAAGTTTATATGGAGGCTGGTGGCAAGAAATAGCAGGGCTGGCGAGTGATAGAGGTGATGCATTTCGTCGCACTGCGACGATGCGCCCTCTATATACAATGCAGTATAGAGCTGGGTCATTTTGTAGGCTAAGCTGCAATAGCTCTGCCAGCAGTGCTATAAATGCTTTGTATTTCTGCGATACTTGGACCACTCACTTTATTCTTAACCTGTTTGGTGCCCTGATTGTTTACTGATTTATTGTTTGAAGAAGGATTTACCGAGGTGGATGCTGAACTGGATGTCATCTTTGTACCAACCGATGAGCTGGTGGTAGAGGCCATGCTGAAAATGGCTGCAGTGACGCAGCAGGATGTGCTGTACGACCTTGGCTGCGGCGATGGACGTATTGTGGTTGCTGCTGCTATGGAGCGTGACGCTAAGGCGGTGGGGATAGATATGGACCCGCGGCGTATTGCTGAAGCCAATGCATTGGCAGAAATGGTCAGTGTTGAGCACCGTGTCGAGTTTATTCAAGACGATTTGCTCACCGTTGATTTCAGTGAGGCAACGGTGGTTACGCTTTATTTGCTGCCATCACTGAACGTAAAGTTAAAAGCGCGAATTTTAAACGAACTCAAGCCTGGCACACGCATTGTTGCGCATGCCTTTAATATGGGGCGCTGGACGCCGGATGCGAAGCGTGCGATTGGCGATGTGTATATTTATAAGTGGTATGTACCAGCGCCAGTGCAAGGGACTTGGGAATGGCTGAGCAGTGACGGCCAGTTGTACCGTGTGGTCTTGCAGCAAGAGTTTCAAGTGCTCAGCGGTCAGGCTTGGATTGACGGTCAGTCGGCGCAATTGCTGGAGGCTAAGATGCAAGGCGCACGCGTGCACTTAACGATTCAGTCGGCTGAGACTAAGAATGCTGATGATGCTGATTTATTTATATCCTGCTACCAAGAAGGTTATTTGTTACCCGCGGTGGGCAGTAAACAGATTTCTGCTGGGGTACGGGTGGCTGAGTAGCCGCTGGCCAGAGCAATACAGATTGTGCATCAAAGGCCCCATGAGTCATTGCCGACTCATGGGGCCTTTTTGTCTGGTGCGGTTGCTGTATAGCAGGTTCTTTAAAAGGTTGCGCAATGCCCACCAGATGGCGCTTGGCCTGAGCCAATAGCAATGATCGGTGCTTCTAAGCGTAAGTTAACCGGTTGCGCGTTGTTCCAATCCCAGACGAAGAAGCCAATCAGCAGTGTCCAAAACACCACAATGCGTACGTTGCTGAATAGAGTCATATTAATATCCATAGTAACGGCGAATACGTACACCGATCAGAGAGCCGAGGAAAGCCATTACCACCCAAATCCAGCCGTGAATGCTACCCGTAGAAATACCGCTGACCATTGCGCCAACGTTACAACCAAAGGCTAAACGTGAACTGTAACCGAGTAAGAAACCGGCAATAATGCCGACAATCCACTGCTGAGTATTCAGTTTATTAGCTTTACCGGTTTTATTACGCGAGAAAATCCATAATGCACCGGCTAAAATACCAATATTGGTAATTGAGGTCAGGTCTAAGAATACCGACTGTTGCAAAGCCGTTGCGTTAACCGGCTGGCTCCAAAAGGCATTGACTGTGGGGTCAAATAGATTGCCGGCCTGAGCAATTTTTGCCGCCCATAAACCAAAGCCATACACTACCCCCCAAGGTTGTCCGGCAATCACTAGGTTGAGCACGGCCAGTAGCGCAATCAGTACTGCACCAATAAGCAACGTTTTATTAAATAGACTGCGTGACACGCTGCTGGTTTTGGACCACCACCAAGCAGCCAAGCCAATGGCAATCAAGCCTAAGTAAGTCAGTCCTAGGGCGCCGCCTAAACCGACCTCTTCCACTAAGCCAACCGGTTGCATATGCCCTAAATCCAACCACCAGCCCAAATGCGCTGAGCCTAAGAAACTACCTAAGGCAAACACCGGCAAAATAGCCATATTCAAGGGGATACCTAAACCGGCTTTATACAAGGTGCCTGAGCCACAGCCATCAGCAATTTGCATAGCGCCGCCAAATACCAAGGCCCCAATCAATAGACTGATACTCGGTGGGCCTAAGGCCGCGCTCAGCTCGGTCGGGAAGCTGGCCAGTAGCGGCATAGAAAAGACCGCAGCAATGGCCAAGAGAATTAGCTGAGCAAAGACCCCGCTGGCATCACGCTTTTCAATCAAATTACGCCAGCCGGTAGTAAAACCAAAGCGTGCCCCGGCCAATACTGCACCGAGGCCAATACCTACAATAAACAAAAGACTTTGGCGGACCGAAACAAACCAAAATAAGAATACTGTAAAGACTGCAAATACAAGCGTTAAGGCAAGGCGATTATTCATATTAGTCACTCACCAATTTAGAAAACTTGGCTTGCAGTTGTTCAAGTCGACTTGGCGTATTGGCCATTGGTAAGCGCTCCTTCGTTTGTGTCCACTCAGCTAAAGACGCAGGGTAGAGACGCACATCGTCGAGGCCTGCCAGTTCTGATAAAACAAACCAGTTGGTCGCAGCCCAATGCCCGGTATTACAAAAAGAAACTGTTTCTTGGGCTTGATCTAAACCTTGGCTACGCACCAACTCCTTGATTTCAGCCACAGGGCGAATGCGCGTGTCATGGGTATTAAACCATTGGCCAAAAGGCGTGTTATGCGCTGTAGCGATGGTACCACCGGTACTGGCAGTGGGCGCTTTTACTTGACCGTTATAAAACACGGGTGGACGTGCATCAAGCAGCTGATAGGTGCTGTCGTTCTGAGTGATTTTATCTAATAGCTCGTCTTTAAAAATCACTAACTTAGGATTGCTTTGTACGGTTAATTGGCTGGTGTGCACGGCTGTTGTGTCAGTGACCAAGGCTTGTTGCCATTGCTGCAAGCCACCATTAAGAATGCTTAAGTCAGTTAAACCGAGGTATTTGAGCGTCCAATACACCCGTGCTGTGGCACCAAAGTCGGTTTCATCCACACCGCTGGAGTACAGCACAATAGGCTGTTGCTCGGTTACACCCAATTGCTGTAACAGTTGTTCAAAGTAAGTATCGTCAGCTAGCTTACCAGGGTTGTCCGCTGGACCACGCCATTGTGCATAAGGCGCTGAAACAGCACCAGGAATATGTCCAGCGGCATAGTCTGCTGGGCTGCGAATGTCGATTATCTGCAGTTTAGGCTGGGCGGTGAGGGCAGCATTGAGTTGCTGCGCTTCGATTAAGGGCTGGTAAGTTGCCGCTTGTGCGGTGCTAAATACGGCGCATAAAAAAAACGCCAAGCTGGCGTAAAAATGTTTCATAGCTGTGACTCCTAATACTGTAGCGCAATGGTCGCATAAGCGGCGCTGATACAGAAGGAATGATTTGCTATATGGTTATATAGAAACGATTATTTATAACCTAAATATTTTATAGTTGTGCATGATAGCGTGGATAGAGCGCTGTATAAGGCTGTAGGCAGAGAGAGTGCTTCAGGTGTGTTAGGGGCGCTTGCGGTACAGCTACACGCCCTTATCAGGCGTGCAGCTGTGTTCAGCGCTTAGTTGTTTTCCGCGAGGAAGAACCAAGTATCCAGTACTGAGTCTGGATTGAGGGAAACGCTTTCGATACCTTGTTCCATTAACCAGCGGGCGAGATCTGGATGGTCAGAGGGTCCTTGGCCGCAAATACCAATGTACTTGCCAGCTTTATTACAGGCTTGAATGGCCATCGACAGCAGCTTTTTAACCGCAGGGTCACGTTCATCAAACAGATGAGCAATCACCCCAGAGTCACGGTCCAGGCCTAAGGTCAGCTGAGTCATATCGTTGGAGCCAATGGAGAAACCATCAAAGTGCTCAAGGAACTCATCCGCCAACAGGGCGTTGGATGGCAGCTCGCACATCATAATCAAGCGTAAGCCATTTTCACCACGCTTCAGGCCATACTCTTCGAGCAGACTGACCACTTGCGCCGCTTCGTTGACAGTACGGACAAAGGGCACCATCAGCTCAACGTTGGTTAAACCCATGACATCACGCACACGCTTCATCGCGCGGCATTCCAACTCAAAGCAGTCGCGGAATGATTCGCTGATATAGCGTGAGGCACCACGGAAACCCAACATTGGGTTTTCTTCGGTGGGCTCGTAGAGCTTGCCGCCAATCAGGTTGGCGTATTCATTGGATTTAAAGTCAGACAAACGCACTATGACTTTTTTTGGCCAGAATGCAGCGGCTAAGGTACTCACGCCTTCAACCAGTTTGTCAACATAGAAATCAACCGGACTGGCATAGCCAGCAATGCGCTTTTCGATGCTGCCTTGTAAGTCGCTCGGTAAGCTATTGAAGTTCAGCAGTGCTTTGGGGTGGACACCAATCATACGATTGATAATAAACTCAAGGCGCGCTAAACCAATGCCTTCGTTAGGCAATTGGGCAAAGTCAAAGGCGCGGTCTGGGTTACCCACGTTCATCATGATTTTGAAGGGCAGGTCAGGCATGGCATCCACAGAGTTGGTGCGGATATCAAAATTCAGCTCGCCTTCAAAGACATAACCGGTATCGCCTTCAGCGCAAGAGACGGTAACGCCTTGACCGTCTTTGAGTAAGCCTGTGGCATTACCGCAACCGACGACCGCAGGGATACCTAACTCACGGGCAATAATCGCCGCGTGACAGGTACGCCCGCCACGGTTGGTGACAATCGCGCTGGCGCGTTTCATCACTGGCTCCCAGTCGGGGTCAGTCATATCCGAAACCAATACATCGCCAGGCTGGACTTTGTCCATCTCGGAGACATCATTGATGATCCGCACACGGCCGGCACCAATACGCTGACCAATGGCACGACCTTCAACTAAGACTGTGCCTTGCTCTTTGAGCAAGTAGCGTTCCATCACATTGAGGTTGCTGCGGCTTTTGACGGTTTCTGGACGGGCTTGGACAATGTACAACTTGCCATCGTCACCGTCTTTGGCCCACTCAATATCCATTGGGCAGCCGTAGTGTTGTTCGATAATCACTGCTTGTTGCGCTAAATTAGTGACTTCGGCATCGGTTAAGGCGAAACGCATGCGATCAGCAGGGGCGACGTCAACGATTTCTACTGATTTACCGGCACTGGCATCCGCGCCGTAAATCATTTTTAGCGCCTTGCTGCCCAAGTTGCGACGCAAAATCGCAGGGCGACCCGCGGCTAAGGTTTGTTTGTGCACATAAAACTCGTCAGGGTTAACTGCGCCCTGTACGACTGTTTCACCTAAACCATAGGCACCGGTGATAAACACCACATCGCGGAAACCTGATTCAGTGTCGAGGCTGAACATGACGCCAGCTGCGGCAGTTTCAGAACGCACCATGCGCTGCACACCGGCGGATAAGGCCACATTGCGGTGGTCAAAGCCTTGGTGCACACGATAAGAAATAGCGCGGTCATTAAATAACGAGGCAAACACTTCTTTAGCGGCGCGGATGACATTATCCACACCACGAATATTTAGAAAGGTTTCTTGCTGGCCGGCAAAGGAGGCATCGGGCAAATCTTCAGCGGTGGCTGAAGAGCGCACGGCAACTGCCATATTCTCGTTACCGTCGGCCATCTCGGCAAAAGCAGTACGAATATCGGCATCTAACTGTGCAGGGAAGTTGCCCTCTAAAATCCATTGGCGAATTTGCGCGCCGGCTTTAGCTAAGGCGTTTACGTCATCAATGTCTAAGGTATCCAATAAATCGTGGATACGCGCATCTAAATTATTGGCATCAATAAAGTCACGGTAGGCTTGGGCGGTGGTGGCAAAGCCACCCGGCACTGAAACGCCTGCGCCTGCAAGGTTGCTGATCATCTCGCCTAGGGAGGCGTTTTTGCCCCCTACACGCTCAACATCATGGTTACCGAGCTTATCGAGGGAAACTACGTACTCAACCAAGGTGATCTCTCCACGTCTGTATTGAAAAGGCCAGTTTAATCTATTGGCCTTGTTTGGGGAAAATGGGTCACAATGTCGCCTGACAACATGTCTGGCAAAAAACCAGCCTATAATAACCGAGAATTGTTCACGACTTAAGGCTTTTGGCAATTATGAAACGTACAGCTTTTTTTATTTCTGATGGAACGGGTATCACTGCCGAAACGCTTGGACAAAGTTTATTGGCACAGTTTGATAATATTGATTTTCGACGCTTAACGCGTCCTTACATTGATAGTGTCGAAAAAGCTCAGGCTATGGTACAACAAATTAACGAGCTTGCGGAAAGTAAGGGTGTGCGACCCATTGTCTTCGACACCATTGTTAATACAGAAATACGCGATATTTTATCGACAGCGAATGCATTTAAAGTGGATATCTTTTCCAGTTTTCTATCGCCGTTAGAAGAAGAACTCAATGATCGTTCTTCGTATTCAGTGGGTAAGTCACATTCAATTACCCACAGTGTTAATTATATGGAGCGCATTGAAGCGGTGCATTTTGCGCTAGATAACGATGATGGCGGACGTACGCGACATTATGATAGCGCTGATATTATTTTGGTGGGGGTTTCGCGTTGCGGTAAAACGCCAACCTGTCTGTATATGGCGATGCAATACGGTATTCGTGCGGCCAACTATCCGTTGACTGAAGACGATATGGAAAGTCTGCAGTTGCCGCACTCGTTAAAGAAACATAAAGATAAACTTTTTGGTTTAACCATTGATGCTGACCGTTTGGCTGCGATTCGTAATGAGCGTAAACCCAATAGTCGCTACTCCAGTTACGCGCAATGTGAATTTGAAGTGCGTGAAGTGGAAGGACTGTTTCAGCGCGACAATATTAAATTTATCAACACTACGCATTTTTCTGTAGAAGAAATTTCTGCAAAAATATTGGTTGAAAAAGGTATTGAGCGTCGCTTTAAGTAAGGCTGTAATAAAATCTGTCTGTATCGCTGGTTCACACTAGGTGCGTTAGGGTAGGTTTTATATTGGCTCAATCAATAAAAAAGGCTATATGCAAGATGATTGCATACAGCCTTTTTTGTCAGCGCTGTTAATCCAGCGGTTGGATGGGCTTATTCGAAGTCGTCCCAACCGCCCAGTTCTTTCCAGCGATTAACGATACCAAAAAACAGCTCTGCAGTTTTCTCAGTATCGTAACGGGCGCTATGTGCTTCACGAGGATCAAAACGGATATCAGCTGCTTCACAGGCCTTAGCCAAGACGGTTTGACCGTAGGCTAAGCCGCCTAAAGTGGCTGTATCAAAGCTTGAGAAGGGGTGGAAGGGGTTACGTTTAATTCCGCAACGCTCAACCGCTGCATTTAAAAAGCCCAGATCAAAGTGGCTGTTGTGGCCGACTAAAATAGCGCGCTTGCAGCCTGAGGCCTTTAACGATTTACGCACACTTTTGAAAATCTCGCCGAGTGCGTGATCTTCTTTGACCGCCATGCGTAACGGGTGATCGAGCTTGATACCGGTAAAATCTAACGCTGCTTGTTCAATATTTGCGCCTTCAAAAGGTTGCACGCGAAAAAATAAGGTGTGCTCAGCGTAGAGCAAGCCATCGTCATCCATCGCTGGAATCACCGCTGCAATTTCCAGCAAGGCATCGGTGGCGTTATGAAAGCCGCCTGTTTCCACATCAATCACAACGGGTAAGTAGCCACGAAAGCGTCGCGCCATAGGCGATCTTAAGCCACCGCTATGCTTCTCTTGGTTGTTATTGGAGAGCTCGTATTCGTAATCTTCGATGTCTTGGCTCATGCCTGAGTTCCTAATACACGCCAGTTTAAGGTTTCGCCAGCACGCAACGGCACCAGTTGTTGTTCAGCAAAGTCTAAGGTGCTTGGTACAGTCCAAGGCTCACGCACCAAGGTAATAGTGTCTTGGTTACGCGGTAAATTGTAGAAGTCTGGACCGAAATGGCTGGCAAAAGCTTCAAGCTTATCCAACGCATTGCGTTGCTCAAAGGCTTGTGCATACAGTTCAATGGCGGCATAGGCGGTATAGCAACCGGCACAGCCGCAGGCATTTTCTTTAGCGTTTTGCGCGTGCGGTGCAGAGTCTGTACCTAAGAAAAATTTAGGCGAGCCACTGGTGGCGGCATCGAGCAAGGCGTCTTGGTGGGTGTTGCGCTTTAGAATCGGCAAGCAATAAAAATGCGGGCGGATACCACCGGCAAGCATATGGTTGCGGTTATAGAGCAGGTGATGCGCAGTAATGGTGGCAGCGACTGTGTCGGCTGCAGCGCTGACAAAGGTTACTGCGTCAGCTGTGGTGATATGTTCCATGACAACTTTTAACGCGGGGAAACGTGCCACTAGGCCAACCAGTTGATCATCAATAAAGCGCTTTTCACGATCAAAAATATCGACACTGCTGTGAGTCACTTCGCCATGCACCAATAGCGGCATACCGACGTCGCTCATGGCTTCGAGAGCGGGGTAAATCGCTTCCAGTGAGGTTACTCCTGAGTCTGAGTTGGTCGTGGCTCCGGCTGGATAGAGCTTGGCCGCATGGATAAAACCGCTGGCTTGAGCTTCTTTAATATCTTTCGCGCTGGTGTGATCAGTCAGGTAGAGCACCATTAATGGCTCAAATCTGCTCTGCGCTGGACGGGCGTTTAAAATGCGTTGACGGTATTGATCGGCTTCGGCTGTGTTGCGCACGGGGGGGACTAGATTGGGCATTATAATCGCGCGGGCGAAGGTGCGTGCGGCATCGGCAACAGTATGCTGCAAGACTGCGCCATCGCGCAGATGAATATGCCAATCGTCGGGTCGCAGCAGGGTAAGACGGTCAATCATGAAGGCTTCCAGTCGGTCGATGAAATTACAATAGGTAGAATGCTACCGTAAAAGCGCAGTGCAGGCATCCGCTTTAAAGTTTTCCGGATGATTCACGGCCATTACGTTTAGCAAAATGCGCTTGAGTCAGCTGAATTACCACAGGGCTGAGCACCAGCAAAGACACCAAGTTTGGTAAAGCCATTAAGCCATTTAAGGTGTCAGCCAACAGCCAGACAGTCTCCAGTTGAGTGACTGCGCCTAATGGTATAACGGCAACCCAAAGCAAGCGGTAGGGCAAAATAGCGCGCGGACCAAATAAAAACTCCCAGCAGCGCTCACCATAGTAGCTCCAGCCAAGAATAGTGGTAAACGCAAAGATAACTAAGGTTGCGGTGAGTAAATAGTTACCTGTGCCGGGCATAGCGGCCTCAAAGGCTGCGGAGGATAATGCGGCGCCGCTAAGGCCACTGCTCCAAACCCCTGAACAGATAATGGCTAAGCCCGTCATAGTGCAAACAATCAAGGTATCGATAAAGGTGCCCATCATACCAATTAAGCCAGAAACTACAGGGTCATCACTGGTCCCAGCCGCTTGTGCGATACCCGCACTACCTAGACCGGCTTCATTCGAGAACACGCCGCGCGCTACACCAAAGCGCAAGGCGGCAATCATCGCCGCACCGGCAAAACCGCCCACTGCCGCATGGCCATTAAAAGCAGAATTAAAAATCAAAACAAATGCCGCAGGAATAGCCTGGTAGTGACTGATCAGCACGAACATGGCGGCCAAGACATAGACCACGCACATCAGCGGCACTAGGGTTTGCGCCACCGCTCCGATGCGCTGAATACCGCCTAAAATCACCAAGCCAACCAATACCATAATGCACACCCCACTGACCCAAGCGGGGATGGCAAATGACACGGCAAGACCGGCAGCCATGCTATTGACCTGTACCATATTACCAATGCCGAAACTGGCAAAACCGCCAAACAGTGCAAAGCAGGCGCCAAGCCATGCCCATTTACGACCTAAACCGTTTTTAATCGCATACATCGGCCCACCGACAAAGTGATTCAAACTGTTTTTTTCACGAAAATGTACGGCCAGCACCACTTCAGAGTATTTGGTGGCCATGCCCACTAAAGCGGTACACCACATCCAAAATAGAGCGCCAGGTCCACCTAAGACAATTGCTGTCGCGACTCCGGCAATATTACCGGTGCCCACTGTGGCAGCAAGGGTGGTCATCAGTGCCGCAAAAGGGCTGATTTGACCCGTGCTGGCATCACCTTTTTCACGGCCATTCCAAATTTCTAAAAAGCCACGCTTAATATTAAGAATCGGCATAAATTTTAAGGCCAGCATCAAAAATAATCCGCTGCCTAAAATGGCAATAAGCATGGGTGTTCCCCATACCCGATTATTGATTGCTGTAATCATGCTGTTAAATGTGAGCATAAGAATAAGAGGGCTTAATTTTATTGTGCTAAGTGAAGGTTTGAGCTAAGCGGGGCAGTGGGGGCTAGAGTGTACAGCATCAATAGATGCTCAATGGCGCTCATATTAAGCTGTGAATGCTGGTAAACAAAGCCTTTTTGTATACTTTTACCCTCGGCCTGCTGTTTATTAAGATTGATGGGGTAAACTGTTGAAATAAATCGGTGGATGAGAACACTATGAAAAAAATCATAATAATCGCGGCGTTGCTCTGTCCGGTTGCTGCCTTTGCATTTCCATTTGAAGTTGAAAAACAACTCAATGGCGCGACAATCGCTGTGGATACCTTAGACTTAGGTAACAATACGGCTGCGGTATCCTTAAAGAATTACGGTCAGCAGGCGGCGGTGTGTAGGGTGCGCTTGCGTAATGGACCAGAATCACCTCGCATTCGTAAAGCGCGCTTGGCGGCTGGTGAAACAGCACATTTAACGGCGCGCTTTAGTAGCACAGTGATTAAAGTGCGGGTGCAAGTTGAGTGCAAAGTCAGTTAATTTTATATCCATTGAGCCGAGTGCTCAGCACAGGTAGAACAGTATATGGCCGCAATAGTTGAACCCTTTTGGAAACGTAAAACCCTAGCAGAGCTCGACCAAGAAGAGTGGGAGTCGCTGTGCGATGGGTGTGGTGTGTGCTGTTTGCAAAAGCTGGAAGATGAAGACGATGGGGCCGTTTATTACACCAATATTGCGTGTAAATTATTGGATTTAGATACGGCGCGTTGCAGTAATTATCCGAACCGCAAAGATTTTGTTGAAGATTGTATTCAGCTTACCGCCGATCAGTCTGATGCATTTCGTTGGTTACCCAGTACCTGTGCCTATCGTTTGGTGCACGAAGGTAAAGATTTATTCATCTGGCATCACTTGGTCTGTGGTAATGCGGATGCGGTGCATACCGAGGGCATTTCACGGCTGGGACGTATGGTCAGTGAGCTGAATGTAGCGGACGAAGACTGGGAAAAGCATCTGATTTTTAGATCGGGTTAATTGCGACTGTCACACTTACAACGGCTAGGTGTTTGCACGCTTAGGCTTTTATTTTTCGCATTGTTTGTTTTGAATAAAGTTTAGCGTTGCTTGTTTTAACTCAGGAAATGCGAAAGACATTGTGTGCGGGCCTTTAGAGTCTAACCAGCATAGTTGCTGTTTTGGGTGAGCGGCCTGCCACGTTTTATAAAGCTTCTTACCGCTTGTATACGGCACTATTGTATCTTTTTGGCTATGCATAATAAGGGTAGGGATATCAATTTTTCTTATATGTTTGATAGGGTCCCATTGGCTAGGAATCAATACGGTAAAAGGCCAAATCAACCAGCCAACTAACGTGGCACTCATTGCGCTGCGGGCGGTTGTAGCAAAGCCGGTAAATGGCGCATCCAAAACTAAAGCTTTTATTTGATACTGATCTGCTGCCTGTGCGGTAAAATTGATAGCCAGCGCTGCACCGATACTTTGTCCTAATATGATCAGCTCTTTGTCAGGGTGTGTTTGTTTCATCCATAATGCAGCGGCTTCAATGTCTTGTAGGATTTCAGGCATCAATGCTTTTCCTTCAGAGGCACCAAAGCCACGATAATCCAAAGCTAAAACACTGACGCCTTTAGTGGCGAGCCAATAAATACTATGGCTGTGGCTGGATATATTTTCTGCGTTACCATGCAGATATAAAAACATTACAGTAGAATCTGGCTCGGCGCCCTGTGCGGGTATCCACCAAGAATGGAGGATGGTTCCGTCTTGAGCTTTAAGCCAGATATCCTGATATTCAAGTTCTGCATCTTTAGGTGTGGAGATCAAGGCGCTTTGTGGGTAAAAAAATAAAGCCGATAGCGATGTGCAGCCAGCAAGTGCTAAGAGGCTGGTAAAGATGAGTAATATATAAAATAGTCTGCAGCACAATGCTTTAGCGCTAAGCAATCTAGTAATACCAATTGAGAGCAAGGCCCACCTCATGTTGTTCGCTGGTCTGTTGATGGCGTTTAAAGTGTTGGCTTTTGGCTTCTAGTTTCAGCTGTGAGTTGGTTGATAACCGCCAGCCTAGATTGGCCTTCACTTCGGTACGCTTGGTTTTATCCAGCCAGCTTAAGCCTTGCCAATTGGTTTCCAGTTGAGCCTGAATATGCTCACCTTGCCATAACCAGCCTAATCGAGGCCCTAAACTGAATTGCGCGCCCTTATGGAATTGATTGTCAGCCAGAAACTGCGCTTGGACTAAGCCATAAAAACGTCCTGCTGAGGTCAGCCAAGCCTTGCCCAAACCTGTATGCAAATAGCCATACAACTCTGCGTCAGCACCAATAAAGCGATCTAAACCACCACTGACTGACCATGCGATAGGCTGTTGGAAATAGCTCTGATGGCTGAGTGATAAAATATCAACCATTTGAAATTGCTGGACGCGTACTGCACCACCATCCCACAGCCTCAAACTTAAATGCCCCATCTGTATTTGTGAGCCAGGCACAAAGCCTTGCGGTGGATCCATAACATCATGAAAAGCGGCACGGTAATTTAGATCAATAAAACTTAAATGATCTGATCGAGAGCCGGAACGTGTATCTGAAAAAGTACTGCCCGCTTTAATATGTAAGCGTTGGCTTAAATGCCCTTGATCGTCTCGATAGGTTGGTATGGGAATATCATCGAAGCCAGCTGTATCGGGGTACTTGGAGCGTGCTGACAAAATATCTAAAGTACGTTTGCGTAATACTGGATTGGCTTGCTTCTTTTGCACCGCTAAATAGCGAGCATAGGCATAAGCAAGTTCTAAGGCCTGAATTGTTTCTTGTTCGCTAAGTCCATGTGCAGTGGTTGGAATAGTATCTGGCTGCTCTACAAATTGCCGCGCCTGCTCTAATACCTGCTTGGAAGCTTGCTGGCTTTTGCTTTCCATTTTGCTGGCAGCGGAAGGGCGATATTCTGTGTCGTCGATAAGGCCGCGTTTTTGTAGTGCCCGTATGGTGTCGACTGGTATCGCAGTGAAGGTAAAATCATCGGTCACATCAATGCGTTCAGAGCTGGCATCTAACAAGGCTAATAATCGATAAGAGCAGTTTTCATCAAAGAAAAAATAATCAAAAAAAGTATCTTTGGTTTCCCATATATGGTTTACAAACTGATCAGTCTCTTCTTTGTTTAAATTTAATTTATATTCCCAGATATCTCGATACTCCATATGCGAGTATTCGTTAGTTTTCGCATAGTAGGGTAATACAGACACTACGCCAGGGTACCCACCCGTGAGGCCCTTCCAAGAAAACACTAATTCATTATCATTGGGGTCTGGATTTGCCGCAAAGTTGACACTGTAAGCTAATAATTTATTGCTCGTAGGATCTTTTTTATCTAAGCGAATCAGCGTGTGGCCATACATGGAAGAAGGCGAGTTAATATGTGAAGCAGGGAAAATTAAGGTTAAATGTTCAGCATTCAGTTCATTACGCCATTGCTCTAGTTCTGAGCAAGATTGATCTACCAGTTCAAGCTCGGGCAATTGTTTTTTTAACCAGTTATAACGAGCTGGAAATTGGCATTGCGCCGATTGGTTATCTACCCTATGAGTGATTAAAAACTGCTTTAAGTCTACTTGCAGTTCTGCAAGTAATGAACTTTTACCATTTGTGGCTAGAAAGAAGTTAGGGCTGTCATTTTGACTAATATAGCGACCTGTAAATGGGTGTTTGCGGTAATGTAAAAGATGCGCCCACTGCTTACTCTTAGCAAGGGACTGTAATTTTTCCAGTGAAGGTAAAGGCGTGCTTTGCGCGAATGCAGAATAAGAAAAAAACAAAAAGCTAGCAATTAGAGACCTAGCTAACATGTTAAAAACCTTTGTTGATAACAATAAAAGAAGCCCGCGAGTGCGGGCTTTAGATTCACTAGAAAAAATTAACCTAAGTATTTCTGTAGGTTTGAATCTGTCGCCATAGCAGATGTCATTGCTTCAAATGCTGTGGATGAGGTCGCATCAGTGCTAAACATAGCATCAAAGTTAGACTGCATTACACGGTTAAATGCTGCAGTATCTTGAGCCTTAACACCCATAACTTCAGCTAACGCAGCTAGCGTTTCACCTTGACCAATAGCAGCGTCTGCAGCCAACTGGTCCATGTTTTCATCCATAAATACTTGTGCGGATTTCAATGGGCCATTCGCTGACTCGCAACCTAAGGTACCCGAAGTCATACCGAAAGTTTGGTTACCAGAGGTACCGTTAGTGGTGGCAGCTAAAACATACTCATGCCATTCGTTAGCGTCAGGGAAGATCACTGTTGAGCCAAGACCGCAACCCGCTGGACCATTAGCATTAGCTAAAGCAAAAGAAGATGCGGAGGCTAAAATAATACCTGCAATAATTTTTTTCATGGGACATTTCCTTAGATCGCCAAGATGTGTAATTTTGTCGCTTTTTATAACGCCTGTTTAATGTAGTTACCTTTGCTCATTGTGTCTAGCGTATTTATTTAGAATGGCAGATGTTTGATTAGATCAATACAACTTTAGTTCTAATGCTAAGAGCGGTTACTTATTCAATAGATCTGCTAAACCTGCCAAACCTTTAAAGGTTTGCTGTGGTCCTTTTTGCCCTGCACGCTCTTCTTTTTGATAATGCATATCTACTTGGCGTTGGTGCTCATTGTCATGGCAGTACAAGCACAGCAGCTCCCAATTCGAGCCATCGGCGGGGTTGTTGTCATGGTTATGATCGCGGTGGTGCACGGTCAGTTCACTGAGACCTTTACCACTGAACTCACGGCTGCAGCGTCCGCAAAAATGCGGGTACATTTTTAATGCTTTGTGGCGGTAGCCGCTTTCGCGCTCTTGGTAAGACTGGGCCAAGATTTTATCAAGCTTACTGGTAGTCATTGGATCGGACCTTTGCAAGTGAGACTGAGTGGAGTATTCACCGAAAATAGTTTAGCGCGAATACCACTGACACCGCTGGCTGTTAAGCGTGCGCTGTGCATATCTAAGTAGTTTTGTGCGGTTATTGCATCGCTAAATAGATAAACGCCGCCGGCTTCTTGCGTGGCAGCGTTTTCAGTCCAGATTTTCCAGATTAAGCCAGGCTCTTGGTTGATAGATTCAGCGAGAGGCTGCATGGCTTGCTGCATCTCTGCACCAAAAGGCCCAGTAAAGGGAAAATCAATTTGCAGTACAGTCAGCATCATTAAGCTCCATTAGCATTTAAGCGAATGATAGGGCTTTGCTCAATAATGCTCAAGCTACAACGAGTGATTAACTGGCGGCTGGCATTGCCTCTTTGCCAAGGGTTTCAATGGTTTGCCAGAGCCAGCTGGGTAAATCATCGGAGTCGAGGCTGTCGATCATGTTTTTGACTGCTAAGCCCAGATCGGTATCGCCATCAATTTGTAAACGACGACGGAAGAACAGGGTGTCAGGATCTTCTTGACGGCTGGCCAACAGTAAAAACTCGCGCCAATTACCACTGATTGTTACCTCAACTGGGGCGCGGTCTTTAATCAGCAGACGGTTCTTGTTGGGGGCTTTACTTAGGCACCAGGATAAGTTGAGATCCGTGACCTGCAAACGCATCCAGCGGTTTTCGAGAATTTCAAATAAGCCTTCTTGCATGGCTTTGGCAAACACTTGATTAAGGCTGTGTTGCAAAGTAAAACGCTGTAAGAAAAATGGCACATGCACAGCCAATGGTAGGACACGCTCGCCGGCGGATAATAAAAAAGGCGCAGCACGATTTAGCATAATCCAACCTCCTCAACACTAACCATACCTGGGCGGCTGTGCCAGTAACCATTACAGCCTTGCACCGCCAATGGCGCGGGCTCGCCTTGACGAACTTTGTGCCAAGCCGCAATCACTTCACTCATGCCTTGGGCGCGCGGACTTAAGCGTGCAATATCAACCCCAGCCGCGGCAAGGGAGGGGAAGTCAGCCAGTAGGTTATTGACTTCAGCCGACATGGTTTGAATACCGTTAATAGTAAACAGTGCTTGTCCTTCTTGACTGAGTAATGGGATGCCTTCCTCATACTTAATGCAGCATAGATCACAATCATCTTTTGGACGATTTTCGGAGCGTGCAGTAAAGCAACGAGCGGAGTAGGCGAGGGGTAAGTGCCCATAGGCAAACACTTCGACTTCGGGGCGGGCTACGCCCAGTTCATCTAATTGATTTAATGCTGCTGCGATAATCTGTGCTGAACACTCAACCGGTGGTGACCAGCGCATCATGCCGCAGGCAATAAACTCAGACAAGGTATAACCATTATAGATATTGAGTGCAGGCCCGCCGACAAAGGGTACCTTGTGTTCGGCTAAATAGTGCACGGCAGACATATCATTGGCTTCCACCAAAAAATCACCGTTTTGGCACAGACGTTTCAGACTGGACAGCTCTGAGGCGGCCTCGACTAAGGTGAGTCCCGATAAAACCACCTGCGCGCTGCTTTGTTGTTGCAGATCACGGGCTAAACCGAGCCAGTCATCCAGTGACAGTGAGCGCCGCTTAGAACACACCGTCTCACCCAGATAAATCACATCCAGTGGTTGCTCAGCCATCTCGGCATAAAACTGCATCAGGGTGTCGCGTTCCCAGAAAAATAAAACCGGACCTAAAGAAAGTTTCATCAGACTTGCCCCTATTGCCATGAGCGGTGGTATGCACCGAGAGTGGTTTGGCTGCCTTCTGACAGGCCGGCTAAGGTTTGTCGCCAAATTGGCTCAACTTGGTAGCGCTCAGGGGCTTGGCGATGACTATCGAGAGCGGCGCGCCATACACGGGTGACTTGTTCAACATAGGCTGGACTGCGTTGGCGGCCTTCGATTTTGACCGCGCTGACGCCAATTTTTACCAGCTCTGGAATGATATCCATGGTGTCGAGACTGGTTGGTTCTTCGAGGGCGTGGAAGCGTTGGCCGTTGACCATAAAACGCCCTTTACACAGGGTTGGGTAGCCGGCCGATTCGCCTTCACTGTAACGATCAATCAAAACCTCGTTGAGACGAGAGGTCAGTTCACCCTCTTCATTACTCCAACGGACTGCTTTAGCCGGCGAGCAGACACCGCACAGATTAGGTGATTCGCCAGTTAAGTAAGAGGAGAGGTGGCAACGGCCTTCAGCCATAATGCATAAACTGCCAAAGGCAAAAACTTCGATGGGTACAGTGCTTTGGCTGGCCACATGTTTAACCTGGGCCAGCGATAGTACGCGCGGTAACACGGCACGTTTAATATTGTAGCGGTCTTGATAAAACGATAATGCCGCGGCGTTGGTTGCAGAGCCTTGCACCGATAAGTGCAGATTGAGCTGTGGGTGGTGTTTGCTGGCATAGGCTAAGACGCCTGGGTCGGCAGCAATCAGTGCATCAACGCCTAAATCAGCGGCTTGATCAACCGCGCGCTGCCAGCGCTGCCAGCCATCAGGTTGTGCATAGGTATTGACGGCAATATAAATTTTAGTGTTGTGCTGGTGGGCGTGGGCAATGCCATTTTCCAACTGCTGATCATTTAAGTTTAAACCAGCAAAGTGACGGGCGTTAGTGTCATCTCGGAAGCCAACATAAACTGCATCAGCACCTTGGCGAACAGCTGCTTTAAGGGCAGGCAAACTGCCCGCAGGACAAACCAGTTGCATGTGATCTCCTACAATTAGGTATGGACGCATCCAGGCGCTAGATCCGTTTTTAACGTGCTCAATCTAAGCGGATTACCCCGTTGAGGCCTTGACAGAGATCAATTGTGAGCTAGAAGGCGTGTCGCTGAAGCGGTGTAGATAATTGATAATAAAGAAGAAAAAAGGTGCGAAAGTGGGGCAGGAGGGAGTAAGTAGGGGCGTAATACGGATAGGGGAGTAGAGGCTCGGCGTGTTGCTGTACACACTTCAGCGGCTTGGCGAAGTGTGCACAGGCTTACAGGCTAAGGAGTCGCGCCGCGCGCTTAGCGTAAAATCTCACGCTCGGTATCCAGTGAATAAGGCAGCTCAAGCACCTCAAGTAAGGTTTTCTCATCACCTTCTAAATAGATACGTCCATCATTGATCGCATCATCCAGTGCTGTGGCTAACAGCTCGACACCGTATTCACTGCGCGCCGCATTGACCACTTCACCTACGGCACTGGAATGCACGGGAGAAAATAGTGGCGTGCCCGGGGCGGGGACTTCAGTGCAGGCCAGTTGCAAGCGATACATATGGCGTTTTAATTTGCCCAAATACTGCATGCGGGCCACGATCTCTTGACCGGTATAGCAGCCTTTTTTAAAGCTCACGGCATCCAGCGCGGGTAAATTCAGCATTTGTGGAATAAATTGCTCGCGCGTGGGCATGCTGACGTGACCAATACCACTACGTATTTGGCCTAATAACCAGGTATTGAGCGGCGCTTCAGGCAGTAGATTGAGCAGACGTTTACGCAGGCACGGGCCTTCCTCAGCACTGACCCACAGCTCAGTTAAGTCTGCAGAGACACGAATGGCGATCATCTGGTTATGATGTACGATGCTATTGATCTCACTGGGTAAATCAATGCCCAGCGCGGTCAAAGTGGCATCCGCTTGTGATAAACCAAAGCGACTCCACAGCGCGCTATCATCAGTGAGCTTGGACTTAGAAAAAACTGCAAACTTTTGCAGCTCAGCCAGTTGTGCGACTAAAATATCCTGATCCATCGCCAATAAATAGCCGTCATTGTCTAAAAGCACACGAAAACTTGATAACATGCGCCCCTTTGGCGTACAGCGTGCACCTAAACTGCTGCGCTCATCGCTAAGGTAGGCAAGGTTGCAAGTGATTTGACCTTGCAGGAAAGATTTAGCGTCTGCGCCGCGTACGGCTAACACGCCTTCGTGAGTTAACGGGGTAAAACTTGCACAACCAGTCATGACTGTCTCGCTTGTGAATAATGCTTGCGTCTATCATAGAGGGCTAAAAGCCTCTTGTCAGCGTATGCGACTTTGTTAAATCTGTCTTATACTAAATTTATTATTTTTGGAGAGTGTCATGTCTATCGAAACTGAAGTGAAACGTCTCTATTGGCACAGTCGCAGAGGGATGTGGGAACTGGATCAGTTGCTGGTGCCCTTTGTTGAAGAGCGCTATTTACAACTTGATGAAGCCGATCGTGAGCGCTATCGTTTATTGCTTGATTGCGAAGACCAAGATATTTTTGGCTGGTGCATGCGTCGCGCTGAACCGGATAATCCGGATTTAAAGCGCATTATTGAATTGGTTTTGGAACATGCGAAACCTAAATAAGCACAGCTTTAGCTGTTTTTGGCAGCCTTCGCATAGGCTGTCACAGGCAGTTATTGTGGTGTTAGTGCTGGCTGCTATGGCGGTGATCTTAGCCGCGATTTCTGTGCTCTTGCAGTTGGGGATATTGGTGCTGTTGGCTGTGCAAATAGCCTTGCAGTGGCGTCAGCTGAGTCTGGCGCAGCAGTCGTCTTTACGGCGCGGTGTGCGGCACAGTACGGCTCACGGCTGGCAGTTGTGGAGTGCTCAGCATGGCTGGCGCTCGGTACAGTTGCGTGCCGATAGCATCGCACTACCTGCTCTGGTGTTATTGCGCTATCGATACGCCCATCAGTGGTTTTATCGCAGTGTTTTGATTCCGGCAGATAGCCTGCCGCAGGACAGCCATCGGCGCCTGCGGGTGCGCTTGAAATTCAGTCGTCAGCGCTGGCGGGCGTTAAAGGCGATAGAATAGTATCCAGCGCATGCTCACTTAATTGTGGATAATCAAGGGTGTAATGCAAGCCGCGGCTTTCTTTGCGTTTCATCGCTGAGCGAATAATTAAATCAGCCACTTCGACTAAGTTACGCAACTCAATTAAGTCACGACTGACATGATAGTTGCTATAAAACTCATCAATTTCATAGTGCAACAAACGTACACGGTGTAGGGCACGCAGTAAGCGTTTGTTGGTGCGCACAATACCGACGTAGTCCCACATAAAACGTCTAAGTTCTTCCCAGTTGTGGGCAATAATCACATCCTCATCGGAATCTGTGACCAAGCTGTCATCCCAGTGTGGCAAGTGCTCTGGCGGGCTGACCAGTGCATCCTGTTGCGCAATATCATTGGCGGCGGCGCGACCGTAAACAAAACATTCTAATAATGAGTTGCTGGCCATACGATTGGCACCATGCAAGCCAGTAAAGCTGGTTTCACCAATGGCGTATAGATTGGCCAGCTCAGTGCGACCCTGTTGATCGACTACCACACCACCACAGGTGTAGTGCGCAGCCGGCACCACAGGGATAGGTTCTTTAGTGATGTCAATGCCAAAGGTTAAGCAGCGCTCATAGACAGTGGGGAAGTGTTCTTGGATAAACTCAGCCGATTTATGGCTGATATCTAGATAGACGCAGTCAATACCTAAGCGCTTCATTTCATGGTCAATGGCGCGCGCTACGATATCACGGGGGGCCAGCTCTTCTCGCTGGTCAAAACGCGCCATAAAACGCTCACCGTTAGGCAACTTTAAGTGTGCGCCTTCACCGCGCAGGGCTTCGGTGATTAAAAAATTTTTCGCTTGCGGATGGTATAAGCAGGTGGGGTGGAATTGATTAAATTCTAAGTTACCTACGCTACAACCGGCACGCCACGCCATCGCGATACCGTCGCCGCAGGCGCTGTCTGGGTTGCTGGTGTAAAGATACACTTTAGCTGCGCCACCGGTGGCCAAGACCACAAAGCGAGCGGCGTAAGTGTCGACTTTATCCGTGGCGCGGTTCAGCACATAAGCGCCGAGGCAGGCATTCTCTTGTCGGCCTAACTTGCTGGCACTAATTAAATCAACCGCCACTTGTTGTTCAATCAGATGGATATTGCTGCGCTGGCGTGCTCGGGCTAATAAAGTGGTGAAGATCGCAGCGCCAGTGGCATCGGCCGCATGAATAATGCGTCGATGACTGTGCCCGCCCTCGCGGGTCAGATGATAGTCAAAATTGGTCCCATCGGCCTCGCCGGAGTCGTTGCGGGTGAAGGGCACGCCTTGCTCAATCAGCCAGTCAATCGCGCTGCGGCTATTTTCTACGGTAAAACGCACGGCCGCTTCATCGCATAAGCCTGCACCCGCGGTTAAGGTATCTTGCACATGGGACTCAACTGTATCGCTATCGTCGAGTACCCCAGCAACCCCGCCTTGCGCCCAATAGGTCGAGCCGCTGGATAGATCGCCTTTACTGAGTACGGCGATACGTAGGTGTGATGGAAGGGTTAAGGCTGTGGTTAAACCTGCGGCACCGCTGCCGATAATCAGAACATCGTATTGGTAGTATTGGCTCATTGGAGGGATCCGCTGCAAAGACGCTGGCTAGTATAACGCTGGATTGCTTTGTAAAATACGTACAATGCGGGGAACTTTTCAGCGATTAGAGGGCTCAATAATGGCATATGTCATTAAACAGCGCGTTAATAAGTGGGAAAGCGTTACAGTAGACTACAAATGGGGGGTGCGTCTGTGGTGAATCTTATTTTTGATACCAGATGCTTTACTGTCAATGTTTAATGCGGAGAATAATTATGGCGCATAAAGAATGTGCTAAGCGATGTGATATTGCAAGATGGCACGCTGGGGACTATGCATGACACCAGATGATGATCAGCAGCTGGTAAAGCGCGTTCAAAATGGTGATAAACGAGCCTTCGATTTATTGGTGTTAAAGTACCAACATCGTATTTTAGGTTTGGTTGTGCGTTTTGTGCATGATTCGCATGAAGCCCAAGATGTTACGCAGGAGGCGTTTATCAAAGCCTATCGTGCCTTGCCGAATTTTCGTGGCGATAGTGCTTTTTATACGTGGCTGTATCGTATTGCTATTAATACAGCGAAAAACTATCTGGTGTCGCGTAATCGCCGTCCTCCCAGCAGTGATGTGGATGCAGGCGATGCAGAATTTTATGATGGCGACCATGCACTAAAAGATATGGCCTCTCCTGAGCGCCTTATGCTGCGTGATGAGATTGATGCCACGGTGCAGAAAAGTATTAAGCAATTACCAGAAGATTTGCGTTGTGCACTAACTTTACGTGAATTTGACGGTCTCAGTTATGAGGACATTGCAACAGTGATGCAGTGTCCGGTCGGTACAGTGCGTTCGCGCATTTTTCGAGCACGTGAGGCTGTTGATAAAGCTTTACGGCCCCTGTTGCAAGACGCCTTGTAATGCGCAATGCAAGCCAAGAGAGGAAGCAAAAATGAGTCAATACACCCTTAATCAGTCGCTCTCAGCACTTATTGATAATGAGACCGATGAGTTGGAGTTGCGACGAGTGCTGAATGCCAGCCATGATCCAGAGCTGCGCGCTACCTGGTCACGCTACCAGATTGCCCGTGCTGCTCTGCATAACGAACCTTTTAGTGCAAGAGTAGATTTATCCGCCAGTATTATGGCAGCGCTTGATGCAGAGCCTGTATTGCATGCTGCAGATGCTGATCAGACTGCCGTGCACTCGAGTCCGCGCCGTGCGATGCCGTGGTTGGGTCGCTTTGCGGTAGCCGCTTCGGTGACTTTGGCAGTGCTGGGTGGTGTGCGTTTTTACAATCAAGATAGCGTGCAGCAAGATGTACTGCTGGTGCAAAGTGAGCAGCGCTTGCCAGCCATCAATCAGTCACAGAGCCCTGCGGTCTTGGCCAATTACACTACGCAGCGTGGCAGCGCAGTTGAGGCACCGGTAGGGCAAAGGGTGTCTGAGCAAGATGAGTGGTATGAGCGTCGTGTGCCCAACTACTTGCGTCAGCATGCGCAGCACAGCAGTCTGAATCAAAGCGAAGCGAGTCTTCCTTATGCGCGGGCTGCCAGTTTAGAGGGTCAATAAGGAATGTACGTAAAGGCGCTTGGGTCTGGTCTTGTACTTTGGATAGCGCTCGCCAGTAGCAGTTATGCTGCACCGGTAGCGCTTGCCGAGCCGTGGTTGCAACGTATGCAGAGCGCGTATGCTGAGCAAGGATACCAAGGCGCTTTTGTTTACGAACGTAAGGGTGCTTTTACCACCCATCAGGTGTGGCGTCAGGTGAATGGGCAAGGGCAATTGGTTGAGCGGTTTTTACAGCTCAATGGGCCAGCACATGAAGTGATACGCATCAATAAGCAGGTGACCTGCAACAGTGCCGGCATTGCCAATGAGCGGCCCGCTACCGATATATGGCCGGTTGCCGCCTTAGACTTGCAGGACTTACAGCAATGGTATGAGGTGCGTGTGCTGGGGGAGTCAAGAGTCGCCGGTCAGCCCGCCAGCGTTTTGTTTTTTTCTCCGCGTGACCAACACCGCTATGCGGTTGAACTGCACCTTGATCAAGCAACCGCCATTCCGCTGAAAACCTTGTTGCTCAATGAGCAGGGGCAACTGCTTGAGCGTTTAGAGTTTGTGCAGTTTCAGGCTTATGTTGATCCGGCGCAGGCCGCAGCGCAACAGAATTTAGTTAAGCCAAGTGCTGAGTGCTTACCCGTTAACACAGATAAACGCGTTGAGGCGGCACGCGCTGGGGTCGATTGGGTTGTGGACTGGGTGCCGCAGGGTTTTGTCTTGCTCAATAGTCATTATCAGCAGGGGCAGGACGGCAGCGAAGGTGTACTCAGCCGAGTGTACTCCGATGGCTTGGCACACTTTTCAGTGTTCTTTGAAAATATCAGTCACCTTGAAGTTGAGGGTGGGCGCCACCAATTAGGCCCTACCGCCGTCGTGTCAAGAAAGGCCGTGCAGGGTGCTAAGATTATTATGGTGACTGTGGTGGGTGAGATTCCATTGGGCAGCGCCGAGCGTATCGCCCTGTCGATGCGGGGAGAGCAGGAGGCCATTGATGATTGAAGAACCAGGCATTGTAGTTGCGGTTGAGGGAGGGGCGGTTTGGGTCGCCACCCAGCGCAAAACCACTTGTGGCAGTTGTGCCGCGAAGGCCGCTTGTGGTCAGGGTTTACTCAACAGTTTGGCTGCAGATAAAAAACCTCATACGATAAAAATACAGTCTGATGCGCAGTGGCACGAGGGTGATCAAGTCACCTTGTCGATTGGCGAAGACTCATTGCTACGTGGTGCTTTTTTGGTTTATATGTTGCCGCTGTTTTTTATGTTTGCCGCCGCTTTGGGTGTGGATGCCTTGAATGCGTCTGAACCTTGGATTATTTTTGCTGCTGCCTTGGGTTTTCTTGGTGGTGCGCTATGGGTACGCCTGTATAGCCATCGCTATCTTAATGATGTCGCAACGCAACCGCTGCTGGTTAAAAATCAGAGTGTTTTAACGCCTCGGTTTGACGTTTGATTTTAGTAAAGGAGAGTAGTATGTCGCAGAAAAAAACCTCGCTATTGGTTAGCACATGCATAGCTTTGATGGTATGTGTTATGCCCAGTGCGCAAGCACAGTTGCCTGATTTTACTGCTTTAGTTGAAGAATCTGCGCCGGCTGTGGTCAATATCAGTACGCGGCAAACCATGCCGAGCCAAGCCAATGCCGGTGGTTTTAATTCACTACCGGACCTAGAAGGCTTACCGCCTATTTTTCGAGAGTTCTTTGAGCGCAGTTTACCGATGCCGCGCGCGCCGCAAGGTCGTAATAAAGGCCAGCAGCGTGAAGCGCAGTCGTTGGGATCAGGTTTTATTATTTCCAGTGACGGCTATGTCTTAACCAATAATCATGTGATTGCCGATGCTGACGAAATTATTGTGCGCTTAGCGGATCGCAGCGAATTGGTTGCCGAGTTAGTCGGTAGCGATCCACGTACCGATGTGGCTTTACTGAAAATTAAAGGCAAGGATTTACCTGTGGTACGTCTGGGTAAGTCAAAAGATTTAAAAGTCGGGGAGTGGGTGCTGGCCATTGGTTCGCCGTTCGGCTTCGATCACTCAGTGACCGCAGGGATTGTCTCGGCGAAAGGCCGTAATTTACCCAACGATAACTATGTGCCCTTTATTCAAACGGATGTGGCGATTAATCCCGGTAACTCGGGCGGTCCGTTATTTAATCTCAATGGTGAAGTCGTCGGGATTAACTCACAGATTTTCACCCGTTCCGGCGGTTTTATGGGCCTGTCCTTTGCCATTCCTATGGAAGTTGCTTTGGATGTCTCTGATCAGCTGAAAACCAGTGGTAAAGTCGATCGTGGCTGGTTGGGCGTGGTGATTCAAGAGGTCAATAAAGACTTGGCGGAGTCATTTGGCTTGGATAAGCCGGCTGGCGCATTGGTTGCACAAGTATTAGAGGGTGGCCCTGCCGATAAAGGTGGCTTGCAAGTTGGTGATGTCATCTTAAGCATGAATGATCATCCGGTGGTGATGTCGGCTGATTTACCCCACTTGGTGGGAGCTGTTAAGCCGGGCAAAACTGCTCAGTTGCTGGTGATGCGTGAAGGTTCGCGTAAAACGCTAAAAGTGAAAGTGGGCTCATTGCCAAATGATGGTGAAGAAATGGCCTTGGCCGGCAGTCAGGGCGCCGTCAGTAAAAGCAATCGTTTGGGCATGACTGTGGTGGATTTAACTGCTGAGCAGAAAAAAGCCATTGATTTGCAAGGCGGTGTGGCGATTCAAGAGGTACAGGACGGCGCTGCGGCAATGATTGGTTTGCGCCCAGGTGATGTGATTACTCACTTAAATAATCAAGTGATTGACTCGGCAAAAACCTTTACCAAAATTGCGCAAGACTTACCGAATAACCGTTCGGTCTCGATGCGCGTCTTGCGTCAAGGCCGTGCGAGCTTTATTACCTTTAAATTAACCAGCTAAAGTTAGCCTCTAGTTGATCAAATGTTGAACTAAAAAAGCGACCGTTAGGTGTCGCTTTTTTAGTTTGTAGTCTGCCTGTAAGGCTGCTTTTTTTGGTGTTAAGTCGTGGATAGATGACTTAAGCGCTATAAATCAGGTAAGCTTACGGGCTATTTTCTGTTGGCAGTCGGCCGGCGGACTGAATTGTAGAGTGATGTTTTGTGAGTGACTTGAGTCATATCCGTAATTTCTCCATTATTGCCCACATCGACCATGGTAAATCCACCCTGGCCGACCGCTTTATTCAAATGTGCGGTGGCTTGACTGAGCGCGAGATGGCGTCTCAGGTGTTGGATTCTATGGATCTCGAGCGTGAACGGGGCATTACTATTAAGGCACACAGTGTGACCTTGAGTTATACCGCACGTGACGGTCGTATCTATCAATTAAATATTATTGATACCCCAGGACACGTTGACTTCAGTTATGAAGTCAGTCGTTCACTCGCGGCCTGTGAAGGGGCTTTGTTAGTGGTTGATGCCGGTCAAGGTGTTGAGGCGCAGTCAGTCGCAAATTGCTACACCGCGATTGAGCAAGGTCTCGAAGTGATGCCGGTGTTAAATAAAATCGACTTACCTCAAGCCGATCCAATTCGCGTGCAAGAAGAAATCGAGCATGTCATCGGAATTGACGCCACTGATGCTGTGACCTGCAGTGCGAAAACCGGCTTAGGCGTTGATGAAGTCCTTGAGCGTCTAGTGCAAGTCATTCCACCACCGGTTGGTGAAATTGATGCACCGTTGCAAGCGCTGATTATCGATTCCTGGTTTGATAACTACTTAGGCGTTGTCTCTTTAGTGCGAGTGAAACATGGTCGCATTAAAAAAGGCGATAAAGTGCTGGTTAAATCCACCGGCCGTATGCACCTAGTCGACAGTGTTGGTGTATTTAACCCAAAGCATACGCAAACCGTTGATTTAAAAGCCGGCGAAGTGGGCTTTATTATTGCTGGGATTAAAGAGATTCAAGGCGCGCCAGTGGGCGATACTTTGACTCTGTCGACGACTCCCGATGTGGATATGTTACCGGGCTTTAAACGGGTGCAGCCACAGGTGTATGCCGGTTTATTCCCGGTCAGCTCTGAAGACTTTGAAGACTTTCGTGATGCTTTGGAAAAACTGACGCTTAACGATGCAGCTTTGCAGTATGAGCCGGAAAGCTCTGAAGCCTTAGGCTTTGGTTTCCGCATTGGTTTCCTTGGCATGCTGCATATGGAAATCATTCAAGAGCGTCTTGAGCGTGAATACGATCTTGATTTAATCACCACTGCACCAACGGTGATTTTTGAGGTTGTGAAGAAAAATGGCGATATCATTTATGTTGATAACCCGTCACGTATGCCGGATCCCTCAGCCATTGAAGAAATGCGTGAGCCGATTGTTAAAGCCACTATTTTAGTACCGCAAGAACACTTGGGTAATGTGATTACCCTGTGTATTGAAAAGCGTGGCGTACAAACAGATATGCACTTCTTGGGTAGCCAAGTACAAGTGGTTTACGATCTGCCGATGAACGAAGTGGTGTTAGACTTTTTTGATCGCCTGAAATCAGTCAGCCGTGGTTATGCCTCGCTGGATTACAGTTTTGATCGCTACCAAACAGCCAACTTGTCACGTTTGGATGTGTTGATTAACGGTGAGCGTGTTGATGCGTTAGCCTTAATTGTGCACCGTGATAAGGCCGCATCGAAAGGTCGTGCGCTGGCTGAAAAGATGAAAGAATTGATTCCACGTCAGATGTACGATGTGGCGATTCAAGCCGCGCTGGGTGGACAAATTGTTGCGCGTACCTCAGTGAAAGCCTTGCGTAAAAACGTATTAGCAAAATGCTATGGCGGTGACGTCAGTCGTAAGCGTAAACTGTTAGAGAAACAAAAGGCTGGTAAGAAAAGGATGAAGCAAGTGGGTAATGTGGAAATCCCACAAGAAGCCTTCCTTGCAGTACTCAGAGTGGATGACTAGCACTATGGCATTTAATTTCCCATTGATATTGGCAATCGCTGTTGCGGTTTCTGGTTTATTAGCCTTACTGGATGTGGTGTATTTTGCACCGCGTCGACGTGTGGCGATTGCGCAATATGAAAAAGAGGCAGTAGCGTTTAATTCTGAAGTGCGTGAGCGCTTAGAAAAAGAACCGGTACTGATTGAGTATGGCAAATCGTTTTTCCCCGTCTTGGCGGTGGTGTTTGTCTTGCGCTCATTTATCGTTGAGCCCTTTCAGATTCCGTCTGGCTCAATGATTCCAACTCTTGAGGTGGGCGATTTTATTCTGGTTAATAAGTTTGCTTATGGTATTCGCTTACCGGTGCTTGACCAAAAGATTCTTGAGGTCAGTGATCCGAAACGTGGCGATGTGATGGTGTTTAAATACCCAGAAGATACACGAATTAATTACATTAAACGTGTGGTCGGTTTGCCTGGCGATATCATCACCTATACCCGTGAAAAACGTATTTTGGTGAATGGTACGCCTGTGGCTGAAACCTTCTTAGGTGATGAGCCAGGTAGTCTGGGTAGTGCGCGCTTATATACAGAGCAATTGGGCGAGCAGGCGCATTCTATTCGTAAAGAAGTGCGCCGTCGTACTGAGCCCGCGCGTGAGTGGCGTGTCCCTGCTGCGCATTACTTTATGATGGGTGATAACCGCGATAACTCAAAAGACAGCCGTTACTGGGATGACCCCAGCATACCCTTTGAGTTGCAAGGTATGGTGCCGGATGAATATATTGTGGGTAAAGCCTTTGCAATTTGGCTGACATGGGCCGATCCTAAGTTCAGTGTCTTACCAAGTTTGAGTCGAGTGGGTTTAATCCACTAAAGGGGATTAAACTTGCGTTATAGACTGAAATGGCTGATGACTATGGCTCGATATAACATCGCTAGGAATGCGCGAGGTCCACGTCGAGCACAGCAGGGTATGTCTATTTTTAGCGCCCTAGTGTTTCTCAGTCTGCTTGGCTTTTGTGCCAGTGTGCTGTTTAAGTTGGTTCCGCACTATCTTGAGCATAGAGCGTTAGAGAAGGTCATTACCACGAATACCGATAGGATTAAGAGCGTGGCTGATTTTTATCAGCACATCAGTAAGGCGATGCAGGTCAATAACATTCGTGATGTGCAGTTGCATCAGATGGTGCAGATCAGCGAAGTCAACGATGAATTTTTAGTGCACCTTAAATATGAACAGCGCGAGACGCTGATTAAGAATATTAATTTGGTGGTAACTTTTGACAAAGAATATCGAGTGCGTGTCCATTGAGTGATTTACTACAGGCTTTACAGCGTAAAATTGGCTACACCTTTAAAGATGCAGGGTTGCTGACGTTAGCGCTGACCCATCGCAGCTTTGCTGGGCGCAATAATGAGCGTTTAGAGTTTTTAGGCGATGCTATTTTGAATTTTGTTGCCGGTGAAGCGCTGTTTCAGCATTTCCCTCAGGCCAAAGAAGGGCAGTTGTCACGACTGCGCTCGCGTTTAGTCAAAGGTGAAACTTTAGCCGTCTTGGCCCGTGGTTTCGGTTTGGGCGAATATTTGCGCTTGGGCTCGGGCGAGTTGAAAAGTGGTGGTTGTCGCCGTGATTCAATCCTGGCTGATACCACTGAAGCCATTATTGGTGCGATTTATTTAGATTCAGGTATGGAGGTTGCGCGTGAGCGTGTCTTAGCCTGGCTCGAACAGCATTTTTCTGAGCTGACATTAGTGGATACCAATAAGGATCCCAAGACTCGGTTGCAAGAATTTTTACAATCACGCAGTAGCGATTTGCCACTGTATGAGGTGGTTGATATTCAGGGCGAGCCGCATTGCCGCATATTTTTTGTGGAATGTCAGGTCAGCTTACTTAATGAAAAAACCCGAGGCCAGGGTGCCAGTCGACGTATTGCCGAACAAGTGGCAGCGACTTCAGCACTGGTGGCGTTGGGGATAGAGAGTAAACATCAGCATGACTGAACAAGTAACCCGCTGTGGCTATGTGGCCGTTGTTGGACGCCCTAATGTGGGCAAATCGACATTGGTTAACCATATCCTTGGCCAAAAATTAGCCATCACCTCGCGTAAGCCACAAACCACGCGCCATAATATGCTCGGAATTAAAACCGAAGGCGCAGTGCAAGCGGTGTATGTGGACACCCCAGGTTTACATATGGGTGGAAAAACGGCGCTTAATCGTTATATGAATCGCAGTGCGCTAACCGCCTTAAAAGATATTGATGTGGCGATTTTTGTGGTGGACCGTATGCGCTGGACCGAAGAAGACGAAATGGTCTTTGAACGTATTCAGTACCTGACCTGTCCACTGATTATCGCGGTCAACAAAGCTGACCGTTTAGAAGATAAAGGCCAACTATTGGCGCACCTTGAGTGGCTGGCAACTAAGCTACCCAACGCGCAAATTGTGCCGATCTCTGCACTGCATGGCCATAATCTAGAAACCCTAGAAGCTTTGGTCGGTGACTGCTTACCTGAAAGTGAGCACTTCTTCCCAGAAGATCAGATTACTGACCGCTCCAGCCGCTTTTTGGCTGCTGAATTGGTGCGTGAGAAAATCATGCGTCAGTTAGGTGCAGAGCTGCCGTATCAGATCACTGTAGAAATTGAAGAGTTTAAGCAAGATGGCCGCATTTTACATATTCATGCGCTGATTTTAGTTGAGCGTGATGGGCAGAAGCGCATCATTATTGGTGATAAAGGCGAGCGCATTAAGCGTATTGGCCAAGAAGCCCGTAAAGATATGGAAACTATGTTTGGCTCAAAAATTATGCTGAACCTGTGGGTTAAAGTGAAAAGTGGTTGGTCAGATGATGAGCGTGCCCTGCGTTCATTGGGTTATCAAGAGTATTGAAACCGATTTAGCATGCGCTCTGTTCTAGAGCGTATGCTGCTTAGAGGCTCAAGCATGCAGTCGTCGTTAGCCTTTATTTTGCACAGTCGCCCCTATAAAGAAACCAGCGCCTTAATGGATGTATTGACCCCAACTGGGCGTGTACGCGCGGTTTTGCGTGGTGCGCGCGGTAAGCTGGGCAGTGTCGCGCGACCTTTTTCTGTATTGGATATTGAGCTGCGTGGACGTACTGAATTAAAAACCATCAGTCGCATTGAGCCTGCCGGTGAGTTTAACTTCTTGCAAGGGCAGGCTTTATTTTGTGGTATGTACCTTAATGAGCTGTTGGTGCGTTTATTGCCGCTAAATGACCCGCAGCCGGTGGTCTTTGAGCACTATGGCTTAACCCTACAAGGTCTAGCCCATGCATTACCGATTGAACCTTTGCTGCGCACCTTTGAATGGCGTTTGCTTGAGCAGCTCGGCTATGGCTTTTCCTTTGCAGTGGATAATGCTGGGCAGGCATTGCAGGCGCAAATGTTGTATCGTCTAGTGCCTGAAAGTGGTTTTGAGGCAGTTTTTCAGCAGCAGCCGGGGGTGTTTTTAGGCGCAGATATTTTGGCCTTAGCGGCGGTTGATTGGCAACAAGCAGGTATTTTGCATACGGCTAAGCGTTTAATGCGTCAGGCGTTGGCGGCTCATTTAGGTGGGCGCCCGTTGATGAGTCGTGAATTATTTTTAGTTCAAAAAGGGTCTGTGTGATGAATTTAAATAAACGTATTTTGTTAGGCGTCAATATTGATCATATTGCCACTGTGCGTCAGGCGCGCGGCACGCGTTACCCTGATCCAGTTAAGGCCGCCTTGGATGCTGAGCAAGCAGGTGCTGATGGAATTACCGTGCACTTGCGTGAAGATCGCCGGCATATCCAAGAGCGTGATGTACGAGTCTTGCGTGAAGTGATGCACACGCCGATGAACTTTGAAATGGGCGTGACTGAAGAAATGCTGGCCTTGGCCGAAGAGCTGCGTCCGGAGCATGCCTGTTTTGTACCTGAGACGCGCGCTGAGTTAACCACTGAAGGAGGCTTAGATGTGGTGGCGCAGGAAGCGCGTATTGCTAAGGCAGTGGAACGTTTGCACGCGGTGGGTTGTGATGTGTCGTTGTTTATTGATGCCGATCAGCAGCAGATTTTAGCTGCCAAACGAGTGGGCGCGACCACTATTGAGTTGCACACCGGGCATTATTCCGACGCCGACGGCCCTGCTGAGCAAACGCAGCAATTGCAGATTATTCGCAAAGCAGTTGAGTTTGCCTTAAAGCAAGGACTGATAGTTAATGCTGGGCACGGCCTGAATTATCATAATGTTGAGCCGATTGCGGCGATTGCTGGGATTAATGAACTCAATATTGGCCATGCGATTATTGCTCACGCACTGTTTGTCGGATTCCCCGCCGCTGTAGCTGAGATGAAAGCATTGATTCTTTCCGCCGCTGCGCGCGCCT
Source organism: Gammaproteobacteria bacterium DTU037 (assembly GCA_001513025.1). Classification (GTDB taxonomy): domain Bacteria; phylum Pseudomonadota; class Gammaproteobacteria; order Pseudomonadales; family Pseudomonadaceae; genus Denitrificimonas. The sequence continues at coordinate 57,291 of LFRZ01000150.1, forward strand.
GATCGTAAAATACGCAGCGTGGGCACTGTGAGTGCCCACGCTGCTGTGGTTAAGACCAGCTACGACGCGAGGTCAGTGAGCCAGACTTGATACTTTCACCTTTGTTCGGGGTAGGGTGCAGCATGTCTTCTGGACGCACCCACTGACTAAACTGCTCATCCGTGACTAAACCCAGTTCAATGGCTGCAGCACGCAGCGTTAGGTTTTCTGCGTAGGCTTTTTTAGCGATTTTTGCCGCATTGTCATAGCCAATATGGCGGTTGAGTGCGGTAACTAGCATTAAGCCATTTTCCAAGTGATCTGCCATTTGTTGCTCATTGGCTTGCAGACCTTCGATGCAATGTGCTTGGAAGTTACGACAACCATCGGCCATTAACTCAATCGACTCTAAGATATTGTGAATAATCACCGGCTTAAACACGTTCAGCTGTAAGTGACCGTGACTGGCCGCGATATTGATAGTGACATCATTGCCCATCACTTGGCAGGCCAGCATTGATAAGGCTTCACACTGAGTTGGGTTAACTTTACCGGGCATAATTGAGCTGCCTGGTTCATTCGCCGGTAACAGCACTTCGGCCAAGCCAGCACGTGGACCCGAACCCAATAAACGCAAGTCATTGGCGATTTTCATCAAGGCCACCGCTAAGGTTTTTAACGCGCCGGATAAGCTGACCAATGCTTCATGCCCAGCTAAAGCGGCAAATTTATTGGGTGCTGAGGTCAGGACTAAGCCAGTGGCTGAAGCCAGTTCGCGCGCAATGTTTTCGGCAAAGTTAGCATTGGCGTTAAGGCCGGTGCCGACTGCTGTACCGCCTTGAGCCAGCTGTCCCACGGCGGGCAAGGTTGCTTCAATGGCATGCGTGGCGTAATCGAGTTGCGCAACAAAGGCGGAGAGTTCTTGACCAAAGGTGATCGGGGTGGCATCCATCATATGGGTGCGCCCCGTTTTGACTAAGTGGGCGTAGCGCTGAGCTTGTTTATCCAGGCCGTCACGCAGCATTTTTACGGCAGGAAATAAATCGTGCTGAATAGCCTGTAGCGCGGCAATATGCATTGCCGTGGGGAAGCAGTCATTCGAGCTTTGTGCGCGGTTCACATGGTCGTTAGGGTGTACGGGTGACTTACCACCACGGCCTTGACCGGCGATTTCATTGGCGCGACCCGCAATCACTTCATTGACGTTCATATTGCTTTGCGTGCCGCTACCGGTTTGCCACACCACTAAAGGAAAATGCTCATCGAGTGCGCCGCTAATCACTTCATCGGCGGCTTGCTCGATTAGGCTGGCGATTTCTTTGGGCAGTTCACCTAAGCGCATATTGACACGTGCCGCGGCTTTTTTAACCTGAGCTAAAGCGTGGACTAAAGCCAATGGCATGGGTTGTGAACCAATGGCGAAATTCTCTTTAGAGCGCTGTGTTTGTGCGCCCCAATAAGCTGTCGCGGGAACTTCAATGGCACCTAGACTATCGGTTTCTGTACGGGACATAACAAATCTCCAAGGGTGTAGTGAGGGGTTACTTCTCTTGCTGACGTTCTTGCGCCTCAAGTTCAGCATTGCGCTGACGCATTAATTCGAGTTTGTCTTTACTGATAGGCATTTTATCCGCTGTATCGCGCAGCAGTAAAAGACTGCCAACAATTGAGCCTAATACCAGAGCTATTAATAACCAGATATACCAAGGCATGGCTGACTCCATTAAGGTTATAAATGAGAACCTGTCTCATAGCTAATCATCTTACACCTTTACTGCGACTATCGCAGGCGTTGGCCCTATGATTTTTTACTTTTTTGTAGCAGCGGATCCCGTGTATTTATCTGTGTGAGGGTCTTATTTGTTCTAGAAAAATCCAGCCAGTGCAAAGTCGATGCGACAGTTGGCGTAGAGGAAGGCTACAATGCTGGCGATTTTATTGATACGAGACCCAAGTCATGTCCAGCCCAGTTATTGTTGCCTTAGATTTTCCTAGTGAAGCCCAAGCCTTAGCATTTGCTGCACGTCTAAATCCTCAGCAGTGCCGCCTTAAAGTCGGTAAAGAACTCTTCACCCGCTGCGGACCGCAAGTGGTAGCAGGCTTGCATGCATTGGGGTTTGAAGTATTTTTAGACCTCAAGTTCCATGATATTCCCAATACCACGGCGATGGCAGTCAAAGCCGCCGCTGAGTTGGGTGTGTGGATGGTCAATGTGCACTGTTCTGGTGGTTTAAAAATGATGCAGGCTTGCCGTGAGGTACTGGACCAGCAGCAAGGTGCTAAACCTTTGCTGATAGGGGTCACAGTGTTGACCAGTATGGAGCAAACAGACCTCGCTGGGATTGGTCTGGATGTGAGCCCTGAGCAGCAAGTGCTGCGTTTGGCTGGCTTAGCTGAGCAAGCTGGTTTAGATGGTTTGGTGTGTTCTGCGCAGGAAGCCCGTTTGCTTAAGCTGCAATGGCCAGCAGGGCAGTTGATTACCCCAGGTATCCGTCCAGCAGGCAGTGCGCAAGATGACCAGAAGCGTATTTTGACACCGGCACAAGCCATGCAGGCCGGTTCAGATTACTTAGTGATTGGCCGTCCCATTACCCAAGCGGCCGATCCGGCGCAAGCGCTGAATGATATTTTGGCTGAGTTAGGATAATTTTTTGCGTATAGCCTTTGCGCTTGATCTGCACAGTATTCAGTTATCTGTTTTAAGCCAGAGACCGCGCCCAGCTCAGAATAGGCTCGGCGCGGTGTTGTGGCTTAGCTGTTGCTTTTCCAGTTTTGCGGTAGGTTAATAAAGTCCACCAGTTCACGTAAGCGACCGTGGTCGCGGCCATTAAAGACGAACTCTAAGCGGAACTGATTACAGAACTCGGGCTCATTGTGAGTGTTTGCACAATAGGGTACTTGCGCATAGTCACCGCTGCTGCATAAATCCATAAACTCTTTATGCAAGGTTTCCATTGCAGCTTCATTGAGTGGATGATTCATGCGCACCACAAACTTGTTTTTGAACCAGCGCGTGGAGTGGAAATTGCGATAGAAACGCGCAATTTCTCGACCGGCTTCCAGTGGTGTGCGGACTTGGCGCATTAAACCTAAATCAGTTGGTAAGATATAAGCTTTATCAGCCAATTCTTCGCGCATAAATTCCAGTGCTTTATCCCAGTAAGTACCGCCTTCTTGATCCAAGAGCACCACAGGTACCAGTGGGCTTTTGCCGGTCTGGATCAGGGTTAGCACTTCTAAGGCTTCATCCAAAGTACCAAAGCCACCCGGACAAAGGACTAAGGCATCGGCTTCTTTAACAAAAAACAGCTTACGCAAAAAAAAGAAGTGGAAGGATAATAAATGCCCAGTGTCATTTACAGTGTCATTGGCCCCTTGCTCAAAGGGCAAGGCGATATTAAAACCAAGGCTGTTTTCTAGACCCGCGCCTTCGTGTGCGGCGGCCATAATGCCGCCCCCAGCACCGGTAATGACCATCAGGTTGTGCCGCGCTAAGATCGCACCCAGCTCTTTTGCTTGCTGATATAGCGGGTGCTCAGGCTGGGTGCGTGCAGAACCAAACACCGTCACTTTGCGCCGGCGCTTAAAGCGCTCGAGTAAACTGAAGGAGGCCTCCATCTCGCGCAAAGTTTGCATCATGATTTTCGCATCCCAGCGATTACGATCATCCTCGGCCATACGCGCCACGGTCAGCATCATCTCGCGGTACAGCTCATAGTTGCTGCTGGTCGGCGGCACAGCTATTTTTAACAGCTCATCAACTTTATCTTCTAAGTTAATATTGCTGACCTGATACTGCCGCGCTAAATAATCATCATCCTGAAACGTCATAATAACCCCTTATAGAGCAATTCGATCGCCCAGTTCTGGGATATTGGCATCCCAATCTAAGCGCTTTTTAAATTCACTTTGCAGAATATGCATTTTTTCTAACTCGCCATGAATTAAATACAATTCTGGGCGGTTTTCAAACTGGCCGGCCCATTCAATCAACTGCGATTGTCCGGCATGGGCAGAGAAACCACCTAAGGTGTGGACTTGTGCGCCAACCATAATATCTTCACGGAACACGCGCACGCTCTCGGCGCCATCAACAATCGCGCGACCGGTAGTGCCACGGGCTTGGAAACCGGTGAAAATTAAGTGGCAATCTTTGCGCCATAGGTTGTGTTTAAAGTGGTGAACAATACGTCCGCCATTACACATTCCGCTACCTGCAACAATAATGGCACCACTTTTGACTTTGTTAATCGCCATGGACTCTTCTGGCGATGGCGTCAGCTTCAAAATCGGTAGCCAATCATGCACGCTACGAACATTATGCTTGATCAGCATCGCGCGGTGATTTTCATCAAAGTTTTCACGGTGACGGAAGTAAATATCATTGGCGCGAATGGCCATGGGACTGTCTAAGTATACCGTATGCTGTGGTAGACGGCCTTCCTGATAGAAACGACCCAAGTGAAACAGAATATCCTGGGTGCGTCCAACCGAGAAGGCAGGAATCATGACATTACCGCCGTCTTTTTCGGCTTGTTCAAGAATCGCGACCAATTCATCGAGGGTTTCCTCGTTGCAGCGGTGGTCGCGGTCACCGTAGGTGGATTCCAGCATTAGCACATCGGCATGCTTGAGAATGGTTGGGGTTTTCATCAGTGGTGAGCAGGTGCTGCCCAAGTCACCGGAGAACACTAAGGTGCGCACACTGTTATTGGGCTCGGTAAACTCAAGTTTAACGATGGCCGCGCCAATAATATGACCGGCATCATAAAAGGTTACTTGTACGCCAGGCACCACTTGGGTGGGTTCTTCGTAATCGGCAGAGCGACGCTGTTTCAGTACACGTTCTGCGTCAGTGCTGACATAGAGCGGTTTAATAGGGGCTTTACCTTTGCGGGCACGCCAGCGGTTTTCCCACTCCGCATCTTTTTCTTGAATATGCGCCGCATCCAGCAACATCAGTTCTAATAGCTCAGAGGTGGCATCGGTGGCATAAATCGGTCCGCGAAAGCCTTCAGCGACTAAACGCGGTAACATACCGCAATGATCAATGTGTGCGTGGGAAATCACCACTGCATCAATATGCTCTGGATTAAAGGCAAAAGGTGAACGGTTGCCGTTGTCATTTTCTTCATGGTTGCCTTGTTGCATGCCACATTCGAGTAGAATGTTCTTTTTGTCAAAGGTTTCGAGCAAATAGCACGAACCTGTGACTTGTTGAATGGCACCGAGAAAATTAAGTAAGGCCATGGGAATTCCTTTTTGGCTGTATGAATAGAATATTACTGGTTGAACAGTTGTTGATGGTTATCATGATAACCTTATTGGACTGACTTTAAACTGCACAACATTCGAGTGTATGGAGTATTAATATGCATCAGATATTGCCAAGCCGAGCTGACTTAAATGAGCACGCGACAATTGAGCCAGCGTTTGCGCAATGGCAAAAGGGCTATGGCCCTATCCAGCATACGGCAGAAACCCAAGCGGCAGTATATCGTCTTGCCCATCAATTGGTCCAAGCAGGCATGCAGCCTGATTTAGCCGCTGTATATCTTAAACTCAATGCGCTGGATAAAATTACTGCCGCAGGTATGTCATTGGTCGTGCATATGACCTATGCGCGCAAAGTACACTTAGACGGCAGTGATTTGACGGCTGACGATTTTAAAGTTCAACCCGAAGGCCACACCGGTGGTGCACTGAATATGGTGCCCGGCTATGCCGCCTATATGGCGCTGAATGCTTTAACCGGTGAAACCCGTGGTTGGTTGATGGGGCAGGGCCACAGTGTCGCCGCCATCGAAGCGCTTAACGTTTTACTGGGTAATCTGCATCCAGAGCAAGCGCAAGCCTACGGTGGTGGTGAAGCAGGCATTAACCGCTTACTGAATGATTTTTACGGGTATGAGTTGGCCTCTGATGGCTCGATGGCAGCGCCTTTAGGCAGTCACGTTAATCCGCACACGGCGGGCGGTATTATTGAAGGCGGCTATTTAGGCTTTGCTGAGTTGCAATATGCGCATATGCCATTGCCGGGTGAAAAACTGGTGGCGTTTTTATCTGACGGTGCGGCTGAAGAACAACGCGGCAGCGATTGGATTCCACGCTGGTGGCGCGCTGAAGATTGCGGCCCCGCTTTGCCGATTATGATTGCCAATGGCCGTCGTATTGAACAGCGCACTGAATTGGGCACCTTGGAAGGCTTAAAAGGCTTCCAGCGCCATTTACGCGGTTGTGGTTTTGACCCGATTGAATT
>LFRZ01000058.1:0-345 GCA_001513025.1 Gammaproteobacteria bacterium DTU037
GCTCGCCGTGGCCACCCCAGTGCTGTTTTGGCTGTATCGGACACCGCGACAACTGGCATAAACCGCCTGTTTTCGTCCATACCGCGCCGCGCTGTGAACGATGCCGCGCCGCGTCACGGGTCAGCCCGCGTGTAGCGCCACTCTGGCACGCTTAGCCGATGATTGCTGCGTTGCACTGGGCCGCGTGTTAGACAGGCCCAGACGTGCGTTACGCGCCCGCAGCTGACGTCGCCCTTAAACACTGATGTCAGACTCTGCGGACTTTACTCAAGCGCCGGATCGACCTCATATATTTTTATAGTGAACTCTATGACTTTGACCTATAGCGCGCGCAGTCGCGCCATT
>LFRZ01000058.1:421-1422 GCA_001513025.1 Gammaproteobacteria bacterium DTU037
TAGCGATTAACCCCGAGCGGATTATGATCACCCCAGGCGGCTCCGGCGCTTTGCTCTTGGCCAGCGCCTTATTGGTTGATCCGGGGAAAAGTTGGTTATTGGCCGATCCCGGTTATCCCTGCAATCGACACTTTTTACGCTTCGTCGAAGCTCAAGCACAGTTGGTCCCGGTCGGGCCTGAAGTGAATTATCAACTCACCGCCGACTTGGTGGCGCAACATTGGCAGGCAAACAGCGTTGGCGCGCTCGTCGCTTCACCGGCCAATCCCACCGGCACTGTGCTCAGTCGCGCAGAATTAGCCGCCTTATCTGCGGCGTTAAAGCAGCGTGGTGGGCACTTAGTGGTGGATGAGATTTACCATGGCCTGACCTACGGTATGGATGCGCCCAGTGTTTTAGAAGTGGATAACGAGGCCTTTGTCCTCAATAGCTTTTCCAAATACTTTGGCATGACCGGCTGGCGTTTAGGCTGGTTAGTCGCACCGGAAGCGGCGGTGCCTGAGTTAGAGAAGCTGGCGCAAAACATCTATATCAGCGCACCCACCTTATCCCAACATGCCGCTTTGGCTTGTTTTCAGCCGGATACCTTGGCGATTTTAGAAGAGCGTCGCGCTGAGTTTGCCGCGCGTCGTGATTATTTATTACCCGCCTTACGTGCACTGGGTTTTAAAATTGAAGTGGAGCCGCAAGGGGCTTTTTATCTGTATGCCGATATTTCTGATTTTGGCGGCGATGCTTTTGACTTTTGCCGACATTTTTTAGAAACCGAGCAGGTGGCGATTACCCCAGGTATCGACTTTGGTCATTTCCGCGCCACTCAACATGTGCGTTTTGCCTATACACAAAGTGTACCGCGTCTAGCGCAAGCGGTTGAGCGCATTGCGCGGGGTTTAGCAACATGGCAGGCGCAGCATGCAATTTGATCCTGAGTTAGAAGAAGGGCGCTTAATCAAGCGTTACAAGCGCTTTTTTGCCGATATTGAATGTGCCGATGGCAGCGT
>LFRZ01000124.1 GCA_001513025.1 Gammaproteobacteria bacterium DTU037
TCCTGATCGGCGGCTACGACATTACAGTCGGCTTGAACGGCCCTGCGGATGTTGGGTTGGCTCGCCTGGAAGACGCTGAGCTAGTGAAGCTTTTCCGCATCATACGCTTGGCACGAGTACTGGTTGACTTGGAAAAAGAGCTGGTAGAGCAATTTGATGAGGAGCAGAACCATGAATAGGGATTGTAAGTTTACTCCATTATCAAAGGTCACTCCTGTGCCCTCATCCAGCCGAGTACCGGCCAGGATGGCAAATGACAACAAAATAACACCGGTGGCTCCGGTCCCAAGCTACATTTTTAATCAAGCCCTCGTCACGCTGGTCTTACAGGAGGCCAGTGAAGGGAAAATGCAGCGTTGCAAATCATTAGGATTTACGCCTGATCTTGTTTTAAGACTGCAAAGCCTTGCACCCACCAAGTTACATAAAGTGGTCAGTTCCCCGTATTTATGGATTAAACCGTCGATAGATCCTCGAGCTCTTGAATTAATACTGGACAAAATTGATCGTGACGAAGAGCTGGAGCGATTGATCAACCGCGCAATCAAGCTCGGGGCTACTACACCAATGCTGAACAGTTTTTTCGGCCTGTCTCACACAGAAGTTGCTGAGCGACGGCGTACCTTGCAAGTTCAGTCAAGAACCGGACGCCTGCCTGCTCTTAGCAATGAACAGAGACACGCTGTCTGGGAGCGCTGGGTCGCGTTAGTACAGCAGCTTGAAAAGAGCCATGGATGTGAACCTGCAGCTTCAATCCAAAATATCATGAGTGGTGCTGAACTGGACGAAATGAATCAGCTGGACCTCATGCTAGTAATTGCAGAAGAACAAAACATCTTGGTAGGACAAATCTGGCTGGAAATAGCCGAATGCCAGTCAGGAGAGGATGCTTAGCATGAGCAAAGATAACTGGCTAACACTCTCACAGACTATTGACGGAACTGTTTCCGAAAAATGGCCTGAGATTCCTCAGCTCAATCAACCTACTCCCGGAGGGCAAGCATCCTCCTCTGGAGCTGCAGGTTTTGTTTATAGCGGACTGAGACAAGAAATCGTACCTCAGCGCCTGCTACTGGATAGCCGGCTCACACCTTTGGAAAGAAATGGCTGGCTCGTTTTCAAAATGTTGCTTGATAAGCAAGGGTATTCAGTGCCCAGGTATCAGGACTTACAACCATACTTGGCTCAAACTCCCTACGGCGAACAAGCATCACGGGAAACAATTTCAAGAGTCATTGCAATTCTACGCATGACACGCTGGATCAGCTTATTAGCACAGGGGCGTGATAGCGGTACGGGCCGGATAGTCGGCAATATGTACATACTGCACGAAGATCCTGTGACAGTGCAGGAAGCAGAAATGATTGACACTGGCTACGCTGAGCTTGTGACTAAAAACCTACATCACAACATTAAGTCAGTGCGAATCGTCGCTGAGAA
>LFRZ01000125.1:0-2896 GCA_001513025.1 Gammaproteobacteria bacterium DTU037
GACCGCTTAAAAGATTATATTTAACCTTGGCAGTTACACAGAATCATTTACAGGGTCTGTAAAGCTTTCACCAGACACAACCAGGATATACCGAGCAACAACCACTATTGCTCGCTAAAACAGAAGCTTATAAAAGTTTCCATGTGTAGCTAAAAATCAATCTATTTTCATCAATATCTGTGCGATAGTTAGAGCGCGCTACGACGTTACGTAACTTGACGTTAAGATCTTTTAACACTCCACTCTGAAATGTATAAGCAAGATCTAAATCACGTTCCCACTCTCGCCCCTCATACCCCATACCAGTCTTTACATTATTGCCGCGGATATAGCGCACTGTTGAGGCAAGACCTGGGGCGCCTAGAAATGCAAAGTCATAGTCATGGCGCAGTTGCCAAGAGCGTTCTTCGCGGCCCGCAAACTCATAGGTAGGAACCTCATTGCCTAAAGGCGAGACGTTGTTGAATACACGAGGAAAGGCATCATCACCATGCATGCTTTGATAGCCAACATACAATGTACTTCCTTGATACTTAGCGGATAACAAGCTGAAGTAGGCGGTGTTATCAATGTTACCTAAACGCTGACTACCGTCTTCTTTTGAATCGTAAATGCCAACATTTGCACCTAGCACCCAAGCACCCACTGGTTCATAGTGCTTTATGTTGTAAAACTGTTGCTTATAAATATTGTCTAATTGTGCATACCAAACACCCGCAGATGTTTTATCTTGATTAAATCGATAATCTGCACCGACATAGTTAAAGCGATCTGTCGCTATACTTAGCTGGGGTACATGTCCGAGCTTTGCACTCATATTGCTATGCCCTGAGCGATTTAACAGACTGCCTGAGCGAAACTGCCCCGCTTGCAAAGTAAGGCCTTTGATTTCTTGTGAGAGGATACTGGCGCCTTGGTAGGTTGGCGGCAACAAGCGAATATCACTAAAAGTCAAAACAGGAGGATTAGGTGTCAACTCACCTATTTTAAGCTCTGTCTTCGAGATGCGCATTTTAACAGCAGCACCAACTCTAGAAAAACTATCAGGCACCTTACCACTCGCACCTGAAGGTAACAGCCCTGTATTAACACGACCACCACCACTATCGAGCTTGATACCTAGCATACCGATAGCATCAATACCAAAACCAACAACGCCCGGTGTATAGCCCGACTTTGCATTTAAAATAAATCCTTGCGCCCACTCTTCTGACTTGGACTGCTGGCTAGGCCCAACAATGTCAGAAAAATCTCGCATAAAATAATAGTTTCTTGCTTGCAAGGTTACACTGGCATCTTCAAAAAAACCGTTCTGCTCTTCAGCAAACGTTGCGGATGATATGGNNTGCCAGACCAATAGATAAGGCTAAAGCGCTGTATTTTTTATTCGTGTTCATTTCTTTATCTCTTTTTTATTATTGTTAATTCAGCTGTTTCTATTAAATAAAATATCTGTATCAATACGCTTCCCCCATATCAATGCAGAACCAGATGAACATTGTTGTTACTTAGAGATGTAACCCAGACACATGTAGAATCTGGGCTGCATATTTTATATTTCAACTCTTCTCTGCAATCGCTACGGCACAATAGCCATCCGCTTTTTTGCAGCCAACCGAGACAAAAATCATCATGGCGACCGCAGCAATGGCACCCGGCAGCGCGAAAACAATAAAGTTGGCTTTCAAAGGCAATTCAGCAGCCAATAAAAACCCTCCCAATATAGGCCCTACAATTGCACCTGTGCGCCCAACTGCCGAAGCCCAACCAAGGCCGGTAGTACGGAAAGACATGCCATAAAACTGTGCAACAGCTGCGTAAATAAGGATCTGCGTACCTATCACTGTCGCGCCCGCTATCGTAATTAATGTATAGAGAACAGGCATTGGACTGTTAAAGCCCATTAAGCTAATCGATACAACCGAGATAAGGAAAAAGATAATAATGACCTTGCCCAAGTTAAATCGATCTCCTAAAACACCGCCAAGAATAGCGCCGACAGCACCACCAAAGTTAAGTGCCAACAAGAAAGATAGACTTGATCCTAGACTATAACCCGCGTTATTCATCAGCTTCGGCAACCAAGAACCCAACGCATAAACCATTAGTAAACAGCAAAAGAAAGCAACCCAAAAAGCTAAGGTTCCAATTAATCGACCTTCACTAAACAAATCCAAGATCGAGCCCTTTCTATCAACTTTTTCAGGGAAAACTAATTGAGTATCGTGGGTAATATCGTTGTTACCTGGTTGCATTTTCTTCAGCAACACTTTCGCTTCAGCTTCACGACCATTACGCACCATAAAAGCTATGGATTCAGGTAGGTAAATGATAATAAAAGGCAGTACTAGCAAAGGTATAACACCGGCAAAAAACATCATTTCCCAGCCAAACGTGGGCATCACATAAATACCGAGACCAGCAGCAAAAACACCGCCTAATGAAAACCCACTAAACATCAGGGTTACTAAAGTATTGCGTATTTTTTTAGGCGCAAGCTCATTGATCAAGGCAACGGCGTTAGGCATTAATCCACCACAGCCTAGACCTGCTAAAAAGCGATACACTCCAAACTCAGTTGGCGTGGATGCAAAACCAGTCATAAATGTTGCTACGCTAAATAACACAAATGAGATAATAATGCCTTTTTTACGACCGATCTTATCCGCCAAAGTCCCCAGCAAAAGTGCACCAAACATCATACCAAACAATGAATAGCTACCCAGTGTTCCAGCCTGGACAGGCGTAAGCCCCCACTCATCCATGACGACAGGTATCACAACACCAAAGAGGAATAAATCATAACCATCAAATATCATTAATAGAGTACAAACAATAAGTATCATCCAGTGAAACTTACCAAAGTGGGCATTATCAATATAGCCCTGGACGTCAA
>LFRZ01000125.1:2910-77150 GCA_001513025.1 Gammaproteobacteria bacterium DTU037
CCTATACAACACAAGCCGCATAAAATAATAATTATATAAAATTAATACTTCAGGTCAGGAAAATATTCACTTACAATCAGTTTAAGTCACCTCCAACAAGCTACAAACAACATATGAATTTTATTATAAATATATTTAAAACTAAGCTATAAGAAAATTAAATATGGTTTTATTGAATGAATCATATTGCTCAATATTTGAGATGTGCGATGCATCAATTTCAAACAGCTTGCTATGGATTACCTTATCAACTATAAATTGAGCATCCTCAACACTAGTGACAGGGTCTTGTTTACCGGCAATCACTAAAAAAGGAATAGAAATGCTGGCTATAGCTTCGCGCAAGTCTTCTGCAGCCAAGGCTTCGCAACAGCTGGCATAGCCAAGATGGCAGCCAGCCGCCAAGTCCTGACTTAGCGAAGCAATAATATCGGGATTATCTTGAATAAAACCGTCGGTAAACCAGCGTGACGCTGCCGTCGCAGCAATTTGCTTCAGCCCAGTCTCTCGCACTACACAGGAACGCTCTAACCAGGCTTTGGCCTGACCAATTTTCGCTGCGGTATTACACACAATCACTTTATTTAAGCGCTCTGCTTTATGTATAGCCAGCCACTGGCCAACTAAACCACCCATAGAGATGCCACAAAAACTGGCTTTCTCTACTTTTAAATGATCAAGCAAATCAATAACATCTTGTCCCAGCTGCTCTACTGTATAAGGGCCTGCCGGGGTTGATGAAGCACCATGTCCACGGGTGTCATAACAAATCACATAAAAGTTTTTTTTGAAAAACTCGACTTGCGATTTCCACATGGAAAGATTGGTTCCCAGCGAATTAGAAAGGACTAACGCTGGGTGAGTCGCATCACCAAATGTTTGATAATTTAACCTAACACCCTTTACATTTAACTCTGGCATTTTAATACTCCAACCTCAAACACGCTCAATAATTAAAGCAATACCTTGGCCGACGCCGATGCACATAGAGCACAGCGCATACTGGCCCTGGGTTCTTTCCAGCTCATTGAGCGCTGTCGCCACTAAGCGCACACCGGAAGCACCTAAGGGATGACCAATGGAAATAGCCCCGCCATTTGGATTCACTTTGGCAGAGTCATCGGGCAAACCTAAGCTGCGCGTCACCGCCAAAGCTTGTGCAGAAAAAGCCTCATTAAGCTCAATCACATCCATTTGCTCAAGGGTTAAGCCGGTCTTTTTCAGAAGCTTTTCAATTGCCGGTGCTGGAGCAAAGCCCATTATTCTTGGCTCGACGCCAACAACGGTTGCACCAATTATTTTTGCGCGAGGCTTTAAGCCGTGCTGTACAAGTGCAGCATCCGAGGCAATCAGTACTGCGCCGGCACCATCATTAACACCTGAAGCATTTCCAGCGGTAATGGTTCCGCCAGGCTTCACAATCGGCCTAAGCTTGGCTAAGTTTTCTAACCTAGTAGAGGATCGTGGATGCTCATCTTGAGCAAAAATAATAGGCTCACCTTTACGCTGCGGCACTTCGACAGGGACAATTTCATTAGCAAAAAAACCATGCGTTTGTGCAGCGGCAGTACGCTGCTGACTTTGCAAAGCGAAAGCATCTTGGTCTGCACGACTGATATTGAATTGCTCAGCCACGTTTTCAGCAGTTTGTGGCATGCTTTCTACGCCGTACAACTCTTTTAACTGCTGATTAATAAAACGCCAGCCCATGGTCGTATCTTCCATCACTTGGCTACGATCATAAGGCGTCTTAGCTTTACCCATTACCAGTGGCGCACGTGACATGGACTCAACACCACCAGCAATAATCAAATCGGCTTCGCCTGATTTAATCGCACGAGCAGCAATAGCAATAGCATCTAACGAGGAACCACATAATCGGTTAATCGTAGTTGCTGGCACACAATAAGGCAGCCCTGCAAGCAAAGCCGACATGCGGCCAACGTTACGGTTATCCTCACCGGCTTGGTTTGCACACCCATAAATCAAGTCATCAACCTGCTGCCAATTCACAGAAGGGTTGCGCTCAATTAATGCTTTAAGTGGAAGGGCACCTAAATCATCCGCACGAATCGATGCCAAACTGCCTGCATATCGAGCAAAAGGGGTACGAATGGCATCGACAATATATGCATTTTTCATTTTGATAAATATCCTTAATATTCTAAAAACCTAGAAGTTTCTATGAATTGATGCCAGTTTCTTAATCAAATAAACTTATGCAGTTGCGTCAATCAGCTCTGCACCTGTCATGGACTGCAACTCTGCAAAACTTAAACCTTCAACTTTCTCTATAACCTCAAATCCCTGTTGAGTTACGTCGATAACACAGAGGTCGGTATAAATACGGTCAACGCACTTTAAGCCTGTCGCCGGATAAGTTAATGCGCTCACCAATTTAGGCTCACCCTGTTTGGTGACATGGTCCGTAGTTACAAATACTTTTTTTGCGCCAACAGCCAGATCCATTGCGCCACCCACAGCAGGAATTGCATCAGGTGCGCCTGTATGCCAATTAGCAAGATCACCGTTCTGAGCAACCTGAAACGCGCCAAGCACACAGATATCCAAGTGACCACCGCGCATCATGGCAAAGGAGTCGCCATGGTGGAAATAGGCACCGCCGGTCAGCATGGTGACAAATTCTTTACCCGCATTAATCAGTTCTGGATCTTCTTCACCGAGCTCAGGTGAAGGACCAAAGGCCAATAAACCGTTTTCAGAATGTAAGAACACTTCTTTATCTGTCGGTAAGTAGCTGGCAATCCGAGTGGGTAAACCAATACCTAAGTTAACGTAAGCCCCTTCAGGAATATCTTGGGCAACACGCTCAGCAATTTGATCGCGAGTTAATTTGATATAGCTCATTTGTTTACTCCAACTCTGATTGAGGTTCGACTTGCACGACGTGTTGCACAAAAATACCTGGAGTAATAATGTGCTCAGGATCCAGCGCACCCAGCTCTACCACTTCTTTCACTTGAGCAATAGTCACATCCGCAGCCATGGCCATAATGGGACCAAAGTTACGCGCTGATTTTCGATACACTAAATTGCCCCAACGATCGCCTTGATGCGCTTTGATTAAAGCAAAGTCAGCACGGATCGGGTTTTCTAAGACGAAGTCTTTACCTTCATAATTTAATACTGGCTTGCCTTCAGCCAGGGTGGTACCAAAGCCCGTTGGTGTGTAAATCGGCCCAAGTCCCATACCTGCAGCTTGAATTCTGCAAGCTAAGTTGCCTTGCGGAACCAGTTCTAATTCAATTTTTCCCGCTCGGTATAATTCGTCAAATACCCAAGAGTCAGACTGACGCGGAAATGAACAAATAATTTTACGCACGGCACCCGTTTTTAAAAGCTTGGCTAAACCGTAGTCACCGTTACCGGCATTATTATTGACGATAATAAGATCTTTAACGCCCAGCTCAATCAAACCATCAATGAGTTCTGCAGGCTGACCAGCGGTTCCAAAACCACCAATCATGATCGTGGAACCATCTTTAATCTTTGAAAGCGCTTCGATTAAAGGAGCTGAAGTTTTATCAATCATAATGCTTCCCAGAAAGTAATATTAAATACGTATTAGTTTTTTGAACATTGCTCTGCAGCAACTGCATCAATCCTTATAGGGTTACGCTTAGTCAGAATTAAGTGTGCAGCGACACCGATACAAATGCCCCAAAACACAGAGCTGATACCTAAAAAGCTCATGCCTGATGCTGTAGCTAAAAAAGTAATTAATGCGGAGTCACGATTCGCTTCATGCTGAATAGCCATTGAGATATTACTTCCAATAGCACCGAGTAAAGCCAAGCCAGCTAGAGCAGCGACAAGCTCTTTAGGAAGTAGGCTAAATAGCATGACAATGCTGCCTGCAAATAACCCGCCTAAAATATAAAACAAACCATTAGCAACGCCGGCTATATAGCGTTTATCTTTAAGTTCATGTGCATCTTTACCCAAGCATAAAGCAGCAGTGATTGATGCTAGAACAATTGTTATACCGCCCACACAGGCTACAAAAACTGAAACAATGCTAGTTACGCTAATCATAGGTCTAGCAGGTACGTCATAGCCATTGAGCTTCATAATGGCCATGCCAGGTAAAAATTGCCCAGTAAGGCTGACCAGAATCAACGGGATAGCAAGGTTTAAGGTTGAACCCCATGTCCAGTGTGGAGCAATAAACTGCGGAACAGTTAAAGAGAAATCTACAGCGACAGGATTGATTTCCCCCAAAAATAGACTTAACGCAATACCTAAACCCAATACCCAAATCATCACGTAACGCGGTGTAAAGCGCTTCGCCACAAGGAATACCAATAGCATGCCAAACACAATAATAGGCATTGTATCTGTTGCTGAAAAAAGCCCTAGACCAAACTGAAATAAGATCCCCGCCATCATAGCCGCAGCAATACTCTGCGGAATAAACCTTAATAACTTATCAAAGTAGCCGGTCACACCGATGATAAATATCACCACTGCAGTGGTGATATAAGCACCAATAGCTTCATTCAAAGTAATACTTGGAAATAACGTAACCAGTAAAGCAGTGCCTGGCGCAGACCACGCCGTAATGACCGGCACCTTAAACTTTATTGATAGATAAATACCCGCGACTGCTGCACCAATAGACACACCCCAGATCCATGATGCCATCATCGCCACAGATACTTCGGCTTGCTGCGCGGCTTGGAAAAAAATAATTAACGGGCCTGAGTATGAAATCAAGACAGCTAAAAAACCTGCAACAGTGGCTGAGATAGACCAATCTTTTTGTAGTTGTTTTATTAGATTTTTCATTAGGTCTCTAACTCTACGTCTGAGCTTAAGTGATCGGAACTAGCCCTTATCACCACCACCGACAGGGAGTACTGTGCCGGTTATATAAGAGGACTCATCGGAAGCCAAAAACAAGATCGCATTAACCTGCTCCTGGATACTTCCATAGCGTCCAAAGAAGGTACGCTCAATGGTTTGTTCAACCACTTCCTGCATCCATTGTTTTTCATTGTCTGACATAGGGTTATCGTTACGTGAAACCTTACGCGGCGGCGCTTCTGTTCCGCCGGTTGCCACCGCATTCACGCGAATACCATCTTTGGCATGCTCTAAAGCTAACGAAGCAGTCAAAGCATTCACACCACCTTTTGACGCTGAGTAAGGCACTCGATTAATGCCACAGGTAGCAATCGATGAAACATTGACGATCGTACCTTTCTGACTTTTGATCATTTCCGGCAATACTGCGCGGCAGCACCACAAGGTCGGAAACAATGAACGTCCTACTTCTTTGATGATTTCCTCTTCAGAAAACTCTTGGAAGGGTTTCATCCAAATAGCGCCGCCGACATTATTGATAAGTGCGTCAATACGGCCATAGGTCTGTATGGTTTTTTCTACGACAGCTTGCGCACCGGCTAAGACTTCTAAGTCAGCATTAACTGTAATCGCTTCGCCGCCAGCCTGTTTAATCTCGTTGAAGACTTCTGCCACATATTCTGAGCGATCAACTAGCACCACTTGTGCACCTTCTGCGGCGATTTGCACAGCAACACCGCGACCAATCCCCTGAGCCGCACCGGTCACAATAACGACTTTATTTAAAAATCTTTGACGATCTAACATACTTATTTTCTCCAGAAAATTTAATTTGCTGAGAATTTTTCAAAAAAGAAGTTTGCAGGATGGACGCTTTCGCTATCTAACCAACCGCGCACAGAATCAACCATAGGGACAGGCCCACAGAGGTAAATATCGACATCACCGGCATTAAGCCATTCACTCTCAACATGGCCCGTGACATACCCTTTGCGCGGATAATTGATTTCAGGACTAGAAACAACGGTACGAAATTCAAACCAAGGGAATTTATCTTGCAGCGCATTGAGCTTATCTAGCGCCACGAGATCAAAATCGTTAGTGGCGCCAAACACTAAACGAATTGGATACTCAGAACCTTTGTCTTCAAGCACTTGCAGCATGGATAAAAAGGGAGCAATACCAGTGCCACCAGCAAACATAATGGTCGGACGCACAATAGTACGTAAGTAAAAACTGCCATAAGGCCCTGTATAAGTGATGGGATCACCTACTTTTGCGTTAACACTGAGGTACTCACTCATCTGGCCATTGGTAACATTGCGTACAACAAAACCAGTCAAGCTCTCACCTGGTTTAGTACTGAAAGAATAAGAGCGCGATTCGCTGGTGCCCGGAATAGAAACTTTGACATATTGGCCAGCTAAGAAATTAATCTCTGGCTGCCCATCATCAAGCTTAATATCAAAAGCGATCGTAGAGTCTGAGACTTTATCAAGGTTGGCTAAGGTCCCTTGGAACTCATGCACTTCAGTCTTACACACGTCAGAAGACGCCTGGATCTGAAATACCGCATCTGAGGTTGGCTTACATTGGCAAGCTAAAATATAACCTTGCGCAGCCTCTTCTGGCGTTAAAGCATCTTCAATATATGTCTCTTCAGGCATATCAAAGGAGCCCGTCTCGCAAAATGCTCGGCATGTTCCACAGGCACCATCACGACAGTCTAAGGGGATGTTAATTTTTTGACGATACGCAGCATCAGATAAAATCTCACCCTGAGCAACTGTAATAAAGCGCGTAACACCATCTTCAAACTGAAGAGCTACATTATGATTTGACATGACTGAAGATCCTATATAAAACCTTAAAACACTTTATCTTTCAGCCAGTTTTTAAATAGCTGAAATTATTACCGAACAAGACAGATTTTAAAGATGATAAATATCAATAACTTGATTGATATAATCATTTTTCAGAATCACATACTTACTAAGTATTTGTGGGTGCTCACCAGAAAAGTCAATTTCATAACGAGACATACCAAAATAACTATAACTTTTCTTATAACGATAACTTAAAGTGTTCCAATTAAAACGAACGGTAACTTTACTGCCATCACACTCAACAACTTCAACGTTACTAATATTATGACTGGTTCGTGTATCTGGCATGGTTGCAGAAGAGCGCTCTGTTTTTATACGGAAAACACGATCCTCTAAGCCTTGGCGGTCGGCATAATAAATCAGTGAGATGTCAGACTGCGGATCCTCAGTTAGACGATCGTCATCATCCCAAGAAGGCATCCAAAAAGATGCGCTTGGTGCATAACATGCCAACCAATCATCCCAGCGCTCATCGTCCAGTAAACGAGCTTCACGATATAAAAATGCTTTAACATCCACTATGTTTGGCGTAACGCTCATGACTACTCTCCCTGCTCTGAAGCATTTAAGATCGCAAGGTTCTGCTCTGCAGTAATTGCTTTTTTCATCGCACTTAGCCAGTACTGATGCTGCGCTAAATACAGACCTTCATCTTCAGTTTTAATACAGCTTAGCTTTGGCTTAAGACCAATTTCATCAGCTACAGCATCAGGCCCTTGGACCCAATGTTTTGATCCACGGCACATATCATTCCACTCAAGCGCAATACCGTTGTAGCCCTCTTGGCAGGCGCGGAACTCTTCAAGATCATCAGGTGTTGCCATACCTGACGCATTAAAAAAGTCTTCATATTGACGAATACGTCTTGCACGTGCTTCTGACGCTTCTCCAACAGGGCCAATGCAATAAATAGTGACTTCTGTTCTGTCAACAGAAAGCGGGCGCAGCACACGTATTTGCGAACCAAACTGATCCATTAAATAAACATTTGGATAGAGGCATAAGTTACGTGAACGCTCGATCATCCACTTGGACATGGGTGCGCCAAATTTTTTAGTATATTCTTCAGACTTAGTAAAGTTAGGACGATCTTCTGGGTTGGCCCACTGTGTCCAAAGCAACATATGGCCATTATCAAAGCCATATGAACCACCGCCTTGCTTACCCCAGCTACCCGCGCTCATTGCACGAATATTATCAACAGCATCTTTTTCTTTTCTCTGTTGGGTGGTCGCGGCATAGTTCCAATGCACGGCGGAAACATGGTAGCCATCAGCACCGTTTTCAGCGGTCAGTTTCCAGTTACCGTCATACACGTAAGTTGAAGCTCCGCGCAACACCTCTAAACCCTGATCAGACTGACCTACAATCATGTCAATAATTTTAGTGGTCTCACCTAGAAATTCTTCTAACGGCAATACATCTGGATTTAAACTACCAAACAAAAAGCCTTTATAGCTTTCAAAGCGTGCTAGTTTTTTCAGGTCGTGTGAGCCTTCTGTATTGAAACAATCAGAATACCCAGCATCAACAGGATCTTTAACTTTTAATAATTTACCAGAGTTGTTAAAAGTCCAACCATGGAATGGGCAGGTGTAGGTTGCCTTATTACCTTTTTTATTACGACAAATCTGTGCACCGCGGTGTGAGCACGCGTTAATCATGCCATTTAACTCACCAGTACGATTACGCGCAATAATAATCGGCTGACGGCCAATATGAGTTGTATAGTAGTCGTTATTATTTTTAACTTGGCTTTCATGCGCTAAATAAACCCAGTTACCTTCAAAGATATATTTCATCTCAAGGTCGAACAAAGTTTTATCTGTAAATACAGATCTATGCAGCTTGAATTCGCCAGTCTCATAATTTTCAACAAGTAAATCATCGATACTATCGAGATGACTAATATTAGTAACGGGTATATTAGGCATATTCTTATCTCCAAACACCAAGGCAAACAAAGGTTGTAACTGCCAGTAAGTACCGGCAGTAACTGATACACAAATTGACTTAAGCGCGGCGACGCTCAATTTCTGTAGTCGGGGCATTAGCCGTATCTTTAACTAATACAACATCAAAGTTTATTTGTTTAAATGGTTTGTTTAAGCCTCGAGTTTCGATTGCAGTGCTATCAGTGACATCAACAGCAGTTGCAACTAAGCCATCACGCGTTGCGAACGCAAAGTCATCCCAAAGGTACTCATCACCCTCAAGGTTGAACTGTGTGGTCAGCTTTCTATAGCCTGGGCTCGACACAAAATAGTGGATATGCGATGGTCGATTGCCGTGACGGCCTAACTTATTCAGTAACGCCTGAGTTGTGCCTTCTGGTGGGCAGCCATAACCAACAGGCATTGTTGTCTGTGCAACATATTGACCGTTAGTGTCTGTAAAAATGGTGCGACGCAAGTTGAAATCAGATTGGCTTTTATCAAAAAATGAGTAGTTACCTAAACTATTGGCATGCCAAATTTCCACTTTGGCCCCTTCAATAATATTACCCTCTGTATCTCTCACCAAGCCTTCAACAAATAGGGTGTCAACCGTATCTGACTCAGAACCATCATCCATACGCGCAAAACCTACAGTTTCAGGAGCCCCTGCAACATATAAAGGCCCTTCAATCGTTCTCGGTGTACCGCCTATGACGCCAGCCTGAGCATCGGCTTCATCAGCGCGAAGATCAAGGAAGTGTTCCAAACCTAATCCCGCTGCTAATAAACCTAATTCATTAGCCTGCCCTGCATCAGTTAAGTACTCTAAACCTTTCCAAACTTCAGATTGAGTTAAATCAAGATCTTCAATCGCTTTAAATAAATCAGTGACTAAACGAACGACAATCTCTTGGACTCGCTTATCAACAGCACCTTTTGCTGTATCAATGTTCATTTTTTTTACAAGTGCTTCAATATCTGTATATTTCATTTTTTCACCTTTTACTTTTTATTTTAATTGTTTTTTACTTTGATATTTAATATTTATTAAATATCGCTTTCACGAATAGACGATGGATGACGATTAAGTGGCATAACATTAATATCCATATAAGGGAAAAGAGGTAAACCTTGTAATAGATTATGTAGCTCTTCATTACTCTCTACATCAAATATACTGATATTTGAATATTCGCCGGAAATCCTCCACAAGTGACGCCATTTACCTTGCTCTTGTAAAGACTGGGAATACATTTTTTCTTTTAACTTAATCTGATTTATTTTCTCTTCATCAATATCTAACGGAATATTTACATCCATACGTACATGAAAAATCATAAATTCTCCAAAATCAATTTAATAGTTATTTAAAACGCAAGTTATCAATTTTATTTTCATCTAACTCGATTCCAAGCCCAGGCGTACTTGGAATAACCAATCCGAAATTTTCGTACTGTAGCGGGGCTTTAAGAATATGTTCGGTCAGCAACAAGGGACCAAAAAGTTCTGTGCCATAGGCAAGGCTCTCAAATGTAGAGAATACATGGGCAGAGGCTATAGTACCGACAGGGCCTTCCAGCATGGTTCCACCATACAGATCAATTCCAGCAAGCATTGCAAGCCGACTGACTTCACAACTTTCTAGAAGGCCACCTGACTGAGCAATTTTCACCGCAAATACTGAAGCAGCATTACGCTTTGCTAAGTTATAGGCTGTTTCAGGCCCCTTAAGTGACTCATCCGCCATAATTGCGATATCGAACTTACGCGTAAGACGCGCCATGGCGTCGTCATTTTCAGTTGTACAAGGTTGCTCAATTAAATCAATTCCCCCCGCTTGAAGGAGGCTAATACCTTTATTAGCCTCGAGTTCTGTCCATGCCTGATTGACATCAACACGAATTGATACATCAGCACCCAGTGCCTGCTTAATAGACAGCACATGCTCAACATCTTCTTCTACCGTACGCGAGCCAATTTTCAGTTTAAATATATTGTGTCGTTTCGCCTTGATCATCTGATGCGCTTCAGCGATATCTTTTTCTGTATCACCTGATGCTAAAACCCACAACACGGGAACGCTTTCACGTAAACGCCCACCTAATACTTCACTTAAAGGCAGCCCCAATCGCTGTGCATGAATATCCAGTAATGCAGTTTGAATCGCACATTTAGCAAAGCGATTACCTTGAATATTATTTTTAATTGCAAACAGTGTTTGAGCTAAGTTTGCTGGCGGTAAAGACTTCATCAGAGGAGAAAAATAGCTTTCAATATTAGCCTTGATACTCTCTGGACTTTCTTCACCATAACCCAAACCACCAATAGTCGTTGCTTCACCCCAACCAATAACACCATCATCAGTGGTCACTTTAACCAAAACTAATGTTTGCGCGTGCATTGTGGCTACGGCCATTTTATGTGGGCGAATAGTTGGAATTTTCACCAGCAATGTTTCTATATTTTTATACATAATTCGCCTATATTTCTTGTGCTGCTCATTGACTGCCTATACTCTAATAGAACAAATTTACTGCTGTCTAAGACTTAATCAGCATCTTTTTATACTTTAAAGGTATACGGAAGTGGAATTACGGCACTTGAAATATTATGTTGCTGTTGTTGAAGAGCAGAGCTATACAAAAGCGGCGGAGAGGCTCTTTATTTCACAGCCACCATTAAGCCGCCAAATTCAAAATCTTGAGCTTGAGCTAGGCGTACAGCTCTTTGAGCGTGGCAGTCGGCCGGTAAAAACAACTGAGGTTGGTCAATTCTTTTATCTACATGCTGTAAAGCTTTTAGCCAATGCAGAAGAAATAAAAATGATGACCCAACGCGTGGGCACGGCTGAAAAAACCTTGACTATTGGTTTTGTGGGCTCTTTATTGTTCGGCTTACTACCAAAGATAATTTACTTATTCCGTCAACAGCAGCCGAAATTGAGAATAGAGCTGCAAGAAATGAATACAAAACAACAAATAGAAGCACTAAAAGAAGGGAAAATAGATGTAGGATTTGGCCGTTTGAGGATCTCAGACCCAGCAATCCACCGTATTTTGTTAAGAGAGGAACCATTAATGGTTGCTGTACACGCACAGCACCATCTCTGTATCTTTGAGCAAGGCTTGTATTTATCTAATATTATTGATGAAAATATTTTCATCTATCCTAATCATTCTAAGCCTAATTTTTCGACTCAGATGCGCAGTTTATTTTATGAGCATGGCTTCGACCCTAGCCATTTAATAGAAGTGCGAGAGGTTCAGCTGGCCTTGGGCTTAGTGGCTGCAGATGAAGGTATTTGTATTATTCCGCAAAGTGCTAGAGCGATTCAGATCCCCAATCTAAAATTTATCCCACTATTGGATAAGGCAGCGATCAGCCCTGTATTTTTAGCGGCACGCAATATGGATGAAAATTCAAATATACAGTCGTTGATGGAGTGCATTTATCAAGTCTACGATCAAGAATCTATTGTGTATCAGCGTAAAGCCAATAATGAAAACGCTAACTGATCACTTAACTCAATATGCAGCTTATCACCGCGATCAGCGCAATATTATGAGTCACTTTATAGGGATTCCACTGATTGTTATCGCTGTGGCTATTTTACTCTCACGCCCTGGATTTTTTGTCTATGGGCTTTGGCTATCGCCCGCACTGGCCGTAAGTATTGCCGCCGCTGTGTTTTATCTAGGCTTGGATCTGAGCCTCGGAGCAAGCATGACGGTCTTGCTTGCTCTCTGTGTATGGTTGGCAATGCATTGCGCGCAGTTATCCACAAGCGCTTGGTTAACTTGGGGTATCAGTAGCTTTATCATCGGTTGGATGATTCAGTTTATCGGACACTATTATGAAGGTCGTAAACCTGCGTTTATCGATGACATTATGGGCTTAGCCATTGGCCCATTGTTTGTCGTAGCTGAATTAGCGTTTTTATGTGGTCTACGTCAACCGCTTAAGCACGATATTGAAGCGCGTCTTGACCCAGGTATAGATAAATAAGCACGCAACTATTTGATCAGCGACCAGTCGTATAGCTACGACTCAGATGAAGGATTGTATTATGCGTTACAGCACAGACAGCCACACCCCAGTCATGGGTTATTTGTTATGGATCTTTGGTTTTTTAGGTTCGCATCGTTTTTACTACGGCAAACCCATCACTGGAACCATTTGGTTTTTTACCCTGGGCTTGTTCTTTATCGGCTGGATTATTGATTTATTTTTAATCCCCAGCATGGACCGACAAGCGAGCCTTCGCTTTCATGCAGGCCGTATTGATTACAATATTGCGTGGATTCTCTTAACTTTTTTAGGTGTATTCGGCGTGCACCGTATGTATCAAGGTAAATGGATCACTGGGATTTTATACTTATGCACAGGCGGTTTTTTCTTACTGGGTGTGCTCTATGATTTCTGGACGATGAATCAGCAAATATCCATTAAGAATCAAATTTTTAATTCTTCTTTTGATTAATTATCAAAACAAAAAAAGCTGCTTAACACATAAAGCGCTAAGCAGCTTTCAGACAGGGTCGCTGAACTTAACGCTTTGTTGGTCGCGGCCAGTTTTCTAAATTACGCTGACGCCCACGGCCAACGGCCAACGCATGCGCGGGCACATCTGCAGTAATCGTTGAGCCTGCGCCGGTGGTTGAACCATCGCCTAAATGCAGCGGTGCAACCAATGAGCTGTTTGAGCCAATAAAGACATCTTCCCCCATCACAGTTTTAAATTTATTTGCACCATCGTAATTGCAGGTAATAGTGCCGGCGCCAACATTAGTGCGTGCGCCAATCTCACTGTCACCTAAATAGGTTAGGTGACCGGCTTTAGCGGCTTCACCTAGACGGGTATTTTTCAGCTCAACAAAGTTACCCACATGTGCGCGTGCAGCCAATACGGTTCCTGGACGTAAACGCGCAAATGGACCACAGTCGGCACCTTCACCAATATCAGCACCGTCTAAATGGCTATTGGCTTTAATCACCGCGCCGGCACGTAAAATAGAGTCTTTAATCACGCAATTGGGGCCAATCGAAACATTATCCGCAATCTCGACACAGCCTTCTAAGATCACATTAATATCAATCAATACATCACGACCAACACTGACCTCACCGCGCAGATCAAAACGCGCAGGATCAAGCAAAGTCACGCCTTGCGCCATTAAACGCCGTGCCGCACGTTGCTGATAGTGACGCTCAAGCGCTGAAAGCTGCAGGCGATCATTGGCGCCCTGTACTTCCATCGTATCAACAGCAGTTTCAGTGGCGACGCGTAAGCCATCAGCTACAGCCATGGCGATAATATCGGTTAGGTAGTATTCGCCTTGGGCATTGCTATTGGATAGACGGCTTAACCAATCGGTAAGGGCCAAGCGCGGAGCAGCAAGAATACCGGTATTACCTTCACTGATTTGTAACTGCTCAGAATTGGCATCTTTATGCTCAACAATCGCTTGGACTGCACCGGCACTGTTGCGCACGATACGACCATAACCGGCGGGGTTATCGAGGTTGACTGTCAATAACGCCATGCTGTCTGTCGAGAGCTGCGTCAACAAGCTTTCTAGCGTAGCAGCCTCAATCAGAGGCACATCACCGTATAACACTAAGGTGTGCTCTGCCTTTAAGTAAGGCACCGCTTGCGCAACCGCATGACCGGTACCTAACTGTTCGTTTTGTACGACAAAATTAATATCGTCAGCAGCAAGCTGCTCACGTACAGCCTCAGCACCATGGCCAATCACCACTTGAATACTGTCTGGCTGTAAGCGCCGTGCTGTTTGCACTACATGCGTGAGCATGGGTTGGCCAGCGATGGGATGCAGTACTTTGGGTAAGGCCGAACGCATACGCGTACCTTGGCCAGCGGCGAGAATAATAATATCCAACGACATGCTATAAATCCTAAATAAAAAGTTGTACGGCGCTTAAAATTTGAAAAATAAGCAATAAAAAAGGGCAGCCATAGGCTACCCTTTTTTATTGTTTCGATGAAGCATGATTTGCTTATCGACGGATTTTATTACGCAGCTCCGAAATGGTGCGTAATTGCGCTACCGCTTCTGCTAAGCGTATCGCTGTAGCCGCATAATCAAAATCAGCACTCTGCTCTTGAATTGCTTGTTCAGCAGCTTTTTTCGCTTTAAGAGCTGCCGCTTCATCAAGGTCAGCAGCACGGATTGCCGTATCTGCCAAAACCTTAACCATGCTTGGCTGCACTTCGATAAAGCCACCCGAGATGTAATACACCTCTTCGCCACCACCTTGCTTAATTACCCGGACAGGGCCCGGTTTAATTGTAGAGATCAAGGGGGTGTGACCAGGCAAAATACCCAAATCACCCATGTGACCATGAGCGATGACCATTTCGACCCGACCCGAGAACAACTCTTCTTCTGCACTAACAATGTCACACTGGACTGTTCTGCTGGCCATATAAATCGCCTCAGTTTTACGGCTGAGCGGATGCCAATGCACCCGCTGCCCTATTGCTCACCATTACGGCTCGCAAATTACATTTTGTTCGCTTTTTCAACGGCTTCTTCGATGCTACCAACCATGTAGAACGCTTGTTCTGGCATGTGATCGTAATCACCATTTAAGATACCTTGGAAACCACGGATGGTATCTTTCAGCGATACGTATTTACCTGACGCACCGGTGAAGACCTCGGCCACAAAGAATGGCTGAGACAGGAAGCGTTGGATTTTACGCGCACGAGATACTAACTGCTTATCTTCTTCAGACAGCTCGTCCATACCTAGAATCGCAATGATATCTTTTAGCTCGGTGTAGCGTTGCAATACGTACTGAACACCACGTGCACAATCATAATGCTCTTGACCAATGATTGACGCATCAAGTTGACGTGAGGTTGAATCCAGTGGGTCAATTGCAGGGTAAATACCCAAAGATGCAATATCACGTGATAGAACAACAGTCGCATCCAAGTGCGCAAACGTGGTTGCTGGAGATGGGTCAGTTAAGTCATCCGCAGGTACGTATACCGCTTGAATAGAAGTAATGGAACCTGACTTAGTCGAGGTAATACGTTCTTGCAGAACACCCATTTCTTCAGCCAAGGTTGGCTGGTAACCTACCGCTGAAGGCATACGGCCTAACAGTGCAGATACTTCAGTACCGGCTAAGGTGTAACGGTAAATGTTGTCAATAAACAACAGTACGTCACGACCTTCGTCACGGAACTTTTCCGCCATGGTCAAGCCGGTCAAAGCAACACGTAAACGGTTACCTGGTGGCTCGTTCATTTGACCGTAAACCAACGCTACTTTATCAAGTACGTTAGAGTCTTTCATCTCGTGGTAGAAGTCGTTACCTTCACGAGTACGCTCACCCACACCAGCGAATACTGAGTAACCACTGTGCTCGATAGCAATGTTACGAATCAGCTCCATCATGTTGACGGTTTTACCAACACCGGCACCACCGAACAGACCCACTTTACCACCGCGAGAGAACGGGCAAACAAGGTCAATAACCTTAATACCTGTTTCTAGAATTTCGTTACCGCCCGCTTGCTCTGCATAAGACGGTGCTGGGCGGTGAATACCCCAACGCTCTTCTTCGCCAATTGGGCCCGCTTCGTCGATTGGATTACCCAATACGTCCATGATACGACCGAGGGTTTTAACGCCCACTGGTACAGTAATAGGACCGCCTGAGTTCACCACTTCTAGACCACGTTTTAGACCTTCGGTCGAACCCATGGCAATAGTACGTACTACACCGTCGCCCAACTGTTGTTGAACTTCTAATGTAGTTTCAACGCCCTGTACTAACAGTGCGTCATAAATGTTCGGGACCTGTTCACGTGGAAATTCCACGTCGATGACGGCGCCGATAATTTGAACGATACGTCCGTTACTCATATCTGGTTCCTCTGAATATTTGAACCGTTCTTAAACCGCGGCCGCGCCGCCGACGATTTCTGAAATTTCTTGAGTGATCGCTGCTTGACGAGCCTTGTTGTAAACCAGTTGTAGGTTATCAATAAGGTCACCAGCATTATCTGTTGCATTTTTCATTGCAATCATTCGAGCCGCTTGTTCGCATGCTGAATTCTCAACAACCGCTTGGTAGACCTGAGATTCGATATAACGAACAATCAGAGCATCCAGCAATTGCTGTGCATCAGGTTCGTAAATGTAATCCCAAGAGCCAAGACGATCGCCTTCGAGTCCCACATCAACCGCCAGTGGCACTAACTGCTCAACTGTTGGTTTCTGCGTCATAGTATTCACAAATTTGTTGGACACTATGTATAAGCGATCAAGACGACCTTCAGCAAAGCCATCCAGCATAATTTTAATACTGCCAATTAAGTCAGTAATTGCTGGCTGCTCACCGAGATCAGTGATTGCTGCAACGACATTGCCACCGTAACTACGGAAGAAACTTACACCTTTTTTGCCGATCACGCAGAACTCTGCTTGAACGCCATCTTGTTGTAAGCCCTTCATATTATTAATCAGGGCCTTGAACAGGTTAAAGTTCAGACCGCCGCATAGACCACGATCGGTCGACACGAGGATATAACCCACGCGTTTAACCGGACGTTCGACCATGAATGCATGCTTGTACTCGGCATTGGCTTCAGCTAAATGGCCAATGACCTGACGTATGCGCTCTGCATAGGGACGGCCAAGATTCATGCGCTGTTGTGCTCTGCGCATTTTACTGACCGCCACTTTTTCCATGGCACTTGTAATCTTTTGCGTACTTTTGATGCTCGCAATTTTACTGCGAATCTCTTTTGCGCCTGCCATTTGTCACCCTTCAGGTTAAGCAAGTAGGGGCTTTAACACCCCCACTGCGGCTTACCAGCTCTGAGTGGCCTTAAACTTCTCGATGCCTGCTTTAATAGAAGCATCGATATCGTTATTAAAGTCACCCTTCTCATTGATCTTCGCCATTAAGTCAGCGTAGTCACGTTTGAAGAAGGCTAACAAGGCTGCCTCAAAAGCACCCACTTTATTAACTTCTACATCGGTCAAGAAGCCACGTTCAGCAGCATACAAAGACACAGACATATCAGCGATAGACATTGGTGCGTACTGTTTCTGTTTCATCAGCTCAGTTACACGTTGACCGTGCTCAAGCTGTTTACGCGTCGCTTCATCCAAGTCAGAAGCAAACTGAGCAAAGGCCGCCAATTCGCGGTACTGAGCCAGTGCAGTACGAATACCGCCGGAAAGCTTCTTAATAATCTTAGTCTGAGCTGCACCACCAACACGCGATACCGAAATACCTGCGTTGACTGCTGGACGGATACCTGAGTTAAACATGGCTGACTCAAGGAAGATCTGACCATCAGTAATAGAAATTACGTTGGTTGGTACGAACGCTGATACGTCACCCGCCTGGGTTTCAATGATTGGCAGCGCGGTTAAAGAACCGGTTTTGCCTTTCACTGCACCATTGGTGAATGCTTCAACGTACTCTTCAGATACACGTGATGCACGCTCCAACAAACGACTGTGGAGGTAGAACACGTCACCTGGATACGCTTCACGTCCTGGTGGACGACGTAACAACAGAGAAATCTGACGGTAAGCAACCGCTTGTTTAGACAGGTCATCGTAAACGATTAACGCATCTTCACCACGGTCACGGAAGTACTCGCCCATGGTGCAACCGGCATAAGGTGCCAAGTATTGCAGTGCAGCAGATTCAGATGCGCTGGCAGCAACAATAATAGTGTTGCTCAGTGCACCCATCTCTTCAAGTTTACGTACTACGTTAGCAATGGTTGATTGCTTTTGACCGATGGCCACGTAGACGCACTTAATGCCGCTGTCTTTTTGGTTAATGATGGCATCGATAGCCAGAGCAGTTTTACCAATTTGACGGTCACCAATGATCAACTCACGCTGACCACGGCCAACAGGAATCATCGCATCGACAGATTTGTAACCTGTTTGTACAGGTTGATCGACCGACTTACGCCAAATTACACCTGGAGCAACTTTTTCAACTGCGTCAGTTAATTTGGTTTCGACTGGACCTTTGCCATCAATTGGATTACCCAGTGCATCAACCACACGACCTAACAGTTCAGGACCAACCGGAACTTCAAGGATGCGACCGGTACACTTGGCGCTCATACCTTCGGTCAAACCGAAGAAGCTACCCAAGATTACAGCACCAACGGAGTCACGCTCCAAGTTGAGTGCCATACCAAAAATACCACCTGGGAATTCAATCATTTCACCGTACATTACATCGGCTAAGCCGTGGATACGTACGATACCGTCAGACAAGCTGACGATTGTGCCTTCATTACGGGCTTGCGCAGATACATCAAGCTTAGCAATACGCTGCTTGATGATCTCGCTAATCTCGGAAGGATTCAGTTGCTGCATGCCATGCCCCTCAAATCAGGATTTCAACGCTTCGGCTAACTTATTCAGTCTGCCGCGGATCGAACCGTCAATAACTAAGTCACCAGCACGAATGTGCAAACCGCCAATTAAAGCGGGATTTACAGTCGCTTTGGGTTGAACGGTACGATCAAGCCGCTTGGATAAGGCGGCAGCCAGTGTTTGGAGTTGTTCTGCGCTCAGTTCAAAAGCAGACTGTACTTCAACCTCTACAGTACGATCAGCATCAGCTTTAAAAGCTTCAAACATCTCTTGCACTATAGTGAGTAAAGTCAAACGGCTATTCTCGCCAAGAACGCTAAGAAAGTTACCGAATGTTTCGTCGATATTGCCTTCACACATTTGCTTTAGAAACGCGACCTTGCCTTCTCGAGTCAGCGCAGGATTACCCAGCTGCTTGATAATGACCGGCTCTGTTACCGCCGCTGCAGTTAATGCCAACATCGCAGACCAAGCGTCAACTTGACCTGCAGCCGAAGCAAACTCATATGCTGCTTTTGCGTAAGGTCGAGCAAGCGTATTGATATTCAGCATCGCTTGCCTCGCTTAAAGTTGTGCGGCCAATTGTTCGACCAGTTGATTATGAGCGCTTGCATCCACAGACGAACCGAGGATTTGTTCTGCGCCCGCAACCGCTAATACCGAAACTTGTGCACGAAGATCTTCTTTTACGCGATTCACTTCAAGATCAATCTCTGTTTTAGCGTTAGCTATCAAACGTTCGCCTTCGGCACGCGCTTGTTGCTTAGCTTCTTCAACGATTTCACTGGCAGTTTTATTCGCTTTATCAAGAATTTCTAAAGCAGTTTTTTTCGTGTCACGCAACATTTCTGTCGCTTTTTCTTGAGCAAGCTTTAGGTCGCGCTCGGCGCGTCCAGCTGCATCTAAACCTTCAGCAATTTTCTTCTGGCGTGCATCCATTGCATTCGTAATTGGAGGCCATACGAACTTCATGCAAAACCATACAAAAATAGCGAAGGAAATCAATTGACCAATAAGCGTCAAATTAATATTCACTGATCTACCTCATGCTATTTCGTTGTTTATCTTAAAGATAACTTCGCGCAGTAATTTTTACTGCGCGATGAAATCGCTAGATCAGCCTGCCATACCAGGAGCTACAACGAAGATCAGGTACATAGCCATACCAACACCAATCATTGGAACAGCGTCAAGTAGACCAGCCATGATAAAGGTTTTAGTTTGTAATTGTGGTGCCAACTCAGGCTGACGCGCGGTTGATTCGAGCAATTTGCCACCTAAGATTGCAAAGCCTAAACCAGTTGCTAATGCGCCCATACCGAGGATGATGGCAGCAGCGATAATTACAATTTCCATAGTTACTCCTAGAGTTTTAAGTTTTCAAGTTTACAGTTAAAGTTTTAAGTTAACGCCCGCTTTCGCGTCAATGGCTCTCTTCGTGGGCTGAACTCAGGTAAACGATGGTCAGCACCATAAAGATAAAGGCCTGTAACGGGATCACCAGAATATGGAAGATTGCCCATGGCCCATAAAGCGCCCACTGTACGTAAAACGGCAGTAGCGCAATGAGGATAAACACCACTTCACCGGCGTACATGTTACCAAACAGACGCAAAGCAAGGCTTAATGGTTTGGTAAACAGACCTAATAACTCAAGAAACAAGTTAAACGGGATCAGCGACCAGTGTTTAAAAGGGGTAAACGACAGCTCTTTAGTGTAACCACCGATGCCTTTAATCTTAATGCTATAGAACACAATTAAGAAGAACACACCAATAGAAATACCGAACGTAGCGTTTGGATCAGCAGTAGGTACATATTTAAAATAGGGTAAGCCCGCAGCAGCAGCTAAACTTGGAATCACATCAATTGGAATCCATTTTAAGCTGTTCATTAGCAAGATCCACATGAAAACGGTCAGTGCTAATGGAGCAATCAGTGCGCTACGACCGTAAAAGGTGTCGCGAACCATATTTTGTACAAATTCAACAATCACTTCAACGAAGTTTTGTAGTCCTGTCGGTACACCTTCGTTGGCTTTAACGGCCACGCGACGGAATAAAAACAAGAAAATAAAGCCCATCAGTAATGACATCGCCATGGTATCCACGTGGATTGCCATAAAGCCCATATCACTGGCTTGCTCTGCAGTTTGTGCAAACTGCCAAGTGCCATCTAACTTACCATAGGTCAGATTTTGTAAGTGATGCTGAATATATCCAACAGAGTCTTGTGCCATAAATGCCTCAACCGCTCAACGCTTTAGAAAGCTTTTCGTCAAAAGAAGTGATGTTGCAGACGTCATCTGCACCAAAATATAACCAATGAACACAGCAAGTACGTTCAATGGCTTCACCCCCAAGAACAACACTGCAAAAAGCAATGCTGTAAGAATTAATTTTCCCATTTCGCCAGCCCAAAAAGACTGAACAATGACAGCTATGGAACGCGCACCAAAGTACTGAAATGCTTTGTACGTAAAGTAAGCATTCGGTAGTAATGCAGTCAGCCCACCCAGCCAAGCCGAGTATGCGGCGACCCATCCTTGTGTGAAACCAAATAACAATCCGATCAGTGCGCCCATCGCAGCCTGTAGCACGATGACGCGAAACATTGGCTGACGATGAAAAGGAACTTTATTTCGATACGCCACTGTTGATCTGATTCCTTCGCTATTTTTTCACTTTGAAACGAATAGCAACAAAATTGCGCGCAGAGTATAAGATGCTAACGCCGCTCATTCAACTGTCATGTCGTATATTTACGACCAACAGCTATAAAAATTAGCGTATATGCGCTAAAACACCTTGCAACTCTTCTAATGTGGCATAACTGATAACCAGTTGTCCTTTGCCCTTTTGGCCGTGTTTAATCTGTACTTGAGTACCTAAACGCTCGGCCAGTTTTTGTTCCAAACGCTTCACGTCCGGATCAATAACGGGTTTCTCTACAACAGCCTTGTCAACCAACATATTACGAACCAAGGCTTCGGTTTGTCTAACAGTAAAGCCCTTAGCGACAACATGTCGCGCCGCCTCAACTTGCTGATCGAGCGGTAACCCCAACAACGCACGGGCATGGCCCATTTCTAGATCACCATGGCTAAGCAAGGTTTTAATCTCGTCAGGCAAACCAATTAAGCGCAATAAGTTGGCGATAGTAGCACGTGACTTACCTACCGCATTAGCCACTTCTTGCTGGGTCAACTCAAATTCTTTTTGCAAACGTTGTAAAGCAACCGCTTCTTCGATCGGACTTAAATCTTCGCGTTGGATATTTTCAATCAACGCCATGGCAATCGCCGCTTCATCGGTGACATCACGCACCAATACTGGAATGGTAGCTAAACCTGCCAGTTTAGAAGCGCGCCAACGGCGTTCACCGGCAATAATTTCATAGCTGTTTTCAGCAATCAGACGCACAACAATAGGTTGCATAACGCCTTGTGCCTTGATCGATTGCGCCAGCTCTTCCAAGCTGGTTTGATCCATATCACCGCGCGGCTGATACTTACCGCGCTGAATGCACTCTACACTCAGATGTTGCAATTCACTGGTATTGACTTGCGCTGCTTGCTCTTGCCGAGTATTGGCTGTTGCACCACCCAGCAATGCATCCAGTCCACGTCCGAGGCCACGTTTTTTAACCGCCATAATGATTCCTTATGCGCGTGTTGCAGCGCGCTGACTGACGCGCTGGCGACGTGATAATTCACCAGCAAGCGCTAAATAAGCTTGAGCACCACGGGACTGTTTATCATACACCAAGGCTGGCAATCCATGGCTGGGCGCTTCAGCTAAGCGCACATTGCGTGGAATAACGGTGTCATACAGTTTTTCACCAAAATGCTCTTTTAACTGATTCGACACATCATTGGTTAAACTTAAGCGCGGATCATACATGGTTCGCAAGATACCTTCTATTTCCAGCGCAGGATTCAGTTCCGCAGCAATGCGCTGGATACTGCCAATCAAGTCGGTTAATCCTTCCAAGGCAAAGTACTCACATTGCATCGGGATCATCACCGAATCCGCAGCCACTAAGGCGTTGATCGTAAGCATGCTTAAAGCGGGCGGACAATCGATCAAAATATAATCATAGTTACCACGTACCGGCTTTAAAGCCTCCAATAAACGACGTTCTTTATTGGGTAAATCCAGCAGTACCACTTCCGCTGCGGTTAAATCGCGATTGGACGGTAGCAATTGATAGCCACCATGCTCAGAAAACTGCATCACATCGATTAAATTCGCTTGCCCAGTTAAAACATCCAGTACCGAATGTTGCAAGCTGTGTTTATCAATACCGCTGCCCATGGTCGCATTGCCTTGTGGATCAAGGTCAATCAACAGTACATGACGGCGCGTAGCCACTAAGGAGGCGGCTAAGTTAATACAGGTTGTGGTTTTACCGACACCGCCTTTCTGATTGGCAATTGCCAAGACCTTGCCCATATTATCTCCTAAATTATAATTGACGCTGCAAGATCAATAAATGTCGTTGCCCTTGGCAGCCGGGTACTTTCAGAACCTGACAGCTATCGAGACGAAAATCCTCTGGCAATGCTTGCAACTCATCATCAGGATGCACGCCTTTCATAGCTAACCAATGGGTTGTTAGATCGCCTAAATGACGTGTCCAGTTGCTAAAATCTGCTAACGAACTAAATGCTCGCGAGATAATGCCAGAAAAAGCCCGCTCAGGGGTAAAGGCTTCGACGCGATTGTGGATAACTTCAAGGTTATCCAATTTTAACTCCAGTTTCACCTGAGTTAAAAAGCGCGTTTTTTTGCCATTAGAATCCAGCAAGGTGAATTTGCGCTCTGGAAACATAATGGCTAAGGGCACGCCAGGCATCCCTCCGCCACTGCCGACATCCAGCCAATCGTTACCGTACTGTTCAACATAGGTAAGCACACTGAGGCTATCGAGCAAATGCCGCGAGACCATTTCATCTGGATTACGCACGGCGGTTAAATTGTAAGCTTTATTCCACTTAATCAATAAACCCAAATACTGTAATAACAACTGTTGCTGCTGTTCGCTTAACGCAATATTGAGCTGCTGAGCGCCCTCAATTAATTCCTGCGCATGCTGTGTAGTAACACTCATGAATCTGGCTGCTCCAAAACTTGCGTCGCTTTACGTTTTTTCAAATGCACCATCAACAAAGATACCGCTGCTTGGGTCACCCCAGGAATACGCGAGGCCTGCCCCAAGGTTTCTGGACGACTGGCCGATAGTTTTTGCTGAATTTCTTTAGATAAGCCAGAAATAACGGCGTAATCAATATCACTCGGTAATTTCACCGCTTCACTGGCACGCAGTTTGGCAATGTCATCTAATTGACGATCAAGGTAACCCGCATATTTGGTTTTAATTTCTAACTGTTCAGCAACCAGTTCATCGGTAATACCACCGCCAGTGACCGAGATCAAATCTAGATAATTCACTTCTGGACGGGCTAATAAATTCAATAAATTGTATTCATGCGTCAATGGCGTATTAAATTTCGCCATCACCGCTTCACCTAAAGGCGTGCCGGGGCGTACCCAAGTGTCTTTTAAACGTTGTTCTTCTAAGATGATGGCTTCGCGTTTGGCTTCAAATACTGACCAGCGATAGTCATCAACTAAACCAATTTCACGGCCTTTTTCAGTCAAACGCATATCGGCA
The DNA here is from genome assembly GCA_001513025.1 of Gammaproteobacteria bacterium DTU037. Lineage (GTDB taxonomy): Bacteria > Pseudomonadota > Gammaproteobacteria > Pseudomonadales > Pseudomonadaceae > Denitrificimonas. The sequence goes on from LFRZ01000125.1 coordinate 27,631, forward strand.
TTGTCTTCACGCAAAATCAAGCGGTATTCCGCGCGTGAGGTAAACATACGGTAGGGTTCTTGCGCACCTAAAGTAATCAAATCGTCAATCAATACACCCAAATAGGCTTCATCACGGCGCGGATGCCAGCTGTCCTTACCTTGTGAGCGTAAAGCAGCATTACTGCCAGCCAATAAGCCTTGCACACCGGCTTCTTCATAACCCGTGGTGCCGTTAATTTGTCCAGCAAAAAACAAACCTGCAATCACTTTGGTTTCTAAACTGTATTTCAAATCGCGAGGATCAAAGTAATCGTATTCAATCGCATAACCCGGGCGAATAATATGCGCATTTTCCATACCAAGAATCGAGTGCACCAGATCCAACTGCACATCAAAGGGCAAGGAAGTGGAAATTCCATTGGGATACAGCTCTGGGGTTTTTAAACCTTCAGGCTCTAAAAAAATCTGATGGCTGTCTTTATCGGCAAAGCGGTGAATTTTATCTTCGATCGATGGGCAATAACGTGGCCCCACCCCTTCAATCACACCGGCATACATCGGTGAGCGATCAAGATTTCTAGCAATGATGTCGTGGGTTTTACTGTTGGTATGAGTAATCCAGCAACTGACTTGCTCTGGGTGTTGTTCGCGATTACCCAAAAATGACATAACAGGCAATGGTGTATCACCGGGTTGCTCAGTCATTACCGAAAAATTAACCGAGCGCGCATCAATGCGCGGTGGCGTTCCGGTTTTTAAGCGATTAACCCGTAAAGATAATTCACGCATGCGTTGCGCTAACGCATTGGCGGGTGGATCACCGGCACGTCCACCTGAATAGTTTTGTAAACCAATATGGATTAGACCACCCAAGAAGGTGCCTGTGGTTAATACCACGTTGTCAGCAAAAAAGCGTAAACCCATTTGCGTCACAGCACCACGCACTTGATCGTTTTCTACAATCAAATCTTCAACCGCCTGTTGGAAAATCCACAGATTAGGTTGGTGCTCTAAAATTTCACGAATCGCCGCTTTGTAAAGAACACGGTCAGCTTGTGCACGAGTGGCTCGAACCGCTGGACCTTTACGGCTGTTGAGAATTCTAAACTGAATACCGCTTAAATCAGCGGCGGTTGCCATGGCACCGCCCAGCGCATCAATTTCTCTGACTAAGTGACTTTTACCAATTCCACCAATGGCTGGATTACAGCTCATCTGCCCGAGGGTTTCGATGTTGTGAGTCAGTAATAAGGTTTTTACTCCCATGCGAGCAGAGGCTAACGCAGCTTCAGTACCTGCGTGGCCACCACCAATTACTATCACGTCAAAACGGGAAGGATAATCCACCATACACCTCAGGATTGTATCTAAAAACGGATGAACTGATCTATGCAGTCGTTGTGTTTGACACAGTGCATTGATCTACAAGGCTATTGGGTTTGCCGCTAGCGAGTTCCAGGACAGCAATAGTATAGATTTTTACGCAGCTTTGCAGAAGGTTTCATCACTAAGCTTTTGCTTTGCACTGGACGGCAAGGTAAATAGATATAAGTTAAGTATAAAGATATAAAGCTTATTATTACTGCTATTACTAGTCAGCTCACTTTTTGTTGATAACCTTATAAATTCTTTTAAAATCAATAACTTGTATCTGTCAAAAGGGTGTTGAGAAGCGCCCTTAAGGCAGAGGGATAAGCGTCCTAAGCTTGTGGACAAAGCAGTGAGTTATCCACAGGTGAAGTTATCCACAGACTTAACCACCGTTTATCAACCGTGCTCAGCAGCGGTTCTCCACAGAGCTTAGGGGGGAAAATAGTTTTAAAAAAGATCAATACAGAGTGTTTTGTGGCAGCAATAGATAGGAATCAAACGGATATTTTTAGAGTAGGCTGCTGGACTGACAGAAAATAGCTGATAAGTATTGAGATAACAGAGGCTTAATAGCCTGCGTGAAGCGAGGACGAGAAGCAGATAGATGTGTAAAATAATGGTATTGGCTTAATAAAACCGCGGCAGCTGCCCAGTCGAGTCGATGAATCGTTCGAGGCAGATACTGCGATTATGGGTTAACCGCGGCGAATAATGGTGCCACGATCGCCAACGGCGTAAACAGCCCCAGTTTGAGTGGCGCAGACTGAGCGCAGTCCTACATCGGTACTGCTTTGCTCTGCCAGCCACTGATCGTCTTGTAGGCGCAGTACACAGCCGTGGGTGCCCACAATAAAAACGCCTGCCTTTTTTGAGCCGGAGATAGCCAATAGGTCTGCCCGTAAACGGGTCGCCATTTGGTGCCAACGCTGGCCATCAAAGTGAGCCAAGGTGCCAGATAAGCCTACGGCATAGATGTTACTGAGACTGTCACCCCACACACCGTAAAGGAAGTTTTCGCTCCCCACATTGAACTCTGTCCACTCTTTGCCCTGTTCGGCCAAGCAAAAGTAGACACTTTGTTTTTACATTTTTCATACTCAACTGGACTCATGTCGCCATTCGCCGTATGAAGCCTTTCTAAGTTGTAGTTGCGCATAGAGGCTGCCACATCGTTAGCCATTTCCTCACGCGTTTTGTGGTGTACTTTTAGTATCCAGTCGTGCTTTAAGCTGCCAAAGAAACGCTCAACAACAGCGTTATCCCAGCAGGCTCCCACATCACCCATTGACGGTTTGATGTTCATTTTAACTAACTCTTTTCTCAGCGTTTTGCTGGTGTATTGAGAGCCGCGGTCACTGTGGAATATCACGCCCTTAGGCCGCTTACGCAGCCAGTAGGCTTGCCGTAGCGACTGCAGGATTAAATCCGTTGTCATCCGCGAGCTGATGGTCTAGCCGATGATTCGGCGCGAGTTCAGGTCCATAACAATGCTTAAATACATCCAACCTTCACCCGTTTTTAAGTAGGTTACATCGCCTGCCCAAACTTAATTTGGCTGAGTCGGTAACCAAGTTCGGTGTCACATCGTGCGTTAACTCACGTTTGGTGGTCACTCTGTCAGCCACACGCTGCTTAACAATCAGGTTCAGCTTACGCATGTGCTACGTGTTTTAGCACGCCCCACGTTAAAGTGTTTTTTACGCAATACCTTCATTAATTCACGACTACCAAAGCTCTCTCGGCTCTTACGAAACAGATCCCGTGCGGTATGGTATAGCTTTAATTCTTGCGCACTGATGAGCTTAGCTGGCTGCTTTTTCCATGCATAAAAACCTAAGCGGCTTAGCCCTAATAGGGCGCAGCAGAGTTGTGCTGGATAGCCTTCTTGCGTCACAGAATGAACAAATTCAAAACCTAGTTCATCTCTCTGGCAAAGAAGGTATAAAACAGATTTAACCCTGATGCTTGGGGTCGTAACGGCAACGTTTTCAGTGTTCTGCTTCGATGTCAGCTTTACAGTTTAATCTGTGGATAAGTTTTATATAAAAAGGCCGCACTGAATGCCAGTACGGCCTTTTTTATAATCTACATATACTTATCCACAGGTCACTTCTGCAACACAAACACTATCAGTTATTTACCGATACAAAAACTGGAAAAAATCCGTCCTAATAAATCATCTGCAGTGAATTCGCCAGTGATTTCACCCAGTGCCTGTTGCGCCATACGTAAATCTTCAGCTAAGAGTTCGCCGGCGCTGGCCACCGTCAGCTGTTGGTAACCATTGGCTAAATACTGCTCAGCTTGTTTCAGCGCATCAAGATGACGGCGACGGGCGCTGAAGCTGCTTTCTATCGTTTGGCTGTAGCCCATGCAGCTTTTTAAATGCTCGCGCAGCAGCTCTACCCCATCACCGCTGCGGGCACAGAGGTTTATGGTGACATGACCATCAGTATTACTCTGCATCGCCACTGGCTCGCCGGACAGATCGACCTTGTTACGAATTAAGGTAACTTTTTCTGGGTGTGGTGTGCTGTCTAAAAATTCAGGCCACAAAGCGAAAGGATCATTGGCTTCGCTGGAATTGGCATCCACCACCAATAAAATTCGGTCCGCTGCATGAATGGCTTTTAAAGCGCGCTCAACCCCGATTTTTTCTACTTGATCGGCAGTGTTACGCAAACCTGCGGTATCAGTGACATGCAAAGGCATGCCATCAATATGAATATGCTCGCGTAAAATATCCCGCGTGGTGCCTGCAATATCAGTCACAATCGCTGCTTCATAACCGGCCAAACTATTGAGTAAACTGGACTTACCCGCATTGGGTCGACCGGCAATCACCACACTCATGCCATCGCGCAATAAAGCGCCTTGGCCGGCTTCGCGTACCACCTCTTTAAGCTCACTTTGCACATCTGTGAGTAACTTTAGAATATGCCCATCGGCTAAGAAATCGATTTCCTCTTCTGGAAAATCAATCGCAGCTTCCACATAAATACGCAAAGCAATCAACTGCTCGGTCAGCGCATTGACCCGCTTAGAAAATACCCCTTGTAAAGAACGCAAGGCATTGCGTGCCGCCTGCGTGGAACTGGCTTCAATCAAGTCAGCAATGGCTTCGGCTTGGGCTAAATCAAGTTTATCGTTGAGAAAAGCGCGCTCACTGAACTCGCCTGGGCGAGCTAAACGCGCACCGAGTTCAACGCAGCGCTGCAACAGCATATCCAATACCACAGGACCACCATGGCCTTGTAGCTCAAAAATATCTTCGCCGGTAAAGGAATTAGGACCGGCAAAATAAATGGCTAAACCTTGATCAATGGCTTGTTGATTGTCGGTATAAAAAGGGCCGTAATGAGCGTAACGCGGTTTTAATTCACGGTCTGTCATCTGCTGGGCTATCTGCTGGGCCAGCGGACCTGAAACTCGAACAATCCCTACTCCGCCGCGCCCTTGTGCAGTGGCAATAGCGGCAATGGTGTCACGCGACATCGGCATAACGATTTTCCTCAACAGTATTCACAAAGCACAACGCCCCTAAAAAGGGGCGTTGTGAACTCGATAGGTTCGACTAACTCGCGTTAGCAGCCGCCATTGATTTTTCAATCTTACGAGTAATGTACCACTGTTGACCAATGGATAGGAGGTTGTTAACCACCCAGTACAATACCAATCCTGCAGGGAACCAGAGGAAGAAGAAGGTAAAGATAATTGGCAACAACTTCATTACTTTAGCTTGCATTGGATCCGGTGGTGTTGGGTTGAGTTGTTGTTGTACAAACATACTCAAGCCCATGATGATTGGCAGAATAAAGAACGGGTCTTTACTGGACAAGTCGGTTAACCAGAACATAAAGGGAGCCTGACGCATTTCCACGCTTTCCAGCAATACCCAGTACAAGGATAAGAACACTGGCATCTGTACCAAAATAGGTAAGCAGCCGCCCAGCGGGTTGATCTTCTCTTTTTTGTACAGTTCCATCATACCTTGTGACAGCTTTTGGCGATCACCCGCATGTTCTTCTTTTAGCGCAGCCATTCTTGGCGCAACGGCACGCATACGCGCCATTGATTTATAGCTGGCGGCGGACAAGGGGAAGAAGGCTAGCTTAATTAGGATGGTGAGGACAATAATTGACCAACCCCAGTTACCTAAAATACTGTGGATAACGCCCAGTAACCAGAAAATAGGCTGAGCAATAAACCACAAAAATCCGTAATCAACTGTCAGTTCTAAACCTGGTGACAAGTTTTTTAGGTGACTTTGAATTTTAGGACCGGCATATAAAGTTGCGCTAGCCTGTGCATGTTCACCTGCAGCAACAGTCATCGCAGGGCTGGTATAACCAATGATGTAATTGCCTTTACTGTCTTTACGGGTAGTGACCTGATTGGTTTGCTCAGGATTTGCCACCCATGCCGTTACAAAGTAATGCTGTAGCCAAGCAACCCAACCACCTTCGACAGCCTGATTAAACTTTTTATCATCCATATTGCTCATGGATAATTTTTTGTACGGCTCATCAGCTGTCCACAGCGCAGCACCTAAATAGGTCGCTGTACCGGTCGCAGTGGTTGAGGATGGATCGCCTTGACCATCACGCTTGAGTTGGGCAAATAAATTACCTTTCCACTCGCGCTCGCTTTGGTTATCCACCAGGTAGGTTAAATCAATTTGATACGCCTGCTGGTTGATACATTCCAGTTTACGCTGACTGATTTCACGCGCAGAACATTCAACACTTAAACCACGGTGCAGGGTAAAGCGCTTGGTATAGTTGACGCCATTTTCTTGGAAAGAAAGGTCAACATTGAGTTGTTCTTGGCCGTCTTGCAAAGTGAAATTTTGTTGAATAGCGCTGTACAACGGACGACCGCTGGCGCGTGCATCAGGGCCATTGGCACCGACTAAACCACTTTGTGCGACATAGACACGCTCATTGCTGTTTTCAAATAACTGCAATGGAATATCAGGATTGGAGGCATGACGCGGATACTGACTGAGTTTTAACTCAACGATATCACCACCATTGGGATCAATCGCCAATTGCAATACATCCGTCTGTACATAAATCAAATCATTGCTAACAACATTGCTGACCAAGGTAGGATCTTGAGCACGCTCATTGATCGCAACGGGCACGTCATCATTATCGGCTGTGCTAGCAGTGTTATTAATCGCTTGATTATTTGACGATGCGTTTTGATTAACTGTACTTGATTGGGTTATTGCTGCTGTTACTGGTGCCTGGCCGTAGTCTTGATTCCACTGAAGAACCATCATATAAGACACAACAGCTAAGGCAACGAGCAGGATCGTACGTTGGATATCCATGATTACTCGGCCGTAGAAGATGAACAGGAAGGAGGCGGTACGGGATCAAAACCTCCCGCATTCCAAGGGTGACAACGCCCAAGTCGTCGCATGGCTAACCAGCCACCACGAATTGCACCATGCTGTTCAATTGCTTCAATGGCATAACATGAACAACTTGGGTAAAAGCGACAATGACTTGCCATCATGGGACTGATTGCATAACGATAAAACTTAATTGGCAAAATCACCAATTTACGCATGGGTCGACCCTGCTGAATCAGCTGGGGCTGTTTGCAATGCAGCTGTACGCTGGCGGGCCAAGCGTTTCCACATTTTATCGAACTGTTGTCGAAGCTCAATATTAGACAAATCAGCAATACCCCTGCGGGCAACAATAACGATATCTACACCAGTCAAAATATCTTGATTATGGCGAAAGGATTCTCGTATTTGACGTTTTATTCTATTGCGCTCAACAGCAAGTTTTACGCTTTTCTTACCAATAACCAACCCGAGACGTGGATGTTCGAGTTGGTTTTCACGAGCAAGTAACAAGACATTTTTGCCAGGTACTTTATTCGATGCAGAATCAAAGACAGCTTTAAACTGCTGAGGAGTCAGCAGACGCTTATCTCGGCCAAAGGCCAAATTCATGCTGTGCTCGACTGGATTATGCGCTCAGACGCTTACGGCCTTTGGCACGACGACGCTGAATAACAGCGCGACCGCCGACAGTTGCCATGCGTGCACGGAAACCGTGGTTACGAGCGCGTTTTAGTGTACTGGGTTGGAATGTGCGTTTCATGATTCGGTACCTGGTGACTTCTTGGGCTGAATGGGTCCCGAAGTGGTCCCCGTTAAATAGACCGACAATTCTATTGAAAGCTGAGGCTTAGGTCAATTATCTGTAGCAATTGTTTATCAAATATCCATTAACCGCTCTTGAAAAGTTCTGCTTACCGTGCGTATAGAGAGATAGAATAAATTAGAAATGAATATATAAAGCTTATATTTATTGTTATTACTACTGAGCCAGTATTCTGTTGATAACCTTTAAAAGTTGTTATTAATCAGTAGCTTATGACGTTTTAAAGGTTGTGTTGAAGGGGTAACTTAGGTGTGTGCTTGCAGCACATAAGCTGTGGATAAAGGGGCTAGTTATCCACAGGTCGATTATTCACAGAGTTATCCACAGCTTATTGCACCGAGCCTATGCGGGGTTCTCCACAGGGTTTAAACGGCTTAAAACAGTGCATTTGACTAAAAAAATAATGTCCAAACCGCCGTGCTGGCATACCAAAGTACCGCTGAACGGACTAAAAGAAGCCAAATATTGTCTAAAATAACGGTGCCTTCTTCGCCTAAGGCATGATTTTTTGCTTCAACTGCTGCGCGACCGGTTTTACTTAGTAGGCTATTAGCCGGCTCAGTGATACAGAGTAAATCATGCATAAGTGCTCGGTTAACCGTGATGAAGTTGCCGATTAAAGCAAAACTTAGGCTGAGTAAACGTACCGGTAGCCAGTCTAAAATATGCAATAGACGTGTGGCCAAACCTGCTGCTTGCGGCCATTGCACCTGCTCTGCCGTTAAAACTAATAAACGATAGGTCAGTGCCGCTAATGGACCACCAAGCAGGTAATAGAAAATAATTGCAAAAAAGCCTTGATAACCTTGCCAGAGTAAATAGCCCTGCACCGCTTGTAAAAGACCATCCGGTTCTTCTGATTGAACCAGTAGATCGCGCTGAGCAGCGAGACTGGCAGCATGCGTATCTTGCCTACGCCAAGCGTCTCTAAATGGCCCTAGTGCTGCGCGCACGTCAGCACGGCTTAAGCTGTAGAGTACGATCAGAAGGTGTAGTGGAATCAATAATAAGCCGTATAGCACTGATTTTAATGCGAGCAGTAGTAATGCCAAACCTAGAACAGGTAGGCTCAAGGCTAAGAGAAAAGCTAATGTGTGTTGCTTGGGCAGCAGCTTTGAGCTGCGTTTAAGTTGCGCATGCCACCATTGATCTTTTTGTAATGCTGTACGCCAGTGCGATAGTTTTTCAATCAAGATGGTGAGCATTAAAACTAGAAAACTCATGATATTTCTCCATGTTGTTTTGCCTGTAAATATTGCCAGATAAAGGCTGGGCCTGGATCGGTTTTACGTTCTGGGGCGATATCACTGTGCCCGCAAATACGTTGTGCGGTGATCATCGGGTAGTGTTGAATCAATTCGTTGACCAGGAGGTTGAGGCTTTGATACTGAGCATCGCTATAGGCTTGATCATCGACACCTTCCAGCTCAATCCCCAGTGAGAAATCGTTGCAGTTATCACGGCCCTCAAACTCAGATAGGCCCGCGTGCCATGCGCGGTCTAGGCAGCTAACAAATTGAGTGATAGCACCTGTGCGGTGGATAAAAAAATGCGCGGATACTTTTAAATGCGCTATGCCTGCAAAGTAGGGGTGTGCAGCAACAGGTAACTGATTGGTAAATAGCGCCTCTACCATACCGGTAGCAAATTCACCGGGCGGTAAACTGATATTGTGGATAACTAATAAGGAGATCTCAGCGTTGGGCCGCGCGTTATGATTGCCTGAGGGCAGATGCTGTGCGCCGCTTAACCAGCCGGTGACGGGGTCTAGGATTAAAGATTGAGCTGGGTGCATAAAATATCCTGTAAAACGGTGGCCAAGGCTGTGAGCTAGACAAGAGGCATTAAACACTATGCCATTGGTGTTGTGCAGAGTTTAGACAGTAATAGCAGGATTTTGCTTTTAGACAAACCTATTGCATAGGTTATAGGAGTGGTAGATAAAATTAAGCATGTTACTTGACTGAGCTGTTTGCTTGGGTTGTTGTTTGTCGGCGTTGTGTTGTAGAAATAATTAAGGCCGCAAAAGCGGCCATAATTGAGTCAAGATTAGTGATTAACCTTGGTGATATTTAGCAGATAAATCATGTACAGCATTGATAAAAGCACCAGCATTTTCTGGTTTTACTTCTGGGGTAATACCGTGGCCAAGGTTAAAGATATGACCTGGGCCATTACCGTAGCTTTCTAAAATACGCCCAACTTCTTTCTCAATTGCTGCAGGGTTGGCGTACAGTACGGTTGGATCCATGTTGCCCTGTAACGCAACTTTATCGCCCACACGCTGGCGTGCAGTACCAATATCGCAAGTCCAGTCTAGGCCCAGTGCTTCAACACCAGTATCTGCCATGGACTCGAGCCATAGACCGCCACCCTTAGTGAATAAAATCACGGGTACGCGACGACCTTCATGTTCACGAATTAAACCGTTAACAATTTTCTGCATATAGGCCAGTGAAAACTCTTGGTACGCCGCTGAGGATAAGCTACCGCCCCAGCTATCAAAGATCTGCACCGCTTGTGCGCCAGCTAGAATTTGCGCATTGAGGTAGCTGGTGACTGACTGCGCCAGTTTATCCAGCAGCATATGCATGGCTTGTGGGTCATCGTATAGCAGCGCCTTGCTTTTGCGGAAGTCTTTGGAAGAGCCACCTTCAACCATATAAGTGGCCAAGGTCCAGGGGCTACCGGAAAAACCAATCAAAGGTACGCGACCATTGAGTTCTTTGCGGATGGTACGCACGGCATTCATCACATAACCAAGATCTTTTTCTGGATCAGGAATGGGCAGTGCTGCAATGGCTTCTGCTGTATCAACAACTTTTCTGAAACGTGGGCCTTCACCGGTCTCAAAATATAAGCCTAAACCCATGGCGTCAGGGATGGTCAAAATATCTGAAAAAAGAATCGCAGCATCCAATGGGTAACGTTCCAAGGGTTGCAAAGTCACTTCGCAAGCCAACTCAGCATTCATGCATAAATCCATAAATCCACCTGCACGAGCTCGGCTGGCTCTATACTCAGGCAGGTAGCGGCCTGCTTGACGCATCATCCATACAGGTGTCACATCAACCGGCTGTTTAAGCAGGGCGCGGAGAAAACGATCATTTTTCAGAGCAGTCATATTAGCGTCCATTAGAAATTAATAGGCTATTGTCGCAAAATTGCGAGCAAAAGGCACGGAGCAGCAAATAAGCCGTGCAGTTGCCTTGATTGGTGTCAACTGCACAGAGGTGTTGCTTAAAGTGTTAGTTTAGCGCATGGCGCATTTTAAGCATATTACCGAGGATCTAAGCATGTATAAACCATTGATAGATAGCAGTCAGTTTATCGCCGCAGACGAGCACGCTGGTGCATCTGAAACTGCTGTGCATACGTTATTGCAGCACAGCATTTACCCACCCTTCCCTGAGCATTGCCAGTATGTGTTATTGGCTATGGGGTGCTTTTGGGGCGCTGAGCGGCGTTTCTGGCAGCAGCCTGGCGTTTGGACGAGCGCAGTGGGTTATGCTGGAGGACATCTAGCTAAGCCAAGTTATCCACAGGTATGCACTGGCTTAACCGGCCATACTGAAGCGGTGTTGGTGGTGTTTGATCCGGCACAGATAAGTTTTGCGGAATTATTGCAGGTGTTTTGGCAATCGCATGATCCGACTCAAGGTATGCGTCAAGGCAATGATGTGGGGAGTCAGTATCGTTCAGCGATTTATTGTATGGATCAGCAGCAGCTCGAACAAGCACAGGCCAGTTGCGCACACTACCAAGCGCGTTTAACTGCGGCAGGTGGTGCAGTGATTACCACTGAAATAGGTTTGGCCCCAGTGTTCTATTATGCTGAAGCCATGCATCAGCAGTATTTAGTGCAGAACCCTAATGGTTATTGTGGTTTACGCGGTACAGGTGTGATGTATTAATTTTTATTGGTTAGCAATTAAAAAACCCCGCGTAAGCGGGGTTTGCAGACTGTCTCCTAACATCCTTGCTAGTCGCCACCTTGGCTGTAATCATTTATCCATAATGATTACACACGTTCCTTCGTAAATCCTTGTGGCCTATTCTACTGATCTAGCTCGAGTTGCACAGTGGGCGAATAACCACATAGTTTGTAAGTAAATGCTTACACGCTCTGAGTAAGCTTAAAATTGGCCGGCATCAAGCAAGTACAAGGATTCACTACCAGCCTTGACTGAACTGGTCAGTGATTGGGTACGTGGCAGTAAGCGAGCAAAGAAGAAACGTGCTGTGCCCATTTTACTGGCATAGAAATCATCTTCTTGTTCTTTACCTTGTGCTGCACGCGCCATCAGTGCCCACATATAAGCATAAGCGGTATAACCAAACAGCTGTAAGTATTCGACCGATGCAGCACCAATCTCATTTGGATTATTCTTTGCTTCTGTCAATAACCATGCAGTTACATCATCCAAATTCTCAATCGCAGCTTGTAGCGGTGCAGTAAACTCAGCCAAACGGCTGTCTGCTGCTGCGATAAAGTCTTTTACTTCATGGGAGAAGTGTTGGTAAAACGCGCCGCCATTGGCGACAATTTTACGACCGGCTAAGTCCAATGATTGAATACCATTGGTGCCTTCGTAAATTTGCGTAATACGGCAGTCGCGAATCAGTTGTTCTTGGCCCCACTCTCGAATATAACCATGCCCACCCAAGATCTGTTGGCCATGAATGGTCGACTCCAGCCCCATATCGGTTAGGAAGGCTTTGGCAATGGGGGTGAGTAAGGCTACCAGTTCTTCAGCGCGCTGCCTTGCATCAGCTTCCGCACTGTATTTAGCAATATCCAGTTGCATGGCTACGTAGCTAGAAAATGCACGGCCCCCTTCATTTAATGCCTTCATGCTCAGTAGCATACGGCGCACATCGGGATGCACAATAATTGGGTCAGCTTGTTTGTCAGGTGCAACGACGCCTGTTGGTGCACGGCTTTGGATACGGTCTTTAGCGTATTCAACGGCACTCTGATAGGAGCGCTCACCTAAGGATAAACCTTGAATACCTACGCCTAAACGCTCGTAGTTCATCATGGTGAACATGGCCGCTAAGCCTTTATTGGGTGCGTCAATAATATAGCCTGTGGCGTTATCAAAGTTCATTACGCAAGTGGCTGAACCTTGGATACCCATTTTGTGTTCAATGGAGCCGCATGACAGGCTGTTACGTTGGCCAAGTGAGCCATCAGTATTAACCAGTACTTTAGGTACCAGAAACAGTGAAATACCTTTAGCACCGGCTGGCGCATCAGGTAGTTTGGCCAGTACCAGGTGGATGATATTTTCAGTTAAATCATGCTCGCCACCGGTAATAAAAATTTTTGTCCCGCTGACCTTGTAGCTGCCGTCGGCCTGGGGTTCTGCTTTAGTGCGAATCATACCTAAATCAGTTCCAGCGTGCGGTTCGGTGAGGCACATTGAGCCTGCCCAAGTGCCGCCATACATATTGGGCAGGTATTTTTCTTTGAGTTCGTCACTGGCGTGCGCATGAATAGATAAGCAGGCGCCTGCGGTTAACATGGGGTATAAGCCAAAGGATAAGTTGGCTGAGTTGATCATTTCTTCGATTTGCGCTGTGATCATTTTCGGCATGCCCATGCCGCCAAATTGTGGATCACCACCGACGCCAACCCAACCGCCTTCGGCATAGGTCTGGTAAGCCTCAATAAAGCCTTGCGGGGTGGTTACTGCACCATCGGTCCAGGTGCAGCCTTCTTCATCGCCACTGCGGTTGATTGGAGCGATTGAACCTGCAGCTACTTTCCCTGCTTCAGTTAAAACCGCATGGGCTGTTTCATCATCAACAGTATCTGCTAAGGCGGGTAGCTGTGCCCAAAGCTTGCTTGCTTCAAACACTTCGTTGAGGACAAAACTCATATCGCGTAAAGGTGCTTGGTAGTCGGCCATGTGGCATTCCTCTTTATTATTAGCGCCAGTTCAGCTGTGTTGTGACACCAGCCAAGGCAATCAATAGGTAAAAAATGTTAGATTTTTAGTCTACATTAATAGACGTTTAAAACTAATAGGCTGTTTTTATGACTAGTAGGTTCTGTTTTCCAGAGTAAAAAACCCGCTGATGCAGTGAGACTATTAAATAGGTCACGGCACACAGCGGGTTTTTATGCAGCGTTAAGCACTTATACGACTTAGTAGCCTAGAGAGAAATCTTCTTCAGCCATGTCCATCAGGTTATCAGCGCCTGATAACATGGTTGCCACGTAGGTACGGGTGCGTGGCAAGAGGCGTGCAAAGTAGAAACGTGCTGTTTGTAGCTTAGCGCGGTAGAAGGCTTCTTCATCGGTACCTGCGGCTAATTTCTCAGCTGCTACGCGGGCAATATCTGCCCAGAAGTAGGCTAAGCAGGCATAGCCACAGTACATCAGGTAATCAACCGAGGCTGCACCCACTTCTTCGCGGTTTTTGATCGCCGCCATCCCCACTTTCATGGTGATCTCGCCCCATTCTTTGTTCAGTGCCGCTAATGGGGTAATGAACTCTTGCAGAGTCTCGTTGCTTTCATTGGTTTTGCAGAAGGTGTGCACGATTTTGGTAAAACCTTTTAGGCTTTCACCTTGGGTCATTAGTACTTTACGGCCTAAAAGATCAAGGGCTTGGATGCCTGTGGTGCCTTCATAAAGCATAGAAATACGGCTATCACGAACGTTTTGCTCCATGCCCCACTCAGAGATATAACCGTGGCCACCGTAAATTTGTACACCGTGGTTGGCTGCTTCAAAGCCTACTTCAGTCATAAAGGCTTTAGCGATTGGGGTTAGGAAAGCCAACATACTGTCAGCTGCTTCACGCTCTTTTTCATCAGTGCTGCGTTGCATAATGTCAACTTGCTTGGCTGCGTAATACAGCATGGCACGGTTGCCTTCAGCCAGAGCTTTCATGGTCAGCAGCATACGGCGTACATCAGGGTGTACGATAATTGGGTCAGCGGCTTTTTCAGGTGCTTTTGCACCGGTTAGTGAGCGCATCTGTAAACGATCACGGGCATATTCAATACCACCTTGGAAGGCAACTTCTGCGTGGGCCAAGCCTTGCAGTGCCGTACCAATACGAGCGGTATTCATAAAGGTGAACATGCAGTTCAGGCCTTTATTTTCTGGACCAACCAAGAAACCTTTGGCGTTATCAAAGTTCATCACGCAGGTTGAGTTACCGTGAATACCCATTTTGTGTTCGATGGAACCGCACTGCACACCATTGCGTTCACCTACGCCGCCTTCAGCATTGGGCAGAAACTTAGGTACGATAAATAGTGAGATACCTTTGGTGCCTTCTGGTGCGCCAGCAATGCGAGCAATGACGATATGCACGATGTTGTCGGCTAAATCGTGCTCACCGGCAGAAATAAAGATTTTAGTTCCGCTGATGCTATAGCTACCATCGGCTTGAGGCTCTGCTTTAGTGCGCAGCATGCCTAAGTCAGTACCGCAATGCGGCTCAGTTAAGCACATGGTGCCGGTCCACTCACCTGATACCAGCTTGGTCATATAAGTGGCTTGCTGTTCTTCAGTACCGTGTGCGTGCAGGGTGTTCATTGCACCGTGTGATAGGCCTGGGTACATGCCCCATGACCAGTTGGCTTGGCCAACCATTTCACTGATGGTGATGCCCAGTGATTCAGGCAAGCCTTGACCGCCATGTTCAGCATCATGCGCTAAGCTTGGCCAGCCGCCTTCAACATACTGTTGGTAAGCTTCTTTAAAGCCTGTAGGTGTTTTAACGCCTTCAGCCGACCAAGTACAACCTTCTGTGTCGCCCACGCGATTGAGTGGAGCAATCA
This sequence comes from Gammaproteobacteria bacterium DTU037, assembly GCA_001513025.1. Classification (GTDB taxonomy): domain Bacteria; phylum Pseudomonadota; class Gammaproteobacteria; order Pseudomonadales; family Pseudomonadaceae; genus Denitrificimonas. The sequence goes on from LFRZ01000125.1 coordinate 42,974, forward strand.
CGTTTTCACAGAATTTTGCGCCTTCTTCAAGGATCGCGCTGACCATGTCTGGAGTGGCGTCTTCGCAGCCAGGCAGATTGGCATAGTGTTCTGGGTAACCTAGAAGCTCGTCACGAACAAAACGGATATCACGCAAGGGGGCTTTGTATTCAGCCATGGCTATAAACCTCTACAGTGGAAACTTTATTATTAAGTGTGCCTATACAGCATTGCGTAGGCCTGTTTCTAGCAGCGCAGTAAAAATGATTGCGCATACGAAATATGAATCAAACAAGTGTTTGAAAGTTACGGCTCTATCCTATTCTTGTCAAGCACTGCTCGCTGTCTTTATTTGTTTTTTTGTATCGGCTTTGAATATAAGTCTGTGAGAGAAGGACGGGCTGAGCTTAAGAGTGGATGCTATCAGTGCTGTATTACAAGCTTGCGCACCCTATCTGGAGTCAATGCATACTTTGCTTATGCAGTACGGCGTGTGCACATGATGCTTTTTTGTTGGCTGTGGATAAGTATTGTGCAGGGCGTATTTCTGGGTCGCTATTTATCTGACGATGAGTCCGTCAGAGGTTCAATTCCGGCGCGCATCTGTGGCTTGTCACGCTGATCTCGAACTACTGCTTGATCATATGTGTGGCCTGCACTAATGCAATAGTGCACATGAGTATATTGATATTTACGTACGGAAATAGAAACATTTAAAGATGATCAATCAACCACTGCGCCAATTGTTGCGCGCGTTGTTGAGGTTGGCTTTTGCGCGTCAGTAGTACTAATTTCGCTGAGGTTTGCACAAAGCCCCAAGGTGCAATTAAACGGCCACTGGCAATATCACTGCGCACTAAATGTTCTGGGGCAATCGCGACACCCAGCCCTGCCACCGCTGCCTCTAATAAGTAATACAGATGCTCAAAGCCCTGTGCATAACGTAAATCAGTAATGGCTAACTGTTGTGCTTGCGCCCACTGGGGCCATGCTTGTGGTCGTGAGCGAGTAAAGAGTAATGGCTCATTCAGCAGTTGCGCGGCAGTTTCGGTACGCAGCGTGGTGGCATGCTGATAAAGCGGACTTAACACCGGGCCAATGCGCTCATTGTCCAGTGTGTAGGCCTGCATTGAGTCGGGACAGGCCTGGTCTAAAAATATCAAACTGGCGTCCGCATCAGGGTGTTGCAGATTGTTGTTATCGGCGGCGCTGGTGATCACTTGCAGGCGTAGATTAGGTAAGTCATCTTGTAATTGTTCAAGACGCGGTATCAGCCAGCGTGCCAGCAAGCTGCCTGGACAAGCTAGAACAAAGGGCGCTTGCTGCGTTTGTTGACGAATATCGACGCAAGATCTATGAATCTGTGTCAATGCCTCATTGCTGGCTTGATACAGACGCGCGCCTGCATCGGTGAGTTTAATGCCACGTCCTTGCTTGCTCAGTAACACCACACCTAAGTGCTCTTCTAGTTGCTTTACTTGGCGGCTCACTGCCCCATGCGTCACGTGTAGCTCTTTAGCAGCCAAGGTAATGCTGTGTAAGCGGGCACTGGCTTCAAAGGCTTTTAGGGCGTTGAGTGGTGGTAAGTCAAAATGATTAGACATGTGAGTTTTCCTAACCTATTGCTGCAATCATATCGCTTTTCCTTATGAAGGCTATCAGGTAGTTTAGACAGTATAGAAATATTTCTACTTAGATTAGGGAGTGGGTCATGAGTTCTTTTTGTAATAGCCCTGATGAGCGTGGTTTGTTTGGTGAGTTCGGCGGCCAATATGTTGCCGAAACCTTGATGCCATTGATTCTTGAGTTAGGCCGTGAATATGAAAAGGCCAAAGATGATCCAGCCTTTAAAAAAGAGCTGGCTTATTTTCAACGCGATTATGTCGGCCGCCCTAGCCCGTTGTATTTTGCTGAGCGCTTAACTGAGTACTGTGGCGGTGCAAAAATTTATTTAAAGCGTGAAGAGCTGAACCATACGGGCGCGCATAAAATTAATAACTGCATTGGTCAGATTCTGCTAGCGCGGCGTATGGGTAAAAAACGCATTATTGCTGAAACGGGTGCCGGTATGCACGGTGTGGCGACAGCCACTGTTGCTGCGCGTTTTGGTTTGCAGTGTGTGATTTATATGGGTACGACCGATATTCATCGTCAACAAGCTAACGTGTTCCGGATGAAGCTATTAGGTGCGGAAGTGCGCCCTGTAGTCGCCGGTACCGGTACTTTAAAAGATGCGATGAATGAAGCATTACGTGACTGGGTGACCAATGTTAACGACACCTACTATTTGATTGGTACTGTGGCAGGCCCACATCCCTACCCAGCAATGGTGCGTGATTTCCAAGCCGTGATTGGTAAAGAAACCCGAGAGCAGCTACAAGCACAAGAAGGTCGCTTACCGGATAGCTTGGTGGCTTGTATTGGTGGCGGTTCCAATGCGTTAGGCTTATTTCATCCCTTCTTAGATGATGCCAGTGTCAAAATTATTGGTGTGGAAGCAGCTGGACATGGCATTCAAAGCGGCGAACATGCAGCCAGTTTACAAGGCGGTAGCCCAGGCGTGCTGCACGGTAACCGTACTTATTTGCTGCAAGATGATGATGGGCAAATTGTGGATGCACATTCGATTTCTGCAGGATTGGATTACCCAGGTATTGGTCCTGAGCATTCATGGTTGCATGATATGGGTCGGGTTGAGTACACCTCGGCTAAAGATGATGAAGCCTTGGCCGCCTTCCATTTGTGCTGCAAATTGGAAGGTATTATTCCAGCGTTGGAATCAGCTCATGCTTTAGCTGAAGTGTTTAAGCGTGCGCCACAATTACCTAAAGAGCATTTAATGGTGGTGAATTTATCGGGCCGCGGCGATAAAGATATGCAAACGGTGATGCATCACTTTGAGCAACAGGAGCAGTCAGTATGAGTCGTATTGAGGCGTGCTTTGCCAAACTTAAGCAACAAAATCGTGCCGCTTTGGTGACCTTTGTCACCGCGGGTGATCCAGATTACGCCACCGCCATGCGTATTTTTAAAGGTTTACCTGATGCTGGCGCAGATGTGATTGAATTGGGCATGCCCTTTACTGATCCAATGGCCGATGGCCCAGCGATTCAGTTAGCCAATATTCGCTCGTTAAAAAACGGTCAAACCTTAGCCAAAACGTTGCAGATGGTTAGCGAGTTTCGTCAAGATAATCAGCATACCCCTGTGGTGTTAATGGGCTACTTTAATCCCATCCATCACTATGGCGTGCCCCGCTTTATTGTGGATGCTAAAGCTGCGGGTGTTGATGGCTTGATTATTGTCGACTTGCCGCCAGAGCATAACGATATGTTCTGTGATCCTGCACAAGCGGCAGGTCTGGATTTTATCCGCTTAACTACGCCAACCACTGATGATGTGCGTTTACCTAAGGTGCTGAACAATAGCTCAGGCTTTGTTTATTACGTCTCGGTTGCTGGCGTGACAGGTGGCAGTTCAGCGACCCTGGAGCATATTGAAGAGGCCGTGGCACGTTTAGGTCGCCATACTCAATTGCCAGTGTGCATTGGTTTTGGCATTCGTACCCCAGAGCATGCGGCGAATATTGCCCGCTTAGCTGATGGTGCTGTGGTTGGCTCTGCCTTTGTTGACTTGATTGAACACGCCAGCAGTCCAGACCAGGCTGTGGATGCTGTGTTAGCACGCTGCCGCGCGTTAGCGGATGGTGTTCACCATGCACGCGAGTAGAGTGTGCATAGTGAACCTTTAACCGCGTGATATAGGTTTAAGGCCGCGGGCCGAACAGTTCAATCAGCTGCTCGCCCTGCGGTGAACCTGGGTGCATTTGCAGCATATCCCTTTCATCAAGGTATAGAATGGATGGTGTTCCGCTGGCACCGAGCTTGGCCATTAACTGCTGATTAGTTTCCAGTTGTTGGCGCTGTTCTGTTTGAACGGTTTTTGCTTCTTGGGCGGGTGTTTTACCGCTTTCATTACCCAGTAGCACAGTTTTTGGATCTTTGGCTGCGAGCATATAAGCGGCTTTCTTTTGGCTGCTCTCACCCAGTGTACCGACCATGACATGGCGTAATTGTAGTTTGCCGGCATCAACCCATGGGCGAGCGTCTTTCCATAAACGTTTGCAGTAAGGGCAGTTTGGATCGGTGAAGACATAGACCACTTTTTCTGCTTGATCAGAGCCATCAGCAATCCAAGCGCTGTCTTTTAATTTCCCCCACATCACTTTACTTTGTGGACGGCTGACTTTTTCTTCTAGTATCGCACCGGTTAAATCTTCGCCTTGTGCATTGAGTAAGCTCCCCATAAGTGCGTGCTGTTTATCCGCAGTCACATACAGTGCTAAAGGGCGGCCATTATAAAGAGCGGTGTAACCGGTTAAACCGCCAGGCGCATCAAAACGCTCTAACACTTCAACACCGCGCTCACGCATGGCTTCTACCGGTGCTGGGTAATTTTCAGCTTGAACAATAACAGGTAGAGTCAGTAGCGCTAGAGTGGGTAAAATTTTCTTTAAGGTCATGGTTGTTCCTCTGGTTCGGTTACTTGATCTTCTGGGCTAATGTGGCGTAACGCATGCTTTAAGCTGGCATGCGATAGCTCACCTAAATGGTTATTTTTTAACAGTCCATCGGTACTGTAAAACAATGTGGTAGGTAAAGATAATGACCCTACAGCTTGGCCAAGACGTCCACCGGTATCGAGCAAGTTGTTGCGTAAACTGAGTTGCTGCTGGGTTAAAAACTTATCAACCAGTGCCTGCCCTTCGCCTTGATTGACAAAGACAAAGCGAATATCAGGATTGGCCTGTTGTGCGGCGGCCAATACCGGCATTTCTCGGCGGCACGGTGGGCACCAAGTGGCCCATAAGTTAATCACCAGTGGTTTACCGGCTAAATCTTGCAGAGCTATTGGGTTACCGTCAATATCCCGCACGGATATATCTGGTATTTGCTGACTGCTTTGCAGTGCGCTGAGTACTGAGACGCTGGCGCCCCAAACAATCAGTCCAATACAAACACCGATGGCTAAGGGGAGGCGTAAGGGGGCTTGACGCCAGGCTTTGTAGATACCGACCGCTATGGCGGCGATCAGCCCAGGCAGTAATAAAAAACCACCATCGCGAATATCGATGATCTGCCACGGATGATCGGCGTACTGCTGAACGTATTGCATCACAAAGGCGGCGCGGGCCACTAGAGCACCAAAAAATAGCATGCTAAATAAAGCCGCTTCAGGATTGGTGCCGCGTTTGCGACCAATCAGCCAGCCGCTAAGCCACGCAATAAAAAATGCAGCGTAGAGCAGTGCCAAATCCATTGGGATAGCCAATGGGCCTAAATTAAAACTCAACATTAATGATCCTTTTGCGCACTGGCTAAATGCAGTAAAAATTCACTGGCTGACACTTCACCGGTGATGCGTTGCGTGCGCTGTTCTGTACCTTGTGGGTCGATAAACAAAATAGTTGGCGGACCCATAATTTGTAAGTCGTGCATCAACTGTTGTTGCTGGGCTGTATTTAAGGTGACATCCGCTTGCAGTAAGCGCATATCAGCGAGAGCCTGTTGTACCGCCGTCTTCGCGAATACGCTTTTCTCCATGACTTTGCATGAGACACACCAGTCAGCATAAAAGTCCAATAATACCCACTTTCCGTCCTGTTGGGCTTGTTTGAGTTGTGCTTGCAGTTGTTCTACATCAGCAAAACGTTGCATGCTGTGCTGACCAGTTGCGGCGGTGCCAGTTTGTAGGTTGAGGTTGGCTAGCGGCTGTAAAGGATCATCGCCACCTGTGGCAGACCCTAACAACATAATACCGCCCCAGATGCTGAGAAGTAAGGCGAGGTAACGACTGACAAAGCGCCAGCTGGGCTGTTGATTGATACTGAACTGTACCGCCACCGCCAATACCCACGCGGCCCATAGGCCTAGAAGCAGCGAACCCTGTAGAATCGGACGCAACACAATAATAGCTGTAGCTAATAATGCATAGCCAAAGATACGGTTAACACTTTGCATCCAGTTGCCAGGTTTAGGTAACCAACGCATACCAATGGTAATCGCTAGTAATAACGGCAAGCCGCTGCCCAAGCCCAGTGCAAAGAGTGCTAGACCGCCGTTGATACTATCACCGCTTTGCGCGATATAGAGTAAGGCGCCGGCCAGTGGTGCGGTCATACAAGGACCCACTAGTAAGGCGGATAATGCACCTAAGCTGGCGGCACCCAGTAAGCTGCCACCTTTTAGTTTTTGGTCTGTACCTTGTAAGCGTTCACGGATAAAGGCCGGCAGTTGCAAGGTAAAGACACCGAACTGAGCTAGCGCTAAGAGAATAAAAATCCCAGCAAAGGGGAGTAATAACCAAGGCTGTTGTAAGGCTGCTGAGAGGTTACTGCCAAGGCTTGCCGCCACCACGCCCAGCGCCGCATAGACTAACGCCATGGGTAGAATAAAGGCCAAGCCTAAGCGCGCTCCCTGCCAACCCGCACTTTTTGCACCACCAATTACGCTGGTTAAAATAGGCAGCATGGGCAGCATGCAGGGGGTAAAGGCCAGTAACACACCCATCATAAAGAAGGCTGCCATATTCAGCAGCAGTCCAGACCCTGCCAAACGTTCAGCAATAGATTGATCTTGCGCTAGTCCAGTGTTGACTTGCGCAGATGGGTTTACTGTGGGGTTGGTAAGGGTATCGCCACCTATATATGCTGTTTGCGGTGGATAGCATAAGCCGGCATCGGCGCAGCCTTGCCAGGTGATTTGTAAGGGGCGCTGCGCTTGTGCGGCTAAAGGCAGTTGTAGCAGTTGGCGATAGATTTGTGTCTGACCAAAAAACTCATCGGAATGCTCAATACCCTGTGGGTAGTCAATACTAACCACCTGACCGTTAGCATCGGTGATAGCCAGCTTATCTCGGTATAGATAATGATCAGGTGCAATCTGCCAAACTAAAAGGTTGGGCTCAATATCCGCCATAACCTCAAAACGAAATGCTTCTTCTACAGCTAAGAAATCGTTCTGATTGCTGGTAAACGCTTGGGTTAAGCTGCTGAACAATAGCAATAACGCAATACACATAGAGCGCATAGATGTCCTCCTCTTAGGTGCTGCACACTATGCGCCGGCTCCATTAAGACAGCATTAACAGTTAAGTTTGGCTTGAAGTACTGTAGGCTGTTTGTGTGGCTTGTGCGCTATTGGGGTATTGTTGTGCTTATCGTGAAGGTTGACTGATTTATGCATATTTTGTTGGTCGAAGATGATCTGTTAATTGCTCAGGGCGTCTTGGCCGGTTTGCAGTTACAAGGGTTTACTCTAGATCATATGGCGCATGCTGCCGCTGCTGAACAAGCGCTGCAGTTGGGGCATTTTGATGCGATGATTCTTGATCTTGGCTTGCCTGATGAAGATGGCTTGCAGTTATTAACCCGCCTGCGCAGTCAAGGTAAAGACCTGCCCGTATTAATTTTAAGTGCACGCGATTCGGTGCTACAGCGGGTGGCGGGCTTGCAAGCCGGTGCGGATGATTATGTGCTGAAGCCCTTTGACTTGCGTGAGTTAGCCGCCCGTTTGCACAGTTTGTTACGCCGCAGCAGTGGCCGCAGTACTCATCTGATTGAGCATCATGGGTTGACCTTTGATCCGAGTACACGTGAAGTGACCTTGCATGGACAGCGGATGAATCTATCCCGTCGTGAGCAGGCGTTACTGGGGGCTTTATTACAAAACCCTGGGCATATTTTAAGTGCTGAACAATTACAAGACAGTCTCTATGGGCTGGGCGATGGTGTGGAAAGTAATGCGATCAATGTGCATATTTATAATTTGCGCCGTAAGTTAGGCAGTGATGTGGTGAAAACTATACGTGGCTTAGGTTATCGAATTGGAATGCCGTATGAGCCTGCGTAATCGCCTACTGTTGATTCTTGGTGGCACTTTTATTTTATTATGGAGTTTGGCCGCGGTATGGCTATTGGGTGACTTACGTCGTGAAGTCACTGTGGCTTTGGATGAGCGCCTAGCCTCTTCGGCGCGGATGGTCGCCGGCCTCTTAGAGCAGTTACCGCAGCCACTGCCGAGCCAACATGCCAGCCCGCTAAATGCCATAGAGTTAGGACTGCAAAGCGGCTTGGTCTGTCAGGTGCGCTCGTTACGCGGAGAGGTGTTAGTGCGTACTCCTAATACACCACAGGCAACCTTAGCTGAATATGGCGTTGGTTTTCATGAGGTGAGTATTGGTGATGAGCGCTGGCGCAGTTTTACCCTGAAGCGCCAAGATTTATGGGTGACCACCGCAGACCGTATTGATGAACGCGAAACCCTAGAGTCAGCTATTTTAATTGCCGCCGCCCTGCCCGTCGCCTTAGCCTTACTCGGCAGTTTAGTATTGATTTGGTTTGGTATCGGTCGCGGACTCTCACCGCTGCAGAGCTTGCGTACGCAATTGGCGCAGCGTGATGCTGAGGATCTGCAGCCGGTGCCTACGCAACGCTTAGCAAAAGATTTACAGCCTTTGGTCGCGACCCTTAATCAATTATTTGCCCGTATTGCGGCCGCCTTAGAACGTGAAAGACGTTTTACGAATGATGCCGCACATGAACTGCGTACGCCTTTGACTGCAGTCAAAACTCACCTGCAAGTGGCACAAATGAGCTCTGGCGATATGGCCAAGCATGCGTTACGGCAAGCTGAAACGGCTGTGGATAGAATGCAAAGTGGTCTTGAGCAGCTGCTCTTATTGGCTCGTGTAGAAAGTGCACAAGACTTTGATAAGGACGGCCAAGTTACTGCACAAAGCTTAGCTCGGTATGCTTTAGCGGATTTAATTGCGCTGCCAGGTTATCAACGTATTGAAGTGGTTAATGAGTTAACTGATGACGTCTATGTGGCCGTACCTGAATCCTTGGCGGTGGCATCGCTGCGTAATTTACTGGATAACGCCTTGCGTTATAGCCCGCCTGATAGCCGGATTGAATTGTATATGGCGGTGCAGCAACAGCGCTTGTTGTTGCGGGTTAGAGACACTGGTGCGGGCTTATCAGCTGCGCAGTTTGAACAAGCCAAGCAGCGCTTTTGGCGCACGGCCAGTAGTACACAGAGTGGCAGCGGTTTAGGTTTAGCTATTGTGCAGGCGGTGACTGAGCGCTACGGCGGGGCGCTGCACTTACAAGCTGCCCCGACCGGTGGTTTGGATGCGTTACTGTATTTACCGTTAAGCCAAGGTTGATTTTTTATTGGCTGGCTAAGATTTGTTGGCGCTCTTGCTGCTTGGCTTTTTTATAGCTTAGGGCGGCAGCTGGTACCGGTGTGATAGCACCGGTTTCTAGCCATTTTTTCAGACGGTTAGCGTCGGCCATATGGGTGTATTTACCAAAGGCATCCAACACCACAAAAGCGACTGGGCGCTTATCCATTTCGGTGCTCATCACTAAGCAATGCCCTGCACTGTTAGTAAAGCCGGTTTTACTCAGCTGGATATTCCAGTTGTCTTTGCGCACCAAGGCATTGGTGTTGCGAAAGCCTAAGGTGTAATTGGGTTTGCTAAAGGCTACGGTTTTTTCGCCGAGAGTGCTGAATTGGCGAATCAGTGGATAGTTTTGCGCCGCTTTAATCATCAGCACTAAATCATGAGCGCTGGAAACGTTCTTTTCTGATAGCCCTGTTGGCTCAACAAAAACTGTGTTATGCATGCCCAGTGCTTTAGCTTTAGCATTCATGGCTTGAATAAAGGCTGTGTGACCGCCTGTGTAATGATGAGCAAGACTCGCCGCGGCACGGTTTTCTGAGGACATTAAGGTGATCAGCAAGACATCATGGCGGCTCAACTCGCTGCCCAAGCGTACTCGTGAAAACACGCCCTGCATTTCCTTGGTGTCTTTAATGACGATCGATAGTTTTTCATCGAGCGGCTGTTTGGCATCAAGAGCGACCATCGCGGTCATTAGCTTAGTCACTGAGGCAATCGGGGCAACAAAATTAGGATTGCTTGAGTAAAGAACTTCATTGGTTTTTAAGTCCATTAACAATGCACTGCCGGCAGCTAGGTCTTGCTGTTGTGCGCTAGTTTTAATTGGTGCTGTGGCTGCATAGGTTTGGCCAACAACAACACAGGTGGCCAATAATCCTGCTTTAATCAGATTAGAAATATTCACAGATGATACTCAACTAAAATAGTTTTACGCTGTGATGCGTAGAATGCGTTCTACGCCGTTAACAAATGTTGGACAACATCATGGCACAGTAAATCCGCAGGGTTGTAAATAAGGGTGCTTTTTTTATTACAGAATATGAATAGATACTGGCTGTTTGTGCGCGACTCTTAAGATTTATCGCAGTATATAGCTGCGCTCAATGCTATCGATCAAACCACCGAACCCATTGCAGGCTCGATGGTTTAGCTAAGCTTAAAAGTCTAAGTTAGAGACCGCTAACGCATTTTCTTCAATAAAGGCACGGCGCGGCTCAACATGATCACCCATCAAGGTATTGAAAATCTGATCTGCAGCAATGGCATCGTCAATCGTGACTTGCAGCATACGGCGCTGACTTGGGTCCATGGTGGTTTCCCAGAGTTGCTCTGGGTTCATTTCACCAAGACCTTTATAGCGCTGCACGCCTAATCGACGACTGCCTTCGGCCAGTAACCAATCCAAGGCTTCCTTAAAGGTGCTGACCGCTTGTTTGCGCTCACCGCGCAAGACATAGGCATCATCGTCCAGTAAGTTATTGAGCTTGTTGCCTAAAGCTGTCACTGTGCGGTAGTCATTACTGGAATAAAAATCATGATTAAACAGAATATGGTTGCTTAAACCATGGGCTTTAATTTGGATTTCTGGCAGCCAGTAGTTTCTTTCGCTGTCGTGACGCAGACTGACGGTATACACCTCACCGGATTTTTCTACGGATGACATGCGTGCTTGTAACGCCTCTAGCCACTCTTGCATTGCCGCTTTATCACTTAACTGTTCAGGCTCAACGCGAGGCAGGTAAATAAAGTGCTCAGTGATTTCTTTTGGATACAGGCGTGATAGACGGTCTAGAGTTTTCAGTACGGAGCGGTACTCATTGACCAACTCTTCTAGCGCCGAACCGGATAAACCCGGTGCGCTGGCATTCACATGCAAGCTCGCATCTTCCAATGCGGCATTGGTCAGATACTCTTCCATCGCCTCATCATCTTTAAGGTACTGCTCTTGTTTGCCGCGTTTTACTTTGTACAACGGTGGCTGGGCAATATAGATGTAGCCGCGCTCAATCAACTCGGGCAGTTGACGGAAGAAGAAGGTTAGTAACAAGGTACGAATGTGCGAACCATCGACGTCAGCATCGGTCATGATGATGATATTGTGATAACGCAGTTTATCGATATTGTATTCATCGCGACCAATACCACAGCCGAGCGCGGTAATTAAGGTGCCGACTTCTTGCGATGAAATCATCTTATCGAAACGCGCTTTTTCAACGTTTAGAATCTTACCTTTCAAAGGTAGGATTGCTTGGGTTTTACGGTTACGTCCCTGCTTGGCTGAACCGCCAGCAGAGTCCCCTTCCACAATATACAGCTCAGACAACGCTGGATCTTTTTCCTGGCAGTCGGCTAACTTACCTGGCAAACCTGCAATATCCAGTGCACCTTTACGGCGTGTCATCTCGCGGGCTTTACGTGCCGCTTCACGCGCGCGCGCGGCATCAATCATTTTGCCAACAATGGCTTTAGCTTCAGCTGGGTTTTCTAACAAGTAATCGGCGATATGTTTGCCCATTTCTTGTTCAACGGCAGTTTTAACTTCTGATGAAACCAGCTTGTCTTTGGTTTGTGAGCTGAATTTAGGATCAGGTACTTTCACCGAAATAATCGCGGTTAAGCCTTCACGTGCATCATCACCAGTGGTGCTTACTTTGTCTTTCTTACCTAAGCCTTCGGCCTCGATATAGTTATTCAGGTGGCGAGTCAGCGCGGTACGGAAACCCACTAAGTGGGCGCCGCCATCACGTTGAGGAATATTATTAGTAAAGCACTGCAGGTTTTCATTAAAACCATCGTTCCACTGCATGGCGACTTCAACGCCAATGCCATCTTCTTCACGTTGAGTGGAAAAATGGAAAATCTTATTAACCGTGGTTTTATTGGTGTTTAAGTATTCAACAAAGGCTTTTAAGCCGCCTTCATATTTGAATAACTCTTCCTTGCCAGAGCGTTCATCTTTTAAATAAATGCCCACGCCTGAGTTCAAGAAGGATAATTCACGCAAGCGTTTGGCTAGGATTTCCCAGCTGAACTGGATATTGGCAAAGGTTTCAGGTGACGGCTTGAAGTGAATACGCGTACCTGTTGCGGTTGTGTCGCCAATCGCTGTCATCGGTGCCTGTGGCACGCCGTGGTGATAGGTTTGCTCCCAGACTTTACCTTGGCGGCGAATGGTCATCACCAGTATGCGAGACAGCGCGTTAACCACAGAGATACCTACGCCGTGTAATCCGCCAGATACTTTATAGCTGTTATCGTCAAACTTACCGCCTGCGTGCAGGATTGTCATAATCACTTCAGCGGCAGATACCCCTTCTTCTTTATGGATATCGACAGGAATGCCGCGACCATTGTCCTGCACTGTGATGGATTCGTCAGGATGAATGGTAATAGTGATCTCATCGCAATGGCCGGCTAAGGCTTCGTCGATGGAGTTGTCCACGGCTTCAAAAACCATGTGGTGTAGCCCTGTGCCGTCATCAGTATCTCCGATATACATGCCAGGACGTTTGCGTACTGCATCCAGGCCCTTAAGGACTTTAATACTACTGGAATCGTACGATTGTTCTTCGCTCATGCGGTCACTCCCGATGCTGTAATTTGGCCTTGTTCCACGTGGAACAAAGAGACTGGCGTATCCGTTCGCCAACCCGAATTCATTAATTGTTTATCGACGCAGGTAATAAATACCTGGCAATCTAGTTCATCTAACAACTGGCATAGCGCTAAACGATGCTGCTCATCTAACTCAGAAGGCAAGTCATCAACAAGATAGATGCATTCATTGCGTCTAGCTTGAGAGAGCAAATAGCCTTGAGCAATTCTTAGCGCGCAAATAACCAGTTTTTGCTGCCCTCTTGAAAGAATATCAACAGCGTTATTTTTTCCTACACGGACTCTAAGGTCTGCACGTTGTGGGCCTGCTTGTGTATAACCTAGAACACGATCGCGCTCGATGTTTTTATCGAGGATATCTTGCAGTGCACTGGTCTTATCCCAGCCACGAAAGTAACTGAGGGTCAGATCCGGCAGATCGAGTAGTTTAGCTAAGGTCTCTTCAAAGACAGGCTTTAACTTAACGATATAATTGCGCCGCAACTGATCTATTTCATCGCTGGCAATACACAATTCGTGATCCCAAGCAGCCATCACAGAACGATCTATTATACCACGGCGCAGGCATGAATTTCTTTGCTTAAGGCTGGTCTGCAAACGCTGCCAAGCAGAAATAAACTGATGTTCCACGTGGAACACCCCCCAGTCTAAGAATTGTCGGCGCATTTTCGGAGAGCCTTCCAGTAAACGAAAACTGTCGGGGTTAATCAGCTGCAAAGGTAGCAGCTGAGCCAGCTGAGCGGCGCTACGCGCGTTTTGTCCGTCAATACGAATACGTAGCTCAGATTGGCGGTCGCGACTGATACCTAGGTTACTGTGGCTACCATCACTGTGTTTGATCTGAGCAAAGACCGTGCAGCTGTTTTGCTCATATTGAATCATCGGTTGCAGGCGTGTGCTGCGAAAAGAGCGCGCCATGGCCAGCAGATGAATGGCTTCGAGGACGCTGGTTTTTCCGCTGCCATTGTCGCCATAGAGAATATTAATGCGCGGCGAGGTGATCAATGTCACCGGCAACAGATTACGGATGCCGGTGATTTGCAGTTGGCTAATCGCCATGCTGAACCTGTGTTACAGGCGCATCGGCATAACAACGTAAGATGCACCGTCGTTGTCAGCCTCTTGAATCAGTGCGCTGCTATTGGAATCGGACAGCACAATGCTGATTTGCTCCGATGAGGTGGCGCTCAGTACATCGAGTAAGTAGGTGACATTAAAACCGATCTCTAAGGCTTCACCAGTGTAGTCGACTGTTACTTCATCTTCTGCCACTTCTTGCTCAGGATTGTTGGCTTGGATTTTTAATAAGCCCGACTCCAGCTGCCAGCGAATACCTCGGTATTTTTCATTGGATAAAATTGAGGCACGGTTTAATGCTTCGCGTAAATTTTGACGATCGGCTAACACTGTTTTATCGCCGCCGCGCGGTAAAACGCGTTCGTAATCTGGGAATTTGCCATCGACCAGTTTAGAAATAAAGGTGAACTCAGCGGTGGTGGCACGGATATAGTTGCTGCCAAATACCACTGTGACGTCTGCCGACTCTTCAGTCATTAAGCGCGCCAGCTCTAGGACGCCTTTACGCGGCACTATCACTTGGTGCTGAATACTGTCCATGATTTGTGCAGGCACTGAGCATAAAGCCAAACGGTGACCGTCTGTGGCAACCGCACGCAACTGACCTTGCTTTGCTTCCAGCATTAAGCCATTTAAATAATAACGTACATCTTGCTGCGCCATGGCGAAGCTGGTGCGCTCGATTAAACGACGCACATGACCCTGCTCTAAGGTGAAGGTTAATGAACCTGCTGACTCTTCTGAGGAGGGGAAGTCTGAGGCGGGCAATGTGGTTAAAGTAAAGCGACTGCGGCCGGCTTTAATTAACACTTTTTGCTCGTCTACTTTAAAGTCAATTAAAGCATCAGCCGGTAAATTCTTACAGATATCCATAAGCTTTCGCGCGGGCACCGTGATTTCCCCTGCTTGCGCCGGTTCTTCTAGGGTGATGCGTGCGACCAGTTCGACTTCAGTGTCGGTACCGGTCATGGATAGATTTTGGCCTTCGATGACCAGCAGGACGTTGGATAACACAGGCATAGTTTGCTTGCGCTCAACAACACCGGCCACCAGTTGCAGCGGTTTTAACAAAGCTTCGCGTTGAATGGTGAAGTGCATGGGTTAGATCCTTGCTTAAAATTGCTGGCACTGCTTATGTGGTTAACGTGCGCAGTAGGTTTTTATAGTCTTCGCGGATATCTGCATCGGTTTCGCTCAGCTCGGCAATTTTTCGGCAGGCGTGCAAAACTGTCGTATGGTCTCGACCACCAAAGGCATCGCCAATTTCTGGCAAGCTGTGGTTGGTGATTTCTTTAGCGAGAGCCATTGCCACTTGGCGCGGGCGTGCAACCGAACGCGAACGGCGCTTGGATAAAATATCGGAAATTTTAATTTTATAATACTCAGCTACAGTGCGCTGGATATTATCAATACTGACCAGCTTGTCTTGCAGTGCTAACAAATCCTTCAGTGACTCACGGATCAGTTCAACGGTAATCGGCTCGTTAGTAAAGTGCGAGTGCGCGATCACACGCTTTAAGGCACCTTCTAATTCACGCACGTTAGAGCGAATCCGCTGCGCAATAAAGAATGCGCAATCATGCGACAGCTGCACCCTACTCTGCTCGGCCTTCTTCATTAAGATGGCAACACGGGTTTCCAACTCCGGCGGTTCAACACCCACGGTTAAACCCCAGCCAAAGCGCGACTTTAAGCGCTCTTCAAGGCCGTCAATTTCTTTTGGGTAGCGGTCGCTGGTGAGAATAACTTGCTGGTTACCTTCAAGGAGTGCGTTAAAGGTATGGAAAAATTCTTCTTGCGAGCGCTCTTTTTTGGCAAAAAACTGAATATCATCAATCAGCAGTGCATCCACTGAGCGGTAATAGTTTTTAAACTCATTGATCGCATTGTTTTGTAAGGCACGCACCATATCTGCAACAAAGCGCTCAGAGTGTAAATAAATCACTTTGGCGTTAGGGTTTTTTTGCAGTAAATGATTACCCACCGCATGCATTAAGTGCGTTTTACCTAAACCGACGCCACCGTATAAAAACAGAGGGTTATAGCCATGCTTAGGGTTATCTGCTACTTGCCAAGCGGCGGCACGGGCCAGTTGGTTGGACTTACCTTCCACGAAGCTGTCAAAGGTAAATGAGCGGTTTAAGGCGCTGACGTGCTTAATCGCCCCTTTTGCCGCTGTTACAGGTTCTAGATTGACCCTTGCTACTGGTTGCACAGTGCTGCTGGGTGCTGGCACGGCAGGCGCTTCATAGGCCACTGGCTGTATGGGTAAATGTCTTTGAAAGGGTTCCGGTGTGCTGAGCGGAGTGCTTGCCACGGGCGCTGCATTGGCCGTGGCTGGGCTGTTGATGCTGGTACGCGTCTTCGCCTTACTACCGATCAGCAGAGAAATAGCGGGTGCATTGCCGTTATTACGCTCGGCCATCAGTTCGAGCAAACGGTTGATATATTTATCGTTGACCCAATCTAATACAAAGCGGTTCGGCGCAAAAATATGCAGCTCATCACCGACTGCTTCAACTTGTAATGGACGGATCCAGGTGTTGAAATGCTGAGCAGGCAGTTCATCGCGTAAAAAATCGACAGACTGTAGCCAAAGTTCGACAGACACAGAGATCCCTCAAGTAAAACATAGAAATTACGATCTGCTATTGTAGCCGTCAGAGGGAAAGTTATCCACAGGGCTTATAAAAATAGCTGGCTGTTAATCTGCGAGAGACACCTTAGCTCTAGCCCTCTGATCAATATTAAAAAGACATAATCACGGTGATGTAGATGATAACACTGCAAGAACTATCTGCTTGGCTATTGGTGGCTTTAGCCATTGCTTGGCTCTGGCGTGGGCATGGTGTGCGTGAGCGCGCTTTGCTTTTGGTCCGTCAGCATTGCAGCCAGCAACAGGTGCAGCTACTGGATGGTAATGTTGCTTTAAAAGGCTGGCGGATTATTCCAGATGGCAACGGTCGCAAGCGTTTAGCACGCGTCTATGGCTTTGAGTTTACCGTGACCAGTCAGGAGCGCCTGAGCGGCACTGTCGCAATGTTTGGTCAGCATCCGGCATATATTGACTTGCAAGCCTACCCTGTCGCCAGCAGTCGTGCTGAGGCGCAGGACTCCTTTGTAGTTGAGCAGCCCCGTACTGATACATCACAGCATAATGTGGTGGAGCTACGTGATTGGAGAAAGAACAACCCGCACGAGTGACTGGCGTTAAACTCTACGCTGCAGTCACTGCGCAGTGAATTATTCAGCAACTAATTTGAAATTAATGCGCTGCAACCAATCGGCTTCTTTTTCAAAGTCAGCGGCAGTTAAGGGGTTATTAGCCAGCCAATGCTCTGGGAAGCGGATTTTTAGGCTGTTTTCTTCAGCGATCAGTTGTAACTCAGGAACGTCTTGCGAGCCACGAATATGGTGTAAAAGAATTGAAAAACGCAGCAAAATACATAAACGCAAGAGTTGCTGGCTTTCTTCGGTAAACTCGCTAAAACGCTCTTTAGGAATATTACGGCGATGGCCGCGTACTAACAGCGCAAGCATTTGCTGATCTTGACGTGAAAAACCAGACAAATCAGAGTGCTCAACCAAATAGGCGCCGTGTTTGTGGTAGTGGTAATGGGCAATATCTAGGCCCACTTCGTGTATTCGTGCTGCCCAGCTGAGCATATCGCTGTGCCACTCTTCTTTTAGCTGCCAAGCATCGGACACTTGCTCAAGCGCTAACAAGGCTTTGCACTCGACTTTTTTGGCATGCTCAAGATCAACATGGCTGCGTTCCATCAGCGCTTGAATCGAGCGCTCACGCACATCCTCATGCTGATGGCGACCCAGTAAGTCGTAGAGTACGCCCTCGCGCAAGGCACCCTCACAAGGCATCATTTGCTCAAGACTTAAAGCATCAAAAATGGCTTCCATAATGGCTAAGCCAGCAGGCAAAATAGCGCTACGTTCAGGCTTAACTCCAGCAATATCAATCTTGTTGGTATCGCCGATTTTAAGCACTTTTTGCTTGAGCCAGGTCAAGCCTTGACTGGTGATTTCACCGCTGGTGAGACCCGCTGCCGCTAAAGCTTGGCCAATCGAGCGAATGGTGCCTGAGGCGCCTACGCTGTCTTGCCAACCCATGCGCCGTAGGCTTTGCTCCAACTCCATCAATTCTAGGCGGGCTGCTGTATAGGCCTGTGCATAGCGTTCTGCGGTGACTTTACCGTCCTTAAAAAAGCGTTGGGTAAAGCTGACACACCCCATCTGCAAACTGCCGCGTAATTGTGATTCAAACTGTTGCCCGATAATAAATTCCGTACTGCCGCCACCAATATCAATCACCAAACGTTTGCCTGGTGCATCAGCTAAGGAGTGGGATACGCCAAGATAAATCAGACGGGCTTCTTCTCGGCCGGAAATAACATCAATATCGTGGCCTAAGATTTCCTCTGCACGTTGAATAAATGCTTGGCGGTTGTGTGCGACTCGCAGCGAGCTGGTGCCCACAATACGTACTGCACCTTGGGGTAAACCATTGATCAACTGAGCAAAACGGCGCAGACAGTCAAGACCACGCTCGATGGCATCATCTTGTAACTCCAGCTCGTCACTGATGCCCGCGGCTAACTGGACTTTTTCACCAATACGTTCAAGAATTCGGATTTCTCGTTGATCGGTTTTGGCCAGCACCATGTGGAAACTATTGGACCCCAGGTCAATGGCGGCAATCAGCGGAAAGTGTTTCGGGGCGTTGGGCATGCCACTATTTCCATAAAAATAATACTACTATCGTGCCATGCCGTGACTGATTCGCCAATTTAAATAACCACCGCGGCGTACAAAGGGGAGATAAAAGAAAAAATACCGCAGCGTTGTACGTGGTTACTTTCGTTAAAGGCTAACTCAGGCTATTATTGTCGGTACTTTATTTTGTATCCGCGTTACGGAGAGGTTTCATGAGCGAGCACATTACCAATATTAGCGATTCAAGTTTTGATCAAGATGTATTGCAAGCTGACGGCCCTGTGCTGGTTGATTACTGGGCGGAGTGGTGCGGTCCTTGCAAAATGATTGCTCCTGTCTTAGAAGATATTGCGGCTGAGTTTTCTGGCAAAATCAAAGTTTGTAAATTGAATATTGATGATAACCAAGCCACCCCGCCCAAATATGGCGTACGTGGCATTCCTACTTTAATGTTATTTAAAAATGGTAACGTTGAAGCAACCAAAGTTGGCGCATTATCAAAAAGCCAATTAGTGGCATTTTTAGAAAGCCACATCTAATTGCAGTAGCCATCGCTCAAATAGGCTGATGTCTAGTGTGCATTTTGTTGATCTGCATACTAGACGTAGGCCTTTGCAAGTGATAGATTCCATCCATGTAACGTATCTATCGTTACCTAGTTTGCGTGCCGTCGCCGAAATCTTTACGGTTCTGAACAAACAATCGAATGTTCTCCTCGCGGTACGCTTCCCAAGCTAAGTGCTTGCTCACTCCTTCTAAATTATATCATCGTCATTCCCTATGAATCTGACCGAACTCAAACAAAAACCTGTTGCTGAATTGCTAGAACTCGCTGAACAAATGGGCCTCGATAATATGGCTCGTTCACGTAAGCAAGATATTATTTTCTCATTGCTTAAGCGTCATGCACGCAGTGGTGAAGAGATTTCTGGCGATGGCGTACTTGAAATTCTGCAAGACGGCTTTGGCTTTCTGCGCTCAGCAGACTCGTCTTACTTGGCCGGACCGGATGATATTTATGTATCACCCAGTCAAATTCGTCGTTTTAACTTAAGAACCGGCGATACCATTATTGGTAAAATCCGTCCGCCGAAAGAAGGCGAACGTTATTTTGCCTTGCTGAAAGTAGACTCGATCAACTTTGATCGTCCAGAAAACGCACGTAATAAAATTCTCTTTGAAAACCTGACCCCGTTATTTCCGACTAAGCGTTTAATGATGGAAATCGGTAATGGTTCGACTGAAGATTTGACCGGCCGTGTGATTGACTTGGCTGCGCCCATTGGTAAAGGCCAACGGGGCTTGATTGTGGCACCGCCAAAAGCCGGTAAAACCATCATGCTGCAAAACATTGCCTCGAACATTACGCGTAACAATCCAGAGTGCCATCTGATCGTTTTACTGATCGATGAGCGTCCTGAAGAAGTGACCGAAATGCAGCGTACTGTGCGCGGTGAAGTGGTTGCTTCAACCTTTGATGAGCCGCCAACCCGTCACGTACAAGTGGCTGAAATGGTCATCGAAAAAGCCAAGCGCTTGGTAGAGCACAAAAAAGACGTAGTGATTTTGCTCGACTCCATCACCCGTTTAGCGCGTGCTTACAACACCGTGATTCCAAGCTCTGGCAAGGTGCTCACTGGTGGTGTGGATGCGCATGCGCTGGAAAAACCAAAGCGTTTCTTCGGTGCAGCACGTAACATCGAAGAAGGTGGCTCACTGACCATTATCGCGACCGCTCTAGTTGAGACCGGTTCGAAAATGGATGAAGTGATTTACGAAGAGTTTAAAGGTACCGGTAATATGGAGCTGCAACTTGAGCGCCGTATTGCTGAAAAGCGCGTGTTTCCTGCGATCAATATCAACCGCTCGGGCACCCGTCGTGAAGAACTATTAACCAGCGAAGATGAATTGCAGCGCATGTGGATTTTGCGCAAATTATTGCATCCTATGGATGAAACCGCAGCCATCGAGTTTTTGCTCGATAAGCTCAAAGACACAAAAACTAATGAAGAGTTTTTCATGTCGATGAAGCGCAGCAAATAGCTCTCGTTTTAGTATCTAAAGCCATGCAGGGGTGTGTGATAGAAATATCCACATCCGTGCAGCGCTTAATCTGCTACGGACAACCTTATGCAATATACTGATCTGCGCGACTTTATTCGCGGCCTTGAGCAGCGTGGTGAACTTAAGCGCATTCAAGTCCCCGTCTCTCCTGTTTTAGAAATGACAGAAATCTGCGACCGCACCTTACGTAAAGGCGGGCCTGCTTTGTTATTTGAAAATCCCACAGGATTTAGCATGCCTGTACTCGGCAACCTGTTTGGTACGCCGCAGCGTGTTGCCTTAGGTATGGGGGCTGAGAGTACGACTGAGTTGCGTGAGATTGGTAAATTGCTCGCGGCCTTGAAAGAACCTGAGCCACCCAAAGGTTTTAAGGACGCGTGGAGTAAGCTGCCGATGTTTAAGAAAGTCTTGGCCATGGCGCCCAAAGTACGTAAAGACGGGGCCTGCCAAGAAGTGATTATTGAAGGTGAGGATGTCGATTTGACTGCCTTACCGATTCAGACCTGTTGGCCTGGCGATGTCGCACCCCTGATTACCTGGGGTTTAACCATTACCAAAGGGCCGAATAAAGAACGACAGAACTTAGGCATTTATCGCCAGCAAGTGCTGGGCCGCAATAAAGTGATTATGCGCTGGCTGAGCCACCGCGGTGGTGCGCTAGATTTTCGCGAGTGGTGCCAAAAATACCCGGGTCGTCCCTACCCTGTGGCGGTTGCGTTAGGCGCCGATCCAGCAACGATTTTAGGCGCTGTTACGCCAGTCCCTGACACCCTCTCTGAATATGCCTTTGCCGGCTTACTGCGCGGTTCGCGCACTGAGTTAGTCAAAGCCATTGGCAGTGATTTACAGGTGCCGGCAAATGCTGAAATTGTTCTAGAGGGGCATATTTACCCCGGCGAAATGGCCGATGAAGGCCCGTACGGCGATCACACCGGTTATTACAACGAAGTGGATAGCTTCCCGGTGTTTACTGTGGAGCGCATCACCCAGCGTAAAAATGCGATTTATCACAGCACCTACACCGGTCGTCCGCCGGATGAACCCGCCATTTTAGGTGTGGCACTCAATGAAGTCTTTGTGCCTATTTTGCAAAAGCAATTCCCGGAAATTATCGATTTTTACCTGCCACCAGAAGGATGTTCCTATCGCATGGCAGTGGTGAGTATTAAGAAACAATATCCAGGGCATGCCAAGCGTGTGATGCTGGGTGTATGGAGCTTCTTACGCCAGTTTATGTACACCAAGTTTGTGATTGTGGTGGATGACGATATTAATACACGGGATTGGAATGATGTGATTTGGGCGATTACCACGCGTATGGACCCCAGTCGCGATACCGTATTAATTGATAATACACCCATTGATTATCTCGATTTTGCTTCGCCAGTGTCTGGCTTGGGCAGCAAAATGGGCTTGGATGCAACCAATAAATGGCCCGGTGAAACCACGCGTGAGTGGGGTCGTGTCATTGAGCAAGATCCTGCGGTAACAGAACGTATTGATGCGCTGTGGTCTGAGCTGGGCATTGACTGATGCACTTAAGTGATAACGATGCAGTGCCGACAAAGGAAGCAGATTACGCATGAAAATCATGTTACAACCATCAGGGCATGTTATTGAGTTACTGCCTGGCGAAAGGATTATTGATGCGGCGCGTCGTTTGGGTTTTGATGCTCCGCAAAGTTGCCGAAATGGTAACTGTCATATCTGTGCAGCACAGCTGATCAGCGGTAAGGTGCGCCAAGGTGACGATATTTTCCAGTCAGGTGAGTTATTTACCTGTCTGGCCGAGCCGTTAAGTGACTGCGAGTTACAGTGGGACGGGGTGCTGGCGGCCAATGAGTTACCTTTATGCAAAGTAGCTTGTCAGTTAGTCAGTGTGACGCCCTTGGGCGCTGATGTGTTTTCTGTACACTTACGTCTGCCTGCTGGCAAAGTCGTGCGTTATCATGCCGGTCAGTATTTACTGGTTGAGCGTGAAGATGGTGAGTCCAGCGCCTTCTCTATCGCCTCGGCGCCCCAGCAAGGGCGTGAGTTGGAACTGCATATTCTAGCCCGTGATCATGCGGCAATAGCGTTACTTAAACAGTTGCAAAAAGATGGCATGGCCCGTGTGCAAATGCCTTTTGGTGATGTGCATTTAGCCGCTGCTGAGCAACGACCTTTACTCTTGATTGCCGCCGGTACAGGTATGGCGCAAGTGCACAGTTTAGTTGAGCATTGCCGCGCCACTGGATTCAGCCAGCCGATCCATGTGTATTGGGGCGCGCGGGCCGCAGAAGATTTCTATACTCTGCACGATTTACCTGCTTGGCACCGTATGAGTAATCTGCACTTTCATCAAATTGTCAGTGACGATACCGGCTGGACTGGACGGGTGGGTTTGCTCTATCAAGCCGTGTGCAGTGATATCCAGGACTTAAGCGCGTATCAGGTGATTGTTAGCGGCTCGCCAGCGATGGTTTACGGCACCCTTGATGCCTTGGTGGCCGCAGGTATGCAACCTGAGCAAATGTTGGCGGATGCATTAACTTACGCACCGCGTGCAGAAAAGCTATAAATCTTTATGCACAATATGATCTGCAGGCTGATTGATGATGCGGTTCTGGCGTGCCTGTTGTTCTTTAGCCAGTAAGGCCCGTTTCCGTTCGACCCCCCAGCGATAGCCAGAAATCCCGCCATCGGCACGTAAAATGCGGTGGCATGGGATCGCTAACGCTAATGGGTTGGCAGCACAAGCGTTGGCTACTGCGCGCACGGCTTTAGGTTTATGCAACAGCTCGGCAACGTCGCTATAGCTGAGCGTGCCGCCCACTGGAATACTGCGCAAAATCGCCCAAACACTTTTCTGAAAGTCACTGCCGTGGATATCCAGAGGAAAGTGTAAAGGTGTCAGGGGTGCTGCTAAAAATTCCGTGACGTTTTCTAGCCAAGCTGCGAGTGCCTGTTTGTTTTCCAGCAAGTGCGCTTTGGGGAAGCGTGTTTGTAAATCTGTGTAGAGTTCAGAGGCTGTGTCGCCCAATAAGATTGCACAAACGCCCTGCTCTGTACGCGCGAGTAAAATGCTGGCAAAGGCTGTTTCAGTGCTAGAGAACTCGATAACAGTGGGCGATACGTTTGGCATAGATACTCCGTCGGTAAATGCGGTTAAACAAAACAGTTCGATTCAGTGAGTCGGTTAAACACTACCGCAAAAGTGGCTAACGTGGGTTGAATAATCAGCGCCGTATTGGAATATTCTGCCAAGTTAGACTGTAGGCCAGTCGTGCCGTTAAGGTGCAGCTTATGTTGGTTATGGTGTGGCGTCTGCTGATGTTTAATCAGTCAAGCATCCCCTAGCGCTTGAGTACTGCCAAGTCGTTAGTGATTGCGTTAAAATAAGCATCACCCTTAAACAGATTTGTTTAGGCGCTTTGTTTTATTTTGATGGAGGCACAGAACAGCCATGCGTGAAAAACCAACACCACCAGCAGATTATGAGTGCTGCGAAAGTGCCTGCTCGCCTTGCGTATGGGATACCTATTACGACGAGATGGAGCAGTGGCGCGCTGAGCAAGCCGCTTTAAAAAGCAGTGCTGAGCAGGCACAAAAGGATGCAGACAGCGCTGAGTAATATCGCGCCTAAGTGATTAAAAGAGGATTCTGCTAAGCGGGCGTGCAGCTCTGCATCGCCTGTCAAAAACTAAAAGTCTAAGATCGGCTCGCCTTAGCGGTGACATCTGCTGGGCGACGTGATGATCGTCAGTTGTATTACGTTATAAGTTTCCCTGGCCGCCTAGTTGAGCGCTGCGGTGCTAGCAGATGAACTGGAATAGACGTTGGCGACGCTGATTAAGTCGAACCGCTCTATCGGCGTGCACACTTGATGTTATCTATAGTTTTTATCTAGAAAAAAGGACTACACTTTCGCACCTTTTTCATCTGCTCGCTGGGGACTAACATGACAACCGTTTTACTGGTTTTATCGTTCTTGGGCTTTATATCAATTGTTGTTGAAGACTTTACAAAAATTGATAAAGCCAAAACGACACTGTTTTTTGGCACGCTGGTCTGGGTTTTGTACTTTATTGCACCGCCCAATGGTCTTGACACCCCGCAAGTGATGGAGTCGCTCAATGAAAATCTGCTAGAAATTGCCACCTTGTGGTTATTTTTAATGGCGGCGATGACCTTTGTTGCTTATGTATCGCACAAGGGTGTGATTGATGGCATCGTCAATAAAGTGATGCCAACACATATGAGTGAACGCCGCTTGATGCTGCTTACAGGTCTGTTTGCTTTTGTTTTTTCATCGATGGCCGATAATATTACCGCCACCTTGGTCTGTATTACGGTGTTAGTCAGTCTGAATTTAAACGCCGAAAAATTGCTGCGCTATATTATTTTGGTAGTATTTGCAGTGAACTCCGGTGGTGCTGCGTTGATCACTGGTGATGTGACGACCTTGATGATCTTCTTAGCCGGTAAAGTCAAAATTGCTGATTTGGTTTTATTAAGTATTCCAGCTTTATCCGCGGTGCTGTTCTTATCCTTTTTGTTGTCTCGTTCGTTGACCGGTGAGGTGGTTTTAGTTAAGCGTGAGATTGAGATTGCTAAAGGTGATCGAATTATCGCAGGACTATTCTTAGCCACCATTATTGGTACGATTGGCGCTAACGTGGCGTTTGGCATTCCGCCGGTCTTATCCTTTTTGTTTGGTCTAGCAGTCATGTTTATGGCGGTACACTTCCTCAATAAAGATGAGGCGGTGCTGGAGTATATTCGCAAAATTGAGTTTGACACCTTGTTGTTTTTCTTAGGTGTATTACTCTTAGTCGGTATGTTAAAAGAGCTGCATGTGTTGGAGCACTTCCCTACCCTGTACGAGAAACTGCCGGTTGTTGTAGCCAATTATTCGGTCGGTTTATTCTCGGCATTAATTGATAACGTGCCCTTGACTGCAGCGCTGCTTAAATCAGGCATTGAGATGACTGAGGGGCAATGGTTGACCTTGACTTACTCAGTTGGTGTTGGTGGTTCTTTACTGGCAATTGGTTCTGCGGCAGGTGTGGTTGCTATGAGTAAAATCCCTGCGCTGACCTTTATGGCCTACTTGCGTTATTTCGGTTATTTACTTGTGGCCTACACTGTGGGTTTTCTGGGTGTATTTGTGATCAGTTATTTGCTGTAAAGTGTTCGCTTAGTAAAAACCAGCACCTAGGTGCTGGTTTTTTTTGCACGACAATCGGCGTTTGTGAAGAATTGTTAAGCAGCGATTAAACACTGGGATTTTCCCAGCTTAATTAATAAACTCTTGGGTATAAAAATACAGCAGTGCCAACAGGTTCTGGCTGAATAATATGACTAGGAGACGGTATGAGCTATTCTGCAAAAACTGTGCAAGCACTGACTTTGCCAGCGGCTGATGGCTATCCCATCGCCGCCCATCTGTATCCTGCACACAATAGCGTTAAGGGTCAGTTAATTGTTGCCGGCGCGACGGGGGTGGGCCAGCAGTTTTATCGGCGTTTTGCTGAGTACGCTAGTGCGCAAGGTTTTAATGTGTTGACCTTTGATTATCGTGGGGTTGGCCAGTCTGCACCTAAACAGTTAAAAGGCTTTCAAATGGCCTTTGAGGATTGGGCGCAACTGGACTTGGCGGCAGCGGTTGAGTATCTGCATAGCGATCATACACCACTCTTTTTAGTGGGCCATTCCTATGGTGGTCATGCGTTAGGCATGCTGCCCAATCATGAGAAAATCAGTCGTTGCTATACCTTGGGCAGCGGCTCCGGTTGGCATGGTTGGATGCCGTTAACCGAGCGCTTAAAAGTACAGTTTATGTGGAATGTTATGTTTCCGGTGTTGGTGGCGTGGAAAGGCTATTTGCCTTGGCAAATGCTCAAAATG
This sequence comes from Gammaproteobacteria bacterium DTU037, assembly GCA_001513025.1. Taxonomy (GTDB): domain Bacteria; phylum Pseudomonadota; class Gammaproteobacteria; order Pseudomonadales; family Pseudomonadaceae; genus Denitrificimonas. Next base: position 69,575 of record LFRZ01000125.1, read on the forward strand.
GGCGAAGACATGCCGCTGGATGTATATCGCAAGTGGAAGCGCTGGTGTGGTATGCCGCATTATTTCTTTGACGATCCCCTCGTGCGCGAGACGAAAAAGTTACAGTTTGCGCAAATTCGTACCCCTATTACTGCTGCGGTGGCACTGGATGACTTATGGGCATTACCTGCATCGCGCGATGTCTTTATGGATTATTACTGCAATGCACAAGTGATTCGCCGCGATATTGATCCGCACGAATTTAATCTGAAGTTTGGTGCGATTGGTCATATGAACTACTTTCGCCCTGTGGCTCAGCCATTATGGGATGAAGTTTTGACCTGGTTTACGGCACCTTCTGTGGATGACTAGCGCGCTTTAGTACGCCACTTAAAACCTTAACTTCAGGCCACGTTTAAGGCTGTCTCAGCGCGACAATCAGCGGTGTAGATGACTGGATTCCATCTAAATATGTGAAAAGGTTCACACCAGAGGCATTGCCCTTTAAGCTGTGCAACGTTTTGCTGTGCGTCGTTTGCGGGCACCTTGTGGTTTAAGAGGCTTTTCAAGTTGTCGATCGACTATGCACAGCAGTTGAATGTATTGGTGCGGAGTGTTTATGAGTGATGGTTTTGTGGTGGTGTTAAACAGTTATTACACCTTGATTGCGGCAACAGTTGTACTCTTGGTTGGGCGTATTCTGGTTCAACGTATTGCTGTTTTAACCAAGTTTAATATTCCTGAGCCTGTGGTGGGTGGCTTAATTGCTGCTGTATTGGTGCTGGCTCTGCATCAATTTAATGGTTTTTCAATCCAGATCGAAAAAGGCCTGCAAGACGGCTTTATGCTGATGTTTTTTGCATCGATCGGCTTGAGTGCTGATTTCAAACGCTTGCGGGCTGGTGGAGTGCCCTTAGTTTTATTTACATCAATTGTTGCCGGTTTTATTGTGGTGCAAAACCTAGTCGGCATCAGTTTAGCCTCGCTGCTGGGCTTGAAGCCCTTAACGGGTTTGATTACTGGCTCAATGACCTTGGTGGGTGGCCATGGTACCGCTGCAGGTTGGGGGCAGATTTTTGAAACCGACTTTGGCATTGAAGGTGCAGTGGCCTTAGGTATGGCCTGTGCCACTTTTGGTTTGGTCTGTGGCGGTTTAATTGGTGGGCCCGTAGCACGTCGACTTATGAAGAAAGTAAAGGTGCCTGCCGGCACTGAAAATGCCGTCCATGCGGCTGAGGCGGGGCCACGTATTACCTTTGAACAGCCGCAACATAAGCGTTTGATTACCGCAGATTCCGCCATTGAAACCTTAGCCCTCTTTGCCGTGTGCTTGGCCAGTGCCTCTTACTTATCCAGCTTTATGGCTGAGCACTTTAGTGATTCAAATTTTGTTATCCCCACCTTTGTTTGGGCCTTAGCCTCAGGTGTGGTGGTGCGTAATCTGCTTTCTGCCGTTTTTAAAGTGAGTATCTTTGATCGCTGTGTGGATGTGTTTGGTAATGTGTCTTTATCACTGTTTTTAGCCATGGCGCTGCTGAGTTTAGAATTGTGGATGATTAAAGACTTGGCCGTGCCTTTGCTTGTTATTTTAAGTGTGCAGGCCGTGCTTCTGGTGTTATTTGCTATCTTTGTGGTTTTCCGGGTCATGGGCAAAGACTACGATGCAGCGGTCTTGGCCGGTGGCTTTTGTGGTTTTGGTATGGGCGCTACACCGACTGCGGTGGCCAATATGCAGGCGGTGACTGACCGTTATGGGCCTTCGCATAAAGCCTTTTTAATTGTGCCAATGGTGGGTGCGTTTTTTGTCGATATTATCAACGCCACGGTGTTGTCGGCTATTACTTCGCTACCCTTTTGGAATTAAATACAAACGGATCAAAATATCGACTTACAAGCGCGCTCTACACAGTGATCTGTTATAAAGACGTGCAGGTCGATCGTGGTTTTCGGCTGAGATAGAGCTCGCAGGCTCTCAGCATCCTTGGCCGATTAAACCTTAAAAAACTCGCCTGGGGTGCTGCCAAAATGCTGGCCAAAGGCTGCAATAAAAGCGGATATGGATTCGTAGCCGCAAGCCAATGCGACGTCGGTTACAGACTGCTTTTGCTCAAGTAAGGGCAGCGCATTCAGTAAGCGCAGACGTTGACGCCATAGGCGAAAAGTCAGGCCAGTTTGCTGAATAAAAAGCCGACTTAAGGTTTTTTCCGAGACCTGTAAACGCTGCGCCCATTGGTGAAGTGTATTGCTGGCATCGGGATGCTTTTGCAAGTGTGTGGCAATTTTTTGCAAACGCTGATCTGCAGGCCAAGGTAGCATCAGTCCCCGGTCTGGGGCACGGGTCAGTTGATCCAGCAGCACAGTGGCTAAACGCCCTTCGGCGCTGTGCTCTGCATACTCTACTGGCAACTCACCAAAAGCGCAGATTAACTCTTTTAGCAGTGGGCTGACTTCCACTACACGGCAACTGTTGAGCGTATCAGCGAGTACGCGAGTGTCGATATAGAGGCTGCGAATTTGCGTTTGGGCGGAACATTGCACGCTGTGCTTGATCCCCGCAGGAATCCAGACTGCACGCTGCGGAGGTGCAATAAAGCGACCTTGCGCCGTTTGCACCTCTAACACGCCGCTAATGGCATAAGAAAACTGCACCCAAGGGTGGCTGTGACGAAAGCCAATCACCGTATTGGGCAGTGCTTCAGTTTGCCCATAGAGGGGCCGCGGTAAGCGTTTTAAATCTCTGAGACGTTGCTTAAGGGAAGCTGACATTGTCCGTTGATCGATACTCTTTGACTGATTGGCGTTAGCCGGATTATTGCATATCCAGTAGAGTCGCTGCATATCGATTTGATGGTGTCATCTATTATGTTTCGCTTACGTATCTTGTTTGATAATTTCACCTTGATTTTGATTGCGGTGGTGCTGGCGGCGACCTTTATGCCTGCGTATGGCATAGGTGCAACGATTTTTCAGTGGCTGACCAACTTTGCCATCGCTTTATTGTTCTTTTTGCACGGTGCCAAGCTGTCACGCCATGCGATTATTGCTGGGGTGATGCATTGGCGTTTGCATCTGTTGGTGTTTGCTTGCACTTTTATTTTATTTCCCATCTTGATGCTGTCTTTACAACCCTTGATCCGACCTGTGTTAGGCGATGAGTTGTGGATTGGCATGCTGTATTTAGCGGCATTGCCGGGCACTGTGCAGTCGGCGATTGCCTTTACCTCGATCGCCCGCGGCAATATTCCAGCTGCGGTATGCGCGGCGTCGGCCTCCAGCCTAGTGGGGATTTTGGTTACACCATTGCTGGTTAAGCTGATGCTGGATGCCGATGCAGGTACCACAGGCATGCTGGAGGCGGTGATTAAAATCAGTCTGCAATTATTGCTGCCCTTTCTTTTGGGCCACTATATGCGCCGCTGGATTGGCCATTGGATTGATCGTAATGCCCGTTGGTTAAAAAACATTGATCAAAGTTCGATTTTATTGGTGGTCTACACGGCCTTTAGTGCCGCGGTCATCGGCGGCTTATGGCATGCGGTGCCCCCCTCTTCGCTGATCATGCTCAGTGTGATTTGTAGCGTCATTTTGGCCGTGGTGTTGTTCAGTACCACTTGGCTGGCGCGGCGGTTTAAATTCAATAAAGAAGATGAAATTACTATTGTTTTCTGTGGTTCAAAAAAGAGTATGGCCACCGGTATTCCTATGGCTTCAGTGCTCTTTGCTGGCGGTGCTGTGGGTCCGGCGATTTTACCCCTCATGGTTTTTCACCAAATCCAGTTGATGGTTTGCGCTGTACTGGCGCAGCAATATGCGCAGCGCTGTGAAGACGACACTGCTGAGTGAGCGCAGAGGTAGTGCTGAGCCGTTGCTGCTTATGCTCGGCTAGAGCGATACTGTGAGGGGTTTAGCTGTGCGGGCTAAGCAGTACACCTCAACCCGTGCAGCGCCCTGCTCAAGTAATAGCCCACTGATGGTGGAACAGGTGCTTCCGGTGGTGAGCACATCATCGACCAAGGCAATGTGTTTATTTTTAATCTGTGCCGGCTCGCTCAGGGCAAAAGCATTGTGCAGATTATCGCGTCGTGCTTTGGCATTTAGGCCTTGCTGGCTAATGGTTTCGCGGGTGCGCAGCAGTAAGTGCTTAGGGTTATCCAAGGCCAATGCCTTACTGAGCCAGTCACAGACCATTTGTGCTTGATTATAACCGCGTTGACGCTGGCGCCGCTTGGCTAAGGGCACGGCTAAAATTAAATCAGGACGCTGCCCACCCTGATCAAAATAGTGGTTTAAATACTGTGCCAGTAGGTTGCTTAACAGCTGCCCATAGGGCCAATTTTGTTGGTATTTAAAGCGGCTGATCAAAGTATCCAGCGGGAAAGTAAATTCGAATGGGCTGATTACTTTGCTAAATAAAGGCGGGTTATGCGTGCAGTCTGCGCAGAGTGCGTGAGGGTCAGGGATGGGTAAAGCGCATTGGATGCAGTGACTCTTAAGCCAAGGCAGTTCAGTTTCACAGTCCTCACAGAGTGCAAGTAAGCGCTGACTGGGCGCATCACAGAGCAAACAGGATTGTTTGCTTTTTAACCAATGGTAAACCTTTGTAAATATATCTGGTTGACAACTCATGGCGTCTCCTTGAATATTATCGCTATGCATCCTGCATGCCTGAAGTTTAGCAGCCCGCTACTTAAGCGTGAATAAAAAGATCAGCGACCGATAAGAAGGATAATCCATGAACGCCAGCCTTAACCCTGTCACCCGTCACGACTGGACACTTACCGAAGTGACTGCACTCTTACAGCAACCTTTTAATGATCTGCTTTTTCAAGCGCAGACGCTGCACCGCCAGCATTTCAATGCTAATCGCGTGCAAGTTTCGACTTTGCTGTCGATTAAAACCGGTGCTTGCCCAGAAGACTGTAAATACTGTCCACAGTCGGGGCATTACAATACAGGGCTGGATAAAGAAAAATTGATGGAAGTGCAGAAGGTTTTAGACGAAGCCCAGCGCGCCAAAGAGATAGGTTCCACACGCTTTTGCATGGGCGCGGCGTGGAAACATCCATCGGCCAAAGACCTGCCCTATGTGTTGGAAATGGTCAAAGGTGTGAAGGCCATGGGCATGGAAACCTGTATGACCTTGGGCAAGCTCGATCAAGAGCAAACGCAAGCCTTAGCCGATGCAGGTTTGGATTATTACAACCATAACCTGGATACCTCGCCTGAGTTCTACGGCAGTATTATTACCACCCGTACCTATGCGGAGCGCTTACAAACCCTGAGTTATGTGCGTGATGCAGGGATGAAAATCTGCTCGGGCGGTATTTTAGGCATGGGCGAATCCATTGCTGACCGTGCTGGCCTCTTGATCCAGTTGGCTAACTTGCCTGAGCATCCAGAAAGTGTACCAATTAATATGTTGGTTAAAGTTGAAGGCACGCCACTGGCCAATGTCGACGATATTGATCCTTTTGATTTTATCCGCATGTTGGCGGTGGCGCGGATTATGATGCCGCAGTCGCATGTGCGTTTATCCGCGGGTCGTGAGCAAATGAATGAGCAAATGCAGGCACTGGCTTTTTTAGCTGGGGCCAACTCGATTTTTTATGGCGAAAAATTGCTCACTACGGGCAATCCACAAGCCGATAAAGATATGCAGTTGTTTGCCCGCCTCGGGATTAAGCCAGAAGCCCGCGAAGAGTATGCCGATGAAGTCCATCAAGCAGCCATTGAGCAGGCCATTATTGAGCAGCGCGATGCGTCCTTATTTTACGATGCAGCGACGCACTAGAGCCGCGCCTGAGCGAGCAGACCGCAATGCGTGCTCGCCTTGATGCCCCTTCATTTTTAACCTTTATTTTGGATTGCCATGAGCTTTGATCTTGCCGCACCTTTGGCCGCCCGTCATGCTGATAATCTCTACCGTCAGCGCCCGCTCCTGCAAAGCCCACAGGGGCCGATGGTGCAGGTGGATGGCAGAGCCTATTTGGCGTTTTCCTCTAATGACTATTTAGGCTTAGCCAATCATCCAAAGGTTGTGCAAGCGCTACAGCAAGGTGCCAGTCAGTGGGGCGTGGGCGGTGGAGCCTCGCATTTAGTCATAGGGCATAGCGAACCCCATCATCAACTGGAACAGGCCCTCGCGGAGTTTACTGGCCGTGAGCGAGTGTTGTTGATGAGCAGCGGTTATATGACTAATTTAGCGGTGATCACCGCTTTGGTGGGGCGTGGCGATAGGGTGCTGCATGATCGCCTTAACCATGCCTCGCTGCTGGATGCTGGGCTGTTATCTGGGGCGCGCTTTAGCCGTTATTTGCACAATGATATGGCCAGCCTCAGCCAGCGTTTGCAGGGCGGTCAAGGCAAGACCTTATTGGTCAGCGATGGCGTCTTTAGTATGGATGGCAACCTTGCCCAGTTGCCAGAGTTGGCCGCGCAAGCCAAAGCCCATCAGGCCTGGTTAATGGTGGATGATGCCCATGGTTTTGGCGTGTTAGGACAAACCGGTGCCGGCTTGGTTGAGCACTACGGCCTGAGTAGCGACGATGTGCCGGTGCTGGTGGGTACCTTGGGTAAAGCCTTTGGCACCTCAGGTGCTTTTGTCGCCGGCAGTGCAGAGTTGATTGAAACCCTGATTCAATTTGCTCGTCCGTATATTTACACCACCAGTTCGTCGCCAGCGCTGGCCTGCGCAACATTGGCCAGTTTGCAGTTAGTCAAAACAGAACACTGGCGGCGTGAGCATTTGCAGCAGCGTATTCAAGAATTTCGCCAAGGCGCTCAGGCGTTGGGTTTAAATTTAATGGACAGCCCCACGCCGATTCAGCCGATTATTATTGGCGACAGTGCTCAAGCCATGGCCATTTCAGCTCAGTTGCGTGCGCAGGGCATTTTAGTCGGTGCGATTCGTCCACCCACAGTGGCGGTCGGCAGCGCGCGCTTACGCATTACCTTAAGTGCAGCACACAGCAGCGCGCAGGTGCAGCAATTGCTTGATGCTTTGGCTCAGTGTCAGTGGGAGACGCCTGATGCCTAAGCACCTTGTCTTACTGGCGGGCTGGGGCTTGGGTATTGCGCCATTAGAGGCCTTAGCTGCAGCCTTGGGCAAGGCCTTGCCCGACTTTAGCCTGCAACTTCAGCCATTGCCTGATCTGACGGCTCAAGATGGTGCCGCAGTGATTGCGCAGCTGGACCAGCAACTGCCCAAGGGCTGCTGGTTAATCGGCTGGTCATTGGGCGGCATGTTAGCCACAGCTTTAGCCGCGCAGCGCCAAACGGCCTGTGCGGGGCTGATCACCTATGCCAGTAACCCTTGCTTTGTGGCCCGCGAAAGCTGGCCGCACGCCATGCCGCAGGCGACTTTTAATGCCTTTCGTCAGCTGTGCCATCAGGATCTGGGCGCAGGTGTAAAGCGTTTTGCCCTCTTATGCAGTCAAGGTGCACTGCAGCCGCGGCAACTGTCTCGGCAATTGCAGGACATGGCGGTGTTAACTGACGCTGGCAGCGCTTTAGCCGGTTTAGACCTGCTGGCCGAGTTGGATAATCGAGCAGCCATTCGCCACTTTGCTGGACGACAATTGCATGTACTGGCTGAGGC
>LFRZ01000047.1 GCA_001513025.1 Gammaproteobacteria bacterium DTU037
ATTATCCATAAGCTTAAAAACTCGCGTAAATAAAATTGGGCATACCATCGGGCGAGAAGCTGAAAGCTAAACTCAGAATGAGCGCTAGAGCGACGGGGTAATAGGCCCAGGGCATCTGTTCACTGTAGCTTTCTAAGCGCTCTGTCCAGCGGGTTAACACTGGGTAGAGGACAAAGAGCACAGCAACTGCTAAAAATTCGTAGGCGTAATGCTCCAGCAACCCTTGTAGTTGCACACTGCCAATGGATTGCAGCATCAGCACGGCGTGATCCAGGCTGTCGCTGCGGAAAAAGATCCAGGCAAAGCAGACAAAATGAAAACAGAGCACGCGCGATAGGTGGCGATAGATAAAAGAGAGGCTTGTTGGTGGCGTGTTGTGTTTGGGGTAAATGTTGTGCAACAGATTGAGTGCAATAACCCCCAGTCCATGCAGAGCACCCCAGATTACAAAAGTGGTTGCCGCTCCGTGCCAAAGACCAGAAATCATCATCGCGAGCAGCACATTCATTTGCGTGCGCAGCCAACCTTTACGGCCGCCCCCTAAAGGAATGTAGACGTAATCACGAATAAAACTCGACAAAGTGATATGCCAGCGCGACCAGAACTCTTTTAGATTAACCGCCAGGTACGGGGCATTAAAGTTCTGCGGTAAGCGAAAACCTAAAAATAAAGCCACGCCTGTGACCAAATCGGTATAGCCGGAAAAGTTAAAATAGATGGTCCAAGCATAGGCATATACGGCCAATAGATTTTGCCCAGGGCTGTGACCGCTGGGGTCGCTGAAGACCGGATCAACCATATTGTCTGCCAGCCACGCGCTGAATAAAAAAAGCTTGAGTAGGGCTAAACTGAGCAAAAAAATTGCACGTCTGGGTTCTAGAAGGCTGCGTTGGCTGTCTTGGATTTGTGGCAGGAAATGGCGGGCGCGGTTAATCGGCCCAGCAATAATGCTTGGAAAAAAGCACAGGTACAGCATCAGGTCGCTAAACGATGCTTTGGGCAATTCTCGGCGCTGTACAGACACCACATAGCTGACTGAGTGAAAGCTGTAATAGGACAGACCTATGGGCAGCAGCAGGCTTAAGGTGGGTAGATCAATTTGGAGACCTGTGGCGGCTAAAGCATCCTGAATGGATTCTTGAAAAAAAGCATAGTATTTGAACACGACAAACAAACCAATAATGGTGGTCGCCAGCAATAGGTAAAGGTACTTAGGCCGTAGAAAGCGATCACCATGATTGGCCAGCAGATAAATAAACAGGCTGTAGCCGAGCAAAATAAGAGCAAACTGCAGATTGAAGAGGGCCACCAGCGCGTAACTGGCAGCGATCAGCAGATGGTTGCGCAGAGCGCTGCTATTAAATGGCAGCCAGTATAGAAATAAGAAAGTGACAAAAATCGCAACAAATTCAAAGGATAGAAAATTCATAGTGAGGTCATGATTCAGTGAAAAGCGGGTGAGTCTATTGGCAAATACATATTCAGCGCACAGACTGCCAATTGAGGGCGTGTCTAAGCGATCGCTGAGTAAAAAAATAATGCCAAGGCATGCACACTAAACATCCTGTTATAAAAGATGTTTACCGCTGTTGTGCTTTATCGAGATGAGTTTTCTAAAAGAGCGGGTAAAGGTCAGTATGGCTGAGCCTGTTGTCAGCAAGGGCCGTACTTGTGCCTGTGGCTGAAGTGCCAATAGCGTCTTGCTTAAGGCATAAGATGACTTAAACGCAGCTGGAGCAGTCGAATGTGGCATAAAGATTCCCTTCTTTTTAGGCTGTAAAACGCAATGGCCACAAACTTTACCCAAGTTTAGGCTTGAGTTGAAGTTTGCAGCTTGACCTATGCGTCACAGGTCTCAGAATGGGCTGAAAAAGAGTTTAATTCATCAGTGACTAGTGCATCTAGAGGCGGCTGGATTGAGCTTTAGAAGGGACACTATGGTTCGTAGCGCGTAAGCTGCTTAAAAGTTCAGCCTATAGCGCGCTGTTGTAGAGTAGCCATTTGACATCCTCCTCGGTCTTTAGAGGCTGTCGCAAATCATTTAATAGCCCATGATGAAATAGTTGCTCGGCGATTTCGATGACAGGACGATTCAATTGCGCTCATCCGGGTAGTTACGATCTTTTTCTGTCATCGACAGGATGAGCCCTGACATCCCAAGCAGTGAGCCCATAAAAAACTGATCCTCAAGTGGCATCATGCCCAAAAAAA
>LFRZ01000033.1:0-10732 GCA_001513025.1 Gammaproteobacteria bacterium DTU037
TTGATTAAATCTTCAGGGCTGATATGGCCGACCACGCCGGCATTGGTTTGCGCGCTGCCGAGTTGCGGCATATTGAGGATATGGCCTTTCATCTTGCCGATGATATGCATTTCACAGGGTTTGCAATCAAACTTCAGGGTGAGCACTTCATCACCATGAATCAGCTGCATATCGCTGACTTTAGTGCGCACACCGGTCACGCCTTTGGCTTGCTTCGGACAAAGATTAAAGGAGAAACGCAGGCAGTGTTTGGTGATCATTACCGGCACATCGCCGCTTTCTTCGTGCGCTTCATAGGCCGCATCAATCAACTGCACGCCATAACGGTGATAAAAGGCGCGGGCTTTTTCATTGTAGACGTTGGCCAAAAAGGTTAAATGCGATTCTGGGTAGACTGGCGCTGGATCACTGACCGGCTTGCGAAAACCTTTTGGATGCGCCGCTATACGTGCGGCAGTCAGTGCTTCAATGGCATCCCGACGCAAACTTTTCAATTGTGAGTTAGGTACAAACCAAGCCTGCTCTGTTTGTACAGCAATCTTCTGCGCATGATACATCGTCGTACCCAGTTTACTCAGGGTATCTTTGATTTGTGCAATCGCTTGCTTGGTATCACTGGCCAGGGTAAAGGGGCCAGCCTGTTGCATGCTGACGCTCACACCTTCTTCACTGGTGGCAATAAGGGTCAGCTGTTGCTCATCAAGCTGCAATTGCCAGTCCACTAATACGCGGCGCTCAGCAGATTTCTTTTGCAGCGCGTGCTGCCAGTTATGATCCATATTGCGATTGAGCTGATAGGGCGGGCGCAGCTCTTTGAGCTCGGCGCGCATATCATTGGGCACCACGCGGTATTGGCGGATCATCTGCCCGTCTTGTTCATATTCGCAGACTTGCTGCACGGTATTGGCACGAAAGCCGATCACTTCGCGCTTATATAACACGTTTAAACCATCGCCATTGGCCAAAGGCTCAGTGGTTTGTACGCTGATGTCATTTCTACCAATGCCGAGAATTTCACCCACCGGCAGACCAATAAACTTCGGCGAATCAAAGGCGCCGATATCCACTTTGCGCTCGCTAACAAAGTAATCGGTGCTGCCACGGTGGAAGGTTTTATCGGGATCGGGAGCAAAAAAGTGTTCAGTAAAGCCGCTGGAAGAACGGGCTAACTCTGGGCGTTCCAGTAAAATCTGATCCAACTGCTGACGATAATAGGCGGTGATATTTTTCACATAGAGCATATCTTTGTAGCGCCCTTCAATCTTAAACGAGCGCACCCCAGCATCGACCAAATCACGCAAATTGGCGCTTTGGTTATTGTCTTTCATCGACAGCAAATGCTTGTCGTACGCCACCACGCGGCCTTCATCGTCTTTTAAGGTATAGGGCAGACGGCAGGCTTGTGAGCAATCGCCACGGTTGGCGCTGCGTCCGGTTTGCGCGTGAGAAATATTGCACTGACCAGAGAAGGCCACACAGAGTGCACCATGAATAAAAAACTCAATCGCTGAATCAACATTCTGGCTGATTTCGCGGATTTCTTGCAGATTCAGTTCACGCGCCAACACCAATTGCGAGAAGCCGGCTTGTGAGAGAAACTTGGCTTTTTCTAAGGTACGAATATCAGTCTGGGTACTGGCATGCAGCTCAATCGGCGGCAGGTTCATTTCCATCACGCCTAAATCTTGCACAATCACCGCATCAACGCCCACTTCATACAGCTGGCAAATCAGCTGCTGCGCTGGCTCCAATTCGTCATCATGCAAAATGGTATTGATGGTGACAAACACCTTGGCGTGAAACAGATGGGCAAACTCGACCAATCCGGCAATATCACTCAGGCTGTTGCTGGCGTTATGCCGCGCGCCAAAACTGGGCCCGCCAATATAAACCGCGTCAGCGCCATGCAAAATGGCTTCTTTAGCAATCGTGGCATCGCGCGCAGGACTGAGTAACTCAAGGTGGTGCTGGGGTAGGGACATAGTTTTTAAGAGTTCAAAAATAAAAAAAGTTGGACACTGCGCGGCACACACCAAGGGTCAGTGCTGAGGCAGTTAATAGGATGCGCGCAGTTTAGCATAGGCCGACGCCAGACTGGCAGCGCATCAGTCGCGCACCGAAAATTGTACCGCGCCGGTTTGCCCGCTTTCATCCAGGACGCTGAGCTGATAGAGGCCGGCTCGGCTAAACACTTGATCAAAACTTTGGCCATGTTCGGTACTGAGTAGCGGTGTACCGTTGAGATACCACCACTGCCGTGCGCCGCCGCCTAGGCTGGAAAACTGCACGCGCAATTGGCCCTGTTGTCCTGCCGGGCGTTGCAGCCGATCGCCCTCGCTGACCCCAACAATTTGCAGCGGTGCGCTGAGCATGGAGAGCGCTGGCGGGCAACTGGGATCAATTGGCGCTAAACGTGAACCGCGTTGTTCTGTCTGCGCTAACCAAGGCTCTAACGCCGCCGGCCATAGGGCGATGCGCTGCGCCTGTGCGCCGGGGCAGTCTTTGCCCACGCGCAAGCCCTGTTGATTGAGCCAAACCAAGGGTTGTAAATCACTGCTAAAGGGCTCGCCCATGCTTAACGTGGGCGGGATGGTGCCATTCAGTGTCCAAGCAAAACGCAGACGCCGACAATTACTCTCGCTGCGTGGCAAGACTTGCCCCAGCGGCCAACAAATCGCCGCGACACCGACTGCCGCAGGTTGTGGATCTGGCCGATCGGTTAGACCATTTTGGCGGTCGCGGTGATTGAGTACATCATGCACCTGTAGCAGTAATGGTGTGGCCGAGGCTAAGCCAAATTGACCGGCGACCGGTGTGCCATCGGGGCGGCCCAGCCAAATACCAATTAAATAACGCGAACTGACGCCGATCGCCCACGCATCACGAAAGCCATAGCTGGTGCCGGTTTTCCAGGCTAAGGGGGAGCGTTCGACCAACTGCGCACGCGGATCGAGATCAGGCCGGCGTTGCCCAGATAATATCCGCCGCACAATCCATGCTGCGCCGGGTGACATGAGCGGTTTTTCTTGCAAGGCCTGTTGCGGCTGAAAACGTAACTGCGCCACTTTACCTTGCCGTGCAAAAGCGCTGAAACCGCTGACTAAATCCTCTAAACGGCTGCCTACGCCACCAAGAATCACGGCTAAATTTGGCTCAGCACCGCGCGGGAAAACTAACGACAGGCCGGCATTGCGCAATTCACCGGTAAAACGCTTAGGGCCATAGACTTCGAGTAATTGCACCACCGGCAGATTGAGCGAGCGCGATAAGGCTTGGCTGGCGGAGACAGGGCCACTAAAACCTTGCGAGAAATTCCCCGGTCGATAATCTCCAGCATGACGTGGCACATCCTGCAATAAGGATTCCGAATGAATTAAACCATCATCCAGTGCCAATCCATATAAAAAAGGTTTGAGCGTTGAGCCGGGCGAACGCAGCGCCTGCACCATATCGACATGACCAAAGCGTTGCGCATCCTGTAAATCCAACGAGCCTAAATAGGCTTGCACCGCCATCGTTTCATGCTCAACCACGAGGATGGCGGCCGAACTGCGCTCAGGTAAACGCGCACGCCAGCCGAGTAACATATCTTCTAAACGGCGCTGCAAGCTGGCATCGATGGTGGTTTCAATCAGGGCGGGACTCTTGGCATGATTCAAGCGCCGCGCCAGTAAGGGGGCTAAGGCAGGTCGATGGCGTGGCGCTAACCAAACGCGTTCTTGCCGCGCATCATCAATCGCCGCGGGTGGCCAGACCTTGAACTGGGCCAAACGCTGTAGGATTTTATCCCGTGCTGCTTGCGCACGTTGTGGGTGACGATCGGGGCGTAAGCGGCTGGGGGCTTGTGGTAATACCGCCAAGAGCGCGGCTTCAGCACGACTTAAACTCTTGGGGGCTTTGCCCAAATAGGCCCAACTGGCCGCTGCCACGCCTTCTAAGGTGCCGCCAAACGGTGCGCGATTGAGATAGAGGGTGAGGATCTCATCTTTGGATAAATGCCATTCCAACTGCAGCGTACGCCACAGCTGGCGCAACTTGCCCCGCAGAGTGCGCGGATGCGGTTCAAGCAAGCGCGCCACCTGCATCGACAAGGTACTGCCACCGGAGACCACGCGGCCGTCGCTAAGGTTTTGCCAGGCGGCGCGGGCGATGGCAAAGGGATTAATTCCTAGATGCTGATAAAACCAGCGGTCTTCGTAACCCAGTAGCGCTTCAATATAGTAGGGCGAGACCTGCTCAATGCGCACTGGATAGCGCCACACGCCATTCGCATCAGCAAAACGCCACAAAGGCGTGCCATCAGCGGCCAACACCACGCGCGCCATATCATCTTTGGGCAGTGGCAAAGGATCCAAACGATCTGCGCCCCACAGCAACGCGCAGAGCAGCACTAAACCCGCGCCCAGCCAACGCCATCCGCGCGACAACCATGCAGCAAGCCGCTGTCTCACGCGTACCGCCGCAGGCCTGTTCAATGTGTTGATGTGCTGAGGGGGTTTCTCAGCGCTTGCGCTAATCTGTTTGGAAAACATAATGTGCTGCCCGTACTCAGCAATTATCTGCATTAAAACACCTACAGAGTTTGGCAGAGTGGGGCGTTCTAGGCTATAAGTAGCGCCATTATACTTATTACACAGCGTGCAGGCGAAAGGCATGAATGATAGCGTTAATTTAACGGGTTTGGCCCGCCAGATAGTAGAAGCAGGCCTTCTCGATGAGAAAAAAACGCAGGACGCGCTACAGCAGGCTAAACGTAATCAGGTCTCTTTGGTGACCTGGTTAGTGCAAAACAAATTAGTTCAAAGTCGCGTATTGATGGAGCTGGCTTCGCTGCAGTTCGGGCTGGTCTATCTTGATTTAAATGCGGTCAATCCAGAGTTTTTCCCTAAAGAACTGGTCAGCGAAAAACTGGCCCACCAACACCGTGTTTTACCCTTATATCAGCGGGTTAATAAGCTGTATGTCGCGGTGTCTGATCCCAGTAGTTATCAAGCACTGCGTGATCTGCAATTTAGTACAGGGATGACGATTGAACAGATTTTGGTGGAAGACGATAAGCTTGGTAAAGCCATTGATAAACTGTATGAATCCGCCACTGATGGCTTGGAAGGCATGGACGATGCTGAGCTGGATGGCTTACGTTTAGAAAACACTGAAGCAACCGGCCCGAGTCAAAATGATGAAACTGATGAAACGCCAGTGGTGCGTTTTGTTAATAAAATGCTCCTCGATGCGATTAAAAGCGGCTCTTCGGATTTGCACTTTGAGCCCTATGAGAAAGTGTACCGAGTGCGCTTTCGTACCGACGGCATACTGCATGAAGTGGCCAGACCGCCGATCCAATTACGTGATCGAATTTCTGCGCGTTTAAAAATTATGGCCAGTATGGATATCTCTGAGCGCCGTAAGCCACAAGATGGGCGGATTAAGTTAAAGGTCACGGCCAATAAGTCGATCGACTTCCGAGTCAATACTTTGCCGACCTTGTGGGGCGAGAAAATCGTAATGCGAATTCTCGATTCCAGCAGCCTAACATTGGGTATTGATGCGCTGGGCTATGAAGACGATCAAAAACAACTGTACTTAGATGCGCTGGCGCAGCCGCATGGTTTGATTCTGGTAACGGGGCCGACCGGCTCGGGTAAAACGGTGTCCTTGTATACCGGTTTAAGTATTCTAAATACCGAAGGTGTGAATATTTCCACGGTGGAAGATCCAGTGGAAATCAACCTTGAAGGGGTCAATCAGGTTAGCGTCAATCAGAAACAAGGCATGGACTTTACTACGGCGCTGCGGGCCTTTTTACGGCAAGACCCCGATGTAATTATGGTCGGTGAGATTCGCGACTTAGAAACCGCAGAAATTGCGATTAAAGCGGCGCAAACTGGGCACTTGGTGCTGTCGACTTTGCACACCAATAGCGCGGCAGAAACCTTAAACCGTTTGCGCAATATGGGGGTTGCGTCATTTAACTTGGCCACCTCGTTGAGCTTGATTATTGCCCAGCGTTTGGCGCGCAAACTCTGCAGCTGTAAGCAAGCCATTGATGTACCCAATGAGCTGTTATTAAAAGAAGGCTTTAGCCCAGAGCAGATTGGTACTTTTACGCTGTATGAGGCCAAAGGCTGCGACAATTGTCATGCGGGTTATAAAGGTCGGGTCGGTATTTATGAGGTGGTAAAAAATACGCCTGAGCTGCAACGGGTTATTATGGCGGACGGTAATGCCATAGATATTAGCGCGCAGATGCGTAAAGACGGTTTTAATAGTTTACGTACCTCGGGGTTGCTGAAAGTGGTTCATGGCATCACCAGCCTTGCCGAAGTTAATCGTGTGACTAAGGACTAGAGCATGGCGAATAAAAAAATACCCAAGACCAGTGTGTATAAGTGGGAAGGCAAAAACCGCCAAGGCGCGCTGCTGTCTGGGCAAATGACTGGGCAAGACGCGGTGATGATTAAAGCACTGCTGCGTAAACAGGGGATTACCCCGAGCAAAGTGCAAAAAAAAGGTATCGATCTGTTTCGTGCCGGTAAAAAGATCAAACCGATGGATATTGCCATCTTTACTCGGCAAATGGCCACCATGATGAAAGCCGGTGTGCCCTTGTTGCAGTCCTTTGACATTATCGCTGAAGGGGTGGATAACCCAACCCTGCGTAAGCTGGTGGATACGGTGAAAAACGATGTGGCCAGCGGAAATAGCTTTGCGGTCTCGTTACGTCGTCATCCGCAGTATTTTGATGAGTTGTATTGCAACTTGGTCGAGTCCGGCGAGCAGTCAGGGGCGTTGGAGTCTCTGCTGGATCGTGTTGCAACCTATAAAGAAAAAACCGAAGCGTTAAAAGCTAAAATCAAAAAAGCCATGAACTACCCGATTGCGGTGGTGGCGGTGGCGGTGGTTGTGACCGCGATTTTGCTGATTAAAGTGGTGCCGCAGTTCCAAGAGGTGTTTGCCAGTTTTGGTGCTGAGTTGCCGGCCTTTACCCTGTTTGTGATTGCGATTTCAGAATATATCCAGAGTAACGGTTGGATGATCCTGCTGGGCCTGGTCGCTGCGGTGTTTGTGTTCCGGCGTTTGTACCGTAATTCGAAGAAATTTCGCGATACGATGGACCGCGTGCTGCTCAAGGCACCGGTCTTTGGCAATATTATTTATAACTCCTCGGTGGCGCGTTTTGCCCGAACTTTGGCCACCACTTTCGCCGCTGGTGTGCCTTTGGTTGAGGCGCTCGATTCGGTTGCGGGCGCAACCGGCAATGTGGTGTTTAGAGAAGCGGTAAATAAAGTCAAAGCGGATATCTCCGGCGGTATGCAACTGAACTTTGCCATGCGCAGCACCGGGGTGTTTCCGTCAATGGTGTTGCAGATGACTTCGATTGGTGAAGAGTCCGGTGCCTTGGATGAAATGCTGGATAAAGTCGCCACTCACTATGAAGCCGAAGTGGATAATGCGGTGGATGGTTTAACCGCACTGATGGAGCCGCTGATTATGTCGGTGCTCGGTGTGTTGGTCGGTGGTCTGATTGTCGCCATGTACCTGCCAATCTTCCAGCTCGGCGCGGTGGTGTAAAACGCTGGGTGCCATGCTGAGTTAGCTTGACCACTGTCGCCGGCATAGCCCGCTCTACCGAGGGCGCGGTGTTGTCTGCTTGGGCGTAGGGGCTGGTGTGGCTGATGTGGTGTGTTGTGTCGTTTGCTTGTCGGCTTAGGTGACTGGGGTGTTTGCCGCTCTGGCCATGGGCGGTGGTCGACTTTGGATTTTTATACGGGGTATTGATGGATATTATTGAGTTTTGGCACAGCTATACTTTGGCATTTACCCTGACTGTGGCCATTTTAGGCCTGTTGATGGGTAGTTTTTTAAATGTAGTGGTTTACCGTTTACCTAAGATGATGATGCGTGATTGGCGTAATCAGGCACGCGAGGTATTGGAAATGCCTGAAGCGAGTAGTGATGGGGCGTTTAACTTAATCTTGCCCAACTCGCGCTGCCCGCACTGCAATCATGAAATTAAGCCGTGGGAAAATATTCCGCTGCTCAGTTGGTTGCTTTTACGCGGCAAATGCTCAGCCTGTAAGCAGCCGATTAGTGTGCGTTACCCGCTGGTCGAGCTGGCCTGTGCGCTCTTGTCGGCGCTGATCGCTTGGCATTATGGCGTCAGCTGGGAAACCTTGGCGATGCTGGTGCTGACCTGGGGCCTGTTGGCCATGAGTTTGATTGATGCCGACCACCAACTGTTACCTGACACTCTGGTTCTGCCACTCTTATGGTTAGGGCTGATTCTCAATAGCTTTGGACTATTTGCCAGCCTATCGGATGCATTGTGGGGCGCGGTGATGGGTTATATGAGCTTGTGGTTGGTCTTCTGGCTGTTTAAGTTGATCACAGGCAAAGATGGCATGGGCTATGGCGATTTTAAGTTGCTGGCGATGCTGGGGGCTTGGGGCGGTTGGCAAATCCTGCCGCTGACTATTTTATTGTCCTCATTGGTGGGGGCTGTTTTGGGCATGATTATGTTGCGAGTGCAGCGCAATAGCTTGAGCCAGCCGATTCCTTTTGGTCCTTATTTAGCCTTGGCGGGCTGGATCGCGCTGATTTGGGGTGATGAAATCACCAGTCGTTACCTGCAGTATGCTGGCTTCTAAGATGTAGGCGGCCGCTGGCATGCGTGCCGACCGCTGAACTAAAACGAGCCCGGGGGCGGGCTCGTTGGCAGGACGCATCAGTCTAAATCAAAGTCATACTCTGCCAATTCTTTACGCAATCGGCGTTCTTCGAGCATATTATCGATTACACGACGCTTGGTTAGATTGGTCTTAGCCGCCTCTGCAGGCGCCTCTTCTTCAATCTCTTCTGCATCCTCTGCAATAAAATCATCATCATCTAGTTCTAAGTCTTCTTTACTCATGATTCGAGCCTCGCGCACGGGAGTTTCCGTTGGCGCACCTTATAACCATAAAAAAACAATTGGTAAAAAAGATTTTTTCAATAGAGTTGATGAATTTCAATTATAAAAACTAATCGTCAGAGGTTTTCTCTTTAAATTCGCACAAATCTTCGATCCGACAGCTACCACAACGGGGCTTGCGCGCTTGGCAGACGTAGCGTCCGTGCAAAATAAGCCAGTGGTGGGCATCGAGTAAAAATTCCTTCGGTACATACTTCAGCAGCTGCTTTTCCACCTCTAAAACCGTCTTGCCAGGGGCGATTTTGGTGCGATTGCTGACCCGGAAAATATGTGTGTCGACTGCCATGGCAATCTGACCAAAAGCGGTATTGAGCACCACGTTAGCAGTTTTGCGGCCTACGCCGGGTAGAGCTTCCAGTTCTGCACGGGTATCGGGGACTTGGCTGTTGTGCCGTTCAATTAATAAGCGGCAGGTTTCCAGCACGTTTTTGCTTTTGGTCGGGTACAAGCCAATGGTTTTGGTGTATTGGCATAAACCTTCGTAACCCAGCGCGTAGATGGCTTCTGGGGTATTGGCGACGGGGAAAAGTTTATCCGTGGCTTTATTCACTCCAACATCGGTGGCTTGCGCGGAGAGGATCACCGCAACCAGTAATTCAAAGGGTGAGCTGTAATTGAGCTCGGTTTCCGGCTTGGGGTTGTCTTCTTGAAAGCGGCGGAAAATTTCGTAACGTTTGGCAGCATTCATTGGGCACACTCAATCAAAATACAGGCAAAGATAGCGTTAAAAATTAAGCGATGGATGATACAGGTTTTGCCTTGTGGCTGTGGCCTTGGCGCATGAGGCAGGTGGCTCGATGCTTATGTTTACTCAGATTGTTGGATGGTGTATACGGTGCGTTGCGGGAAAGGGAAGCTGATACCTTCGCGGTCAAAGGCTTCTTTCATTTGCTCTTGGATCGTAAAGAATACGCCCCAGAAATCACCACTCTTGGTCCACATACGTAACGACATATTCACCGTGCTTTCGCCCAGCGAGGTCATATAGACTACCGCTGCGGGGTCTTTTAGCACGCGTTCATCGGCTGCGGCTAAACTGAGCAAAATCGCGCGCGCTTGTTTAATATCATCGTCGTAGCCGATGCCAACATTGATATCAACGCGACGGGTTGGCTTGGTTGAGTAGTTGACGATGCTGCCGTTGGACAGTGAGCCATTGGGCAAAATAATCGTTTTATTGTCCGCGGTGCGCAGTATGGTGTGAAAAATCAGAATACTTTCTACGGTACCGGCAGTGCCTTGCGCTTCAATATAGTCGCCGGCGCGAAAGGGACGCAAAAACAGGATCAATACGCCACCAGCAAAGTTGGCCAAGCTGCCTTGCAAAGCCAAGCCCACAGCCAGACCCGCGGCACCAATCAGCGCGATAAATGAGGTGGTTTCGATACCCAGCATGCCAGCGGCGCTGAGCACCAGCAGGATACGTAATAAAGAGCTGACCAGTGAGCTGAGAAAGCCGGTAAGCATGGCATCGGCATGCCGTTTCTGTAATAGGTTGCTTAGCGTGTTGACCACACGATTGATCAGCCACCAGCCGATGGCTAGGGTCAGAAGGGCAAAAAATATTTTCAGGCCGTGTTCAATCAGTAGCGGCAGCCAGTCTTTTTGCATGTCTTGTAGCCAAGTGAGGGATAAGTTGTCTTGCATGTGATTTCTCAAGTGTTTGTGAGTGTCAGCGTCATTTTACAGAGAAGCTGGCGGGATGGCAGGCTTGTGTTTTCTTTGGATTTCTGCTGGCTTTCTGCTGGCTTGGGTCTGGGG
>LFRZ01000033.1:10755-14881 GCA_001513025.1 Gammaproteobacteria bacterium DTU037
TGCAAAAAGGATGCCCATTGACATCCTTTTTGCGTTTTAAGGCTCACGCCCCCTAGAGGGCGCGGCCTTGATGCACCAGATTAGATAATATCGCGCTCGCGTAACAGTTGTAGCAGCTGCTGCACGCCTTGCTCGACGCTGCTGTTTTGGCTGTTGATGATCAGATCAGCATCCTGCGGCACGTCATAGGGGAAGGACTCGCCAGGGATATTGTCTTCACCAGCGGCATAGAGGCCTTGTGGGTCACGTTCTTGGCAGACCTGTGGTGAGGCTTGCACATAGACAGTGATCAAGCGCTCTTTGCCGATGGAGGCTTTGGCTTGTTCACGGCCTTCAGCATCCGGCGCAACAAAGGCGGCCAAAGTGATTAAGCCCGCTTCATTAAACTGACGCGCGACCTGCGCCGCACGCCGCCAGTTTTCCGCTCGTCCGCTACGATCTAATGGCAAACCTTTATTCAGATCATGACGCAGATTCTGTCCATCCAAGACATAGACCGCGCGACCCGTATCAAACAGCTTACGCTCGAGCGCATAGGCCAAGGTGCTTTTGCCAGCACCGGATAAACCGCTAAATAACACCGTGACCGCCTGTTGACCCAAGCGCAGCTGACGCTCGTCAGCGCTGACGCGACCTTTAGTGAGGGCGCGGCCAGTGCTGGGCGCGCTATCTGGGGCGATAATCATCCCTGCACCCACGGTAATGTTGCTCAGGCGATCAATCACAATAAAAGCGCCGGTGGTGCGGTTGGCTTGGTAATCATCCAGCGCCAACGGCGCATCCAAACTGATTTTCACCCGACCCACTTCATTCAGCTGCAAGCTGCTCACGGCATTCTGTGCGAGGGTATTGACATCAACCCTGTGTTCAATTGCCGAAATATTACCCGGAATATAGCTGGTGGCGCGTTTGAAATCGTAGCGTTTGCCCGGCAACAGCGGCTCTTCGCCCATCCACACCAACATGGCTTCAAAGTGATCGCTGCTGCGCACATGATCTTGCGCGCTAACGATTAAATCGCCACGGGAAATATCAATCTCGTCTTCCAGGGTCAGGGTAATCGCCTGTCCAGCAATCGCCTGTTCCAGTTCGCCATCAAAGGTGACGATGGATTTAATCTGACTGCTTTTGCCCGATGGCAAGACAGTGATCGCATCACCTTTACGTAGAGAACCAGAGGCCAAAGTGCCAGCAAAACCACGGAAATTCAGGTTGGGACGATTGACGTATTGTACCGGGAAGCGCATATCACGGTGATTGAGGTCGCCGCTGACATCCACGCTTTCCAAGGTTTCCATCAGCGTCTGACCGCTGTACCAGGGTGTCTGCTCGCTACGATTGACCACGTTGTCGCCTTTCAGCGCCGACATCGGGATAAAGTGCAGGGATGAGATATCCAAGTTGATTTGTTTAGCGAAGCCGAGGTAATCGGCTTTAATCTCGTTATAGACCTGCTCGTCGTAGTCTTTGAGGTCCATCTTATTGATGGCCACCACTAAGTGACGAATGCCCAGCAGTGAGGCGATATAGCTGTGGCGGCGGGTTTGGTTTTCCACACCGTGACGGGCATCGACTAAAATAATTGCCAAATCACAGGTCGAAGCGCCGGTGGCCATATTGCGCGTGTATTGCTCGTGGCCTGGGGTGTCGGCAATGATAAATTTGCGTTTGGTGGTACTGAAATAGCGATAGGCCACATCAATAGTGATGCCTTGCTCGCGTTCCGCTTGCAGGCCGTCGACCAGTAAGGCGAGGTCGATATCGTCACCTGTGGTACCCACTTTCTTCGAATCGCGGGTGATGGCTTCCAGATGATCTTCGTAAATCATTTTTGAGTCGTGCAGCAGGCGACCAATCAGGGTGCTTTTGCCGTCGTCGACGTTACCGCAGGTTAAGAAACGCAGCAGTTCTTTGCGTTCGTGCTGAGCCAGATAGGCAAGGATATCCTGGCTGATTAGTTCAGATTGATGACTCATAGTGCGGATTCCTTAAAAGTAGCCTTGACGTTTCTTTTCTTCCATAGAGCCTGCACCATCGTGATCGATGACGCGGCCTTGGCGTTCTGAGGTGCGGGTCAGCAGCATCTCTTGGATAATTTCTGGCAGTGTGGTGGCGGTCGATTCCACCGCACCTGTTAGCGGGTAGCAACCGAGGGTACGGAAGCGCACCATTTTCTTCTGGATGCGTGATTTTTCCTCAGCGCTGAGGTGCTCAAGGATGCGCTCATCGTCGATCATAATCAGGGTGCCATCGCGCTCAATCACCTCACGTTCCGCAGCAAAGTACAGCGGTACAATGGGGATGCCTTCCAGGTAGATGTATTGCCAAATATCCAGTTCGGTCCAGTTCGACAATGGAAAGACGCGGATGGATTCGCCTTTATTCACTTTGCCGTTGTAAATATTCCACAGCTCTGGACGTTGGTTTTTGGGGTCCCAGCGGTGTTTGCTGTCGCGGAAAGAATACACACGCTCTTTAGCACGGGATTTCTCTTCATCACGGCGCGCACCGCCAAAAGCCGCATCAAAACCGTATTGATCCAGCGCTTGCTTGAGGCCTTCGGTTTTCATAATGTCGGTGTGCTTGGCACTGCCGTGGGTGAAGGGGTTGATATCCTGCGCGATGCCGTCGGGGTTGGTGTGGGTGATCAGGTTGAGATCTAAATCCGCCACCATCTTGTCGCGAAAGCTGTACATTTCTTGGAACTTCCAGCGGGTGTCCACATGCATCACTGGGAAGGGCAGTTTGCCGGGGTAAAAGGCTTTACGTGCCAGATGCAGCATCACCGCTGAGTCTTTGCCGATGGAGTAGAGCATGACGGGATTATCGAACTCGGCAGCAACTTCACGAATGATATGAATGCTTTCGGCTTCGAGTTGTTTGAGATGGGTCAGGGTATCGGCCATGCTGTACTCGCTTTAATAGGTATTGCGCCTGATTTGGCTGTAATGTTCTGTGTGTTGTTGATCAGATAGGCGGCACTTTAGCATGGCTTGTTGGTTCTAATGAAATGGTTATTAAGAACTAAAAAGCATAGATATATACAAGGACTTACGCGCCCCCGCTCTTTGCATTTGATCTGTGTGGGACGGTCTTCAGGCCGACAAACCCCTCAGGCCATACATCTGCCTGCAGGCGCTGCGCGGTATTCAGGGCGTTTACAACGCCCACGTCGGCCTAAAGACCGACCTTGTTGAGCCATACGCGCAACTGGCCAGCACCATCACTGATCAATGAGTATCTCGTTCGTGCCGCGACAAGCGAAGCCATGGATGGCGTAGCGCCCGAATTGCGCCAGGAAGGCGCATTGAGGGAAAAGCGGCACGAACGAGATACGGCATGCACAAATCGTGCTTTTAAGCAGTTTAGACATACGCAAATCGTGCTCTTAAGTAACTCAGGCCTACGCACATCATGCCCTTAAGCCCTCAGGCCATACGTCTGCCCACATGCACAGCGCGGTATTCAGGGCGTTTGCAACGCCCATGTCGGCCTGAAGGCCGACTTACATTGATCTTGCAGGCTTAGGTTTGAGCACATGAGCTATACACTCAAACCGGATTAGGACACTCCACATAATGATGCTCAATCCCAAAACGCACGGCCAACCACTCCCCCAACGCCTGCACCCCATAACGCTCAGTCGCATGATGCCCCGCAGCAAAGAAACTGATGCCATTCTCCTGCGCCTCATGAAAAGTACGCTCCGACACCTCACCGGTAATATAAGCATCGACACCCGCCGCAATCGCCTGTTCGATATAGCCTTGCGCGCCGCCGGTACACCAAGCCACACGCTTAATCGGCTGCTGATGGTCGATCACTAACGGCGCACGACCCAAAGCCTGCTCAATACGCAGGGCAAACGCATCCGCTGATAAAGGCACGGCCAACTCACCAATAAGGCCAACATTACGCGGGTTATCCGGCTCTAAAGGACCACTCACCGTCAGCCCTAAACGCTGCCCCAGTTGCACGTTATTACCCACTTCAGGATGCACATCCAACGGCAAATGATAGGCCAATAAATTGATATCATGCGTCAGTAGCGCTTTGAGGCGGCGCTGCTTCATGCCTATCACGCGCTGATCCTCACCCTTCCAAAAATAACCGTGATGCACCAATA
>LFRZ01000033.1:14930-30255 GCA_001513025.1 Gammaproteobacteria bacterium DTU037
TGACGTTAAGAAAGGCTTCGATGTCTTGCAGAAGAAGGTTACGTTCAACCGGCATAATTGTTCCTTGATGTAAATGGGCGGTGCTTTAAGTGACTTATACATTCTATAATGCCGTTTATTATTGTTTATGGCGATGTATCGTATTTTTTAGTCAGATTTGCGCAGAATTATCTGTAGATACTGCGCTTTTCACCGACTTAATACGTTGCGTTATGGCTGATTTAGGAATTAGGTATGCCGCGGGTTTTGAAGGGTTATGGCTGGCCATTGGTTGTTGGTCTATTGCTGGCTCTATTATTGATTGAGCGTTTTCCACACTGGGTCGGTTTGCCTAGGGCCGATTTGAATCTGCAACAAGCACCTGTGTATCGAGGCGCCGCCAGCGGCCCCGCATCCTATGCTGATGCGGTGACCCAAGCATCGCCTGCAGTGGCCAACTTATATACCACCAAAGTGGTGAGCAAACCGCTGCCGCCATTGTACAGCGATCCTGCGTTTAAGCAGTTTTTTGGTGATAATTTACCCCAGCAAAAACGCATGGAGTCCAGCTTAGGCTCTGCCGTCTTGATGAGTAAAGAAGGCTATTTGCTGACCAATAATCATGTGACCGCCGGTGCCGATCAAATTATTGTGGCGCTTAAAGATGGTCGCGAAACCTTAGCGCGGGTGATTGGCAGCGATCCAGAAACCGACTTGGCTGTGTTGAAAATTGATTTGCCGGATTTGCCCGCCATCACCTTAGGCCGCTCTGATCATATCCGGATTGGCGATGTGGTGTTGGCTATCGGCAATCCCTTCGGCGTGGGGCAGACCGTGACTATGGGGATTATCAGTGCCACAGGACGGCATCAGCTGGGACTCAATACCTATGAAGATTTTATTCAAACCGATGCGGCGATTAATCCTGGTAATTCAGGTGGTGCGCTAGTCGATGCGCAGGGCAATTTACTCGGCATCAATACCGCTATTTTCTCCCGCTCCGGTGGCTCGCAGGGGATTGGTTTTGCCATTCCGGTAAAGCTGGCGCTGGATGTGATGCGTTCAATTGTGGAGCACGGTCAGGTGGTGCGCGGCTGGTTGGGCTTAGAAGTGCAGGCCTTAACCCCTGAGTTGGCAGAATCCTTTGGTTTGCTGGAGAGTCCTGGCGTGTTGGTGGCCGGCGTGTTCCGTAATGGTCCGGCGATGAAAGCAGGTTTACAGCCTGGCGATGTGATTCTGAAGATTGCCGGTGCCAATGCCCAAGATGGACGCACCTCGATGAATCAAGTGGCGCAGATGCAGCCCGGTGAGCAAATTCAGTTAGAGATTCTACGCAATGGCCAAGCACACAGCCTAACCGCCACCATCGGCCTACGCCCACCGACGGATTAAGAGGGTATTGCTCTAGGTTTCTTCAAGTTTTACTGAAGGGTGGTTAAGAAGGATCTTGAGCGAGTATTGTTTGCTGGGTCTGTTGACGCTGTGTTTGCCTAGAGACAAACGGTGAAGCGCGAGTGAACTGCGACTCAAATCCCGATGCCTAATAGATGCCGCGATGATCTACCCTAAATATTGACTTCTGACATAGAAAAAAGGAGCCCGAAAGGCTCCTTTTTTTGGTACTGAGCTTAACGCTTAAGACCGTAACCTTCGGCAAGCATGCTTGGGTCGCCATCTTTTTTCTGCGCATAGTCACGTGGGGGCTCTGCTGTTAGATCAAACTCGCTGCCTTGCGGCGCTTTAATGCGCTCGCGTGGTTTGGCATCATCGACAAAACTGGCCAGTAAACGCTCGCGCGCCACTTCATCTAAGGCTAAACGCTCAGCGCCTAATGACAGGTGCTGCTGTACATCTTGATAATTCTGGGTCAGCGTTTTAACCAATGAGGCGGTGGTATTAAAATGCGTCACCACTTCACTTTGGTAGCTGTCAAAGCGCTCTTGCAGCTCATCCAGCTGATTTTGAGTCTTTCCAGGTGCTGCACGTTGCAATACGCGTGCTAAAATAACGCCAATTATAATTCCACCCACTAATGTGAGTACTGGGATTAACCAAACGGGGAGTGACTGTTCCACAAGACTTCCTCTTTAAACGGCTTTGCTTTACGTTAACCACTTATGCCTGTTCTGTACAGTCTTGAACAGGCTCCTATGTGCGACAGTATCAACTTTATTGAGAATACTTTCCACTAGACGAATTTACCCCAGTGGGGTCACGGAGTCCTTTTTGTTAGCGCGTGAAAATCCTGTCATGATCGATGGCCCTGTCGGTGTCTTAGAAGCCTTGCATTTACCCGTGGCTGAGGCGCGCGGTGTCGCTTTAGTGTGTCACCCCAATCCCAGTCAGGGCGGCACTATGCTCAATAAAGTGGTGTCGACTTTACAGCGCACTGCGCGAGATAGCGGTTTAGCCACCTTACGTTTTAATTATCGCGGTACCGGTAAAAGTGCCGGTGAGCATGATATGCACAGCGGTGAAGTAGACGATGCGCAAGCCGCACTGGCTTGGCTGCAAGCACAGCATCCCGGTTTACCCGTGTATTTACTGGGCTTTTCTTTTGGTGGTTTTGTCGCTGGCAGTTTGTCTGGGCGTATTGAACAGGCCGGTGCTAGCGTTGCGCAGGTGTTTTTAGTCGCGCCGGCAGTGATGCGTTTTGATGCGCAGCATGTGTTGGCCGAGCGCTGTCCGATCAGCATAATTCAGCCTGAAAATGACGAAGTGATTGATCCTGAGCGGGTTTATCAGTGGTCTGCGGCATTAACTCAGCCCCATGAGCTGTTAAAAGTGGCAGAATGTGGACACTTTTTCCATGGCCGCCTGCCTGAGCTAAAACAGCTAGTCGCCGAGCGCCTTTAATTTTTTGTAGAAGTGATGAAGAGCTAATGAGCACAAGAATTTTAACCGGAATTACTACCACGGGCACCCCGCATTTGGGTAATTATGCGGGCGCGATTCGTCCGGCGATTGCTGCGAGTCATGCCGATAATGTTGAATCATTTTATTTTTTAGCCGACTACCATGCGCTGATTAAATGTGATGACCCTGCGCGAATTGAGCGTTCACGCTTAGAAATTGCCGCAACCTGGTTGGCCGGTGGTTTAGATGCGGAACGAGCAACCTTTTATCGTCAGTCTGATATTCCGGAAATCCCTGAGCTGACTTGGATGTTGACCTGCATCGCGGCGAAGGGCTTGCTCAATCGTGCGCACGCTTACAAAGCCTCGGTGGAGCAAAACGAAGCGGCCGGTCTGGATGCGGATGCCGGTATTACTATGGGCTTATTCAGTTACCCGGTATTGATGGCCGCGGATATTTTGATTTTTAACGCACATAAAGTGCCGGTCGGACGTGACCAAATCCAGCATGTGGAAATGGCACGTGATATTGGCCAGCGTTTTAATCATTTATTTGGTCAAGGCCGCGAGTTATTTACCTTGCCAGAAGCGGTGATTGAGGATGATGTCGCCACTTTGCCGGGTTTAGATGGCCGCAAAATGTCGAAAAGTTACGACAATACTATTCCGCTGTTTTCTTCCAGTAAGGAATTGAAAAGCGCGATTTCGCGGATTGTGACTGACTCAAAACTGCCGGGCGAAGCGAAAGATCCAGATAACTCGCATTTGTTTACCCTCTACCAAGCTTTTTCCGATCGTGCTGAGCAAGCTGCAATGCGCGCTGATTTAGAGGCTGGACTGGCGTGGGGGGATGCTAAGCAGCGTTTATTTACGCTATTGGATCAGCAATTGGCTGAGCCGCGCGAGCGTTACCATGCGCTGTTGGCCAAACCCAGTGAATTGGAAGATATTTTGCAAGCAGGTGCCGTCAAAGCGCGCAAAGTTGCTGCTCCTTTCTTGCAAGAGTTGCGTGAAGCCATGGGTTTACGCAGTTTTGCTGTGCAGGGCGCGGATGTGTCTGTTGGCAAGAAAAAAGCCAAGAAAGCCAGCCGTGTGGTCAGTTTTCGAGATGATGAAGGTTTTCGCTTCCGGGTGCTCAATAGCAAGGGCGAGGATCTGTTGTTATCTAAGGCATTTGCTGATGGTCGTGCGGCCGGTATGGCGTCTAAATATCTGCAAACTGCACAGGATGCTTTAGATGTGCGTCAGTTCGATCAGCAGTTGAGCATTTGGTTGGACGATGAGTGCATTGCACACAGCCCAACCTACGCCAGCGACGAGGCCTGCGCGGCGGCGTTAGCTGAGTTGCGCAGTGCTTTGGCTGGTGAGAGCTGAGTCAGCTCTAGCGCTGAAGGGTGTCACGCACGAGCGCGATGTCAATGTGGCAAAGAACATTTTCGCGGTCGGGCATGGCCGTCTAGTCGTAGGAATCCCTGCCCTAAGGGCAGGGAATATATCAAGAGCCCATTTGCTTCTCTTTGATTTCTGCTAATGTTTTGCAGTCGATGCATAGCGTTGCGGTGGGGCGTGCTTCCAAACGGCGAATGCCGATTTCTACGCCGCAGGCATCACACCAGCCGTAATCATCGTCACCAATAAGGTTGATGGTTTCGTCAATTTTTTTAATCAGCTTACGCTCGCGGTCACGGGTGCGTAGTTCAAGGCTGAACTCTTCTTCTTGGCTCGCGCGATCAGCTGGATCAGGGAAGTTTGCGGCTTCGTCCTGCATATGGTTTACAGTGCGATCCACTTCTTCCATCAATTCTTTTTTCCAGATATTGAGGATGTTAGTGAAGTGAGCGCGCATTTTCTCACTCATATACTCTTCGTCCTTGGCCATCTCATAAGGAACAAAAGCACGGATCAATTGGCTGCTTTGGTTTTCTGCTTTAGTGGGCATATGTCCGCCTCTTAAACACTCAAAATCACTGCGTAATTGGTGCTAAACAGTCGCCCGTAAAGCACCCCTACGCGCACAAGCGGGCGAACTTATCAGAAACTGACCAACTATGCCAGCTTTGTTTGCAGTAAATGTGTTGGTTCCCGGTCTTCCGCTGACCAGTGGCTGAATCTATTATTCGACCAGCGTGCCATGCAGGGTAAAGGGTTTGGCCTCTTCAACCTGAATATCGACAAATTGACCGATTAATGCTGGGTTGTTGCTACGGAAATACACCACGCGGTTGTTTTCGTTACGACCCTGTAAAAAGCTTGGGTCTTTTTTCGAGTAATCGGTGACTAAGATGCGCTGCACTGTGCCGGCCATACGGCGGCTATGGGCAAAGCCTTGCTGGCGCAGACGGTCTTGCAAAATATTCAGGCGCTGTTTTTTGACTTCTTCGCTGGTGTTATCGGGCAGCTCAGCGGCAGGTGTACCGGGGCGCGGGCTGTAGATAAAGGAGAAGGAGAAGTCAAAATCAACGTCAGCAACCAGTTGCAGGGTTTGCTCAAAGTCTTTTTCAGTTTCGCCTGGGAAGCCAATAATAAAGTCAGAGCTGATTAAAATATCCGGTACTGCCGCTTTCAGTTTGCGAATCCGTGATTTGAATTCCAGTGCGGTATGGTTGCGTTTCATTGCCGCTAAAATACGGTCGGAGCCAGATTGCACTGGTAAATGCAGGTATTTGGCTAACTTAGGAATAGTGGCGTGAGCCTCAATTAAAGAGTCAGAGAACTCCAGTGGGTGCGAGGTCATATAGCGGATGCGGTCAATACCATCGATTTCTGCAACCAAACGCAGCAGCTCAGCAAAGTCAGCGATATCGCCGTTGCCCACATCGCCACGGTAACCGTTGACGTTTTGTCCGAGTAAGGTCACTTCACGTACGCCATGTTCAGCCAAGTGGCGCACTTCTTTCAGCACATCATGTAATGGGCGGCTGACTTCTTCACCACGGGTGTAGGGCACCACGCAGAAGCTGCAATATTTACTGCAACCTTCCATCACCGAGACATAAGCAGTCGGACCTTCGATACGCGGCTCAGGTAAACGGTCGAATTTTTCGATTTCAGGGAAGGACACATCGACCTGTGCTTTACCGGTGCTGCGTGCCGCATCAATCATATCGGAGAGGCGGTGCAAGGTTTGCGGGCCAAAGACGACGTCGACATAGGGCGCACGCTCGCGAATCGCCGCGCCTTCTTGACTGGCCACGCAGCCGCCCACGCTGATAATCAGGTTCGGATTGGCTATTTTAAGTTCACGCCAACGGCCCAGCTGTGAATAGACTTTATCTTGTGCCCGTTCGCGGATCGAGCAGGTGTTGAGCACGATTAGATCGGCATCTGCAGCATCGCTGGTGATTTCCATGGCTTGATTTTCGCCCAGTAAATCCACCATACGCGAGCTGTCGTACTCGTTCATTTGGCAGCCGTGGGTTTCGATGTATAATTTTTTAGCCATGAGATAACGCGCCTACAGATAACTACAATAGCCGCATATTATGGAAGACCCAAGGGAAGGGCGCAAACCTATTTGGTCATTTCGTACTGAATGACTGCTTTGTTGCCTGTGCTGTGGCTTGAGATCGATGTCTCTCGTGCTTCCGAGTGTATGATTTTCCGTTGATGAGTCGGTCTAGAGTTCAACTCCGGCGCTGCGTCATGCATGGCTTTGCTCGTCACACCAACCCCGACGAAGCACTGCAGTGTCTGTATTATTGCTGCGGGAATTACTTCTTATGAATATTCTTTGGCAATTGCACAATGTCACTGTCGGAGTACATATCGGACCAGGTGCGTTGTTGCTTATCAAACAGCATCCACCAAAAGCCCAAGCCAGCAGGCAGCCAAGCAAATAGAGCAATCAGAAAACGCAGCAGTGCCTGCCAGATATCAATCGCCGTGCCGTCAGTGTTTTGCACGCGAATGCCCCAGACTTGCATGCCTAAGGTTTGCCCGCCATGGGTCCAGAACTTAGCAAAGAAGGCAAATACGGAAATAAATAACAGCGTCGAGAGCACCGGATCGATATCGAGCATTTTG
Organism: Gammaproteobacteria bacterium DTU037; assembly: GCA_001513025.1. Lineage (GTDB taxonomy): Bacteria > Pseudomonadota > Gammaproteobacteria > Pseudomonadales > Pseudomonadaceae > Denitrificimonas. The sequence continues at coordinate 21,788 of LFRZ01000033.1, forward strand.
CTTTCAGACATGGCTTGCAAGGCTTCTGAACCATAGATCAGGCGCAGAATGCCTTGCTGGTAGAGCAAGGTGATGACCATCACCAGAGCAATACAGAGCATAAAATCGTAGAAAATCGCAGCCAAGCGCTTCAATAGACTGGCTTTGGGGAAATTGCCTTGAGGCTGGAGTGCGTGCTTGGACATAACCGAGTGCTACCAAAAAATTAGGGTGGCGTATTGTAACCATAGCCTTACGGCGGCGCGAATTTATGTTGCGCAGATGCGATTGCGTCCGGCTTGTTTGGCTTGATACATACGATTGTCGGCCAAGGCTAACAATTGCTCTGAATCGTGCAAACCATCAGCAATACGTTCAGCCAAACCAATACTGGCGGTCAGCGGCACACCGTCGGGGCGCGAACCAAAGCCGGCTTTTTGAATGCGTTGCAGGGCACTCAGTGCTTGATCGAGATTGGTGCTCGGCATCACAATTAAAAATTCTTCACCACCCCAGCGCAGCAAACTATCTGAATCGCGTAAGTTCTTGCTCAGTGCTGCTGAAAATTGGCGCAGAGTCGTATCGCCTGCTTCATGACCAAAGCTGTCATTAACTTCTTTAAAATGGTCCAAATCAATAAAAGCCAGTGCCATTGGTTGGTTGTTACGCTTGGCCCCAGCCCATTGCATATTGATAATTTCCTTACCACTGCCACGCGACAAGATACCGGTTAGCGGGTCATGAATGGCTTGGCGGATTAAGGTAATCATAAAGGCCAGTTGGCTGGCACTGGCTAGCATGGTCACGCCAGCGATCAATATTAATAACCACAGACCACCGGCAAACGACGGCCAATTTAAGGTTGACCAGCTCAGGTAGCCGGCTAAGCATTGCGCAATCAGCAGAGTGCTCGATAACAAGATGCTTTCAGCCAGACTCAGTGGGAAAATGGCTAATCCGGCCATCAGCAAGAAAGGCAAAAAAGCATAGCCTGAGGCAACTGCAGCAGAGAGATTGCTCAAGTCGTAGCCAGAAAGCAGCGAATGCGAGGCAATATAAAAGAGAGTTGGAATAAGAAATAAAAGCGTAATCGCGCGATAGGCATCAAACAAACTACCGTTGGATCGATAATAAATCGACAAAGCTGCAAATGCCGCCGTGGTTACTAGACGTAATAGCGCCAGTTTAATCCATACCGATGGTTCGAATACGATGATATCTATCACTCCCCAGAGGGGCGTGAGCAGAGTAAACAGCATGGCAAAAAAGCGCACACGATTGACAATCATCATTGAGCGACGTTGGCTTAGTAACATCGGGTGTTGGCGTGGTGAAAGCAGTTGCGATAGTTCTTGTGTGGTCAACTCATTGGGTAAAAAGTTGACTAAACGCTGAGCGATAAAGTCTGAGAGTTTCGACATTATTTTTATAACCTTGGGCCGAAGAAGTAACGGTCATTAAGGGCTTTGTTAACAAAAAGCAGGCTTCAAACTGCTCTATACGGCTTCACTTAACAGAAGGGCTGCATTGTAAGGTGCTTGGGCGCTAAAGAACATAAGCGGACCCCTCGAAAGCGTCGTCAATTCTATCTCAAGCCGATTCTAATCGGTTAAAAGCCTCAATTAAAAAATAATAGAAGGCAGGGCATGCAGGTTTTGTCAGGGTTTTAAACTGTGCTCTGTATCACATTTTACTCTGCCGCTCAGTCATAGTGCTATTTGACCATCTATCCTGCTGTTTAACGGCCTTTAGCTGATCAACTAACAGCTGGCCCAATAAGGATATTGCAGGGTGTGAGGCGCGCTATGGACGATAGCCAAGGTTTTAGCTTGATTGAGGTGCTGGTTGCTCTCGTGCTGATTGCGACCGGAATGCTGGGTATGCTGGCCCTGCAAAGTAAAAGCATTCAGTACACGCAGGATTCGGTCAATCGTAATCTGGCCATCACGCTGTCCAATGATCTGCTTGAAATGATGCGCACGCACCGCCAGCAGCTGTTTAACCATACCCCGCCAGAGTACCCTTCCTATAGTGAATTAAAGTCAGCCACCGCTATTTATAGCGCCAGTGGGGCGCTTAGGTTGCAGGCGGAGAGTTGTCCCACGGCATCTGTGCCGCAACGCTTGTTAGAGCACGCCAATTGCTGGTTCAAACTAGTGGAAACGCACTTGCCCGGCGCTAAAGATGCGGATGTCAACGCTGAGTTTAAGCTCTGCCCAAGTTTTAAGTCGGGAGCCTGTGCGGGGTCAGGTTACCAAGGCTCGAGTCTTGAGTTGCAACTGGCTTGGCGGGTTAAGCAAGGCGAATGCATGGATGATCTGGCTGCAACGGTTTGCACTTATAGAACAAGGGTTGAGTTATGAGCTGGCGGGTCTCTAAACAAGCAGGGTTGTCTATGGTTGAGTTATTAATAGCTTTGCTGATCAGTAGTTTTTTAATCTTAGGTGTCAGTCAAGTTTATATCGATCATAAGCGTCATTATATGTTTCAACAAAGCCAGATGGATAACTTAGAGAACAGTCGTTTTGCGCTATTGATGCTCGATGAACTGCTGGCTAAGGCCGGTTATCGGCGCAGCCCTGAGCAACGAATGGCGGAGGCTTTTCCAGAGCGCGCATTATTAACTCAGCACTGTGCGCTGTTTCCTGCCGAGAGTGTGGTGGTTCCGATTAAACCTGATGCCAGTAACAGTGGTCAGTCCGGGTTTTGCTTGCGTTATCAACCGGCGCAGCAGGGTGAATTAATCTGCGACGGTAAGGCTGCTGTTTTAGCGCAACCTGCACCTTTTGTACCATCTCAGCATCATGAAACAGTGTCGATTGCGATTAAATTTATAGCGGATAAGACGGATGCTGATAAAGGTAAATTAGTTTGCATCACCCCTATGGGGGAAATGCAGTTACTGGAAGGGATTGCTGATATGAACGTTGAGTTTGGCTCAGGATCTATGAGTGAGAAACGCTTAAACAGCCACAGTCCTTTTAAAGCTGCAGAGGGTTGGCAGGCAGAGGACGGGCCGGTGCGTGCGGTACGTTATTCGATTTTGGCTGCCAGTCGTGCACATCAACGAGACGGCGAGTCTAAGGTGTATACGCAGTGGCTAGCGGCCGCCAGCCCTGCCAGTCAAGCGCGTTTAGCCGAGCAAGATAAAGACCGAATTTATCAGCTGGGCGTGGGCACGCAAGCGTTAAAGAATATGTTGCCATGAGCGTTTTTAATGCGCGTGAGCAGCAGGGCGCGGTGCTGATGATTGCCTTAGTGATGCTGACTGTTCTGACGTTGCTTGCGCTCAATAGTATGCGAGCTGTGGTTCTGGATACGCGAATTACTGCCGCCCATATTGAAACAAGCCATTTACAACACTTCGCCGAGAGTGCCTTGCGCGAAGGCGAGTTTCGTTTGTACGGCCCCTTATATCTGCGTGACAAACTTGAGGCAGATCTTGCGCGTAACTGTGTGAAAAGTAATCAGCTGGGCGCCTCTGCAGATAATCGACCCTGCTTATTAACAGAGATGACGGCGGAACAGCTGCAAGGCTTTTTTAGCGCACCTTTGCGTTTTTTTACCGCAAGCAACAGCTATACCGCTCAGTATGCCTATACCACGGGTTCTGCCACGCAGACGGCTGGGGCTAATGCTGTGCTGGCTTGGATGCCATACCGTGGTCTTGACCCGCACACCGGGCATTATTTTGTGGCTGAGAGGGGGGAGCATGCTTATTGGAATAGCTATCCTATACGAGCGAGTTCTGCAGCAACACAAAGTCTGAATCCTGAGTATGGCGCGGTGCTTGAAGGTCAAGGCACCTTTTTTTATCTCGTCACAGGACAAGCAGAGGACCGTGTTGCCGTGCAGTCGACAGTGGCGGTGATTCAGCTTGGACTTAATCAGAAAAGGTGAGGCTATGCGCGGGATAGAGACAGCTATTGGTTGCGCTAAAGGTTTGCTTTGCGCTGGGTTATTCAGTGCGTCTTTAGCGGCGCTGGCTGTGCCTGATGCTGCTCAAGTGCCTGCGCTTATCTCAAGTGAGGCACCCGCTGTGGCAGATTTAGGTCAGGCTGAGCCTGTGCCGCAGTGTTATTTAGCAGAACAACAGCAGCTGGTCTCCGCTGCGCGTTATTTGCAGGGGCGGGCCAATCAGCTTGAAGGCAATAACGCCTATAGCGATTATATGACGCGTATCGCGCAGCGCAGACCCCAGTTGTATATCAGTGATAATGCTGGCAGCTTGCGTGCGGTTGATCCGGCTACTGGTGGTGAAACCTTTAGTTTTACTCCGCAAGCGGTAGTAGCCGAGCCGTTGGGGGCTGAGCCTGTGAGTGATCAATACTATTTGGGCAGCAGGTCGGTGGTGGCGGACATCTATGCGCATGGGCAATGGCGCACGCTGTTAGTTGGCATATTAGGTGCGGCGGGCAAGGGGTTGTTTGCCTTGGATATTACCAACCCTAATGCGATTAAACTGTTGTGGGAGCTGGATGCACGTTCCGAGGTATTTAAAGAACTCGGCGTGCAACTGGGTTACAGCTTTCCACAGCCGAGCATTGCGCGTTTGCATAATGGTCGCTGGGCGGTGGTGACCGGTAATGGCTATAGCGCGCAGGGCTCTGAGTATGGTGCCGCGGCGTTATATATCATTGATGCCGTGGATGGCTCGCTGATTAAACGTCTCGAGGTGCAAAGTGATCTGGCTCAGCCCAATGGCTTATCGTCGCCACGCTTGGCTGATTATGATGGTGATGGCATTGCCGATTATGCCTATGCGGGTGATTTGCACGGCAATCTGTGGCGTTTTGATTTGTTCGGTGATGGCGCTGCTGCAGAAGCTTCAACACCGCCCCGTTATGGCGCGTCATCTGGCAGTAGTGCTGGGTTTAAGCCGTCTTATGCCGGCCAGCCTCTCTTTAGCGCTGCTGCACAGGCGCTGCCACAATCTATTATCGCAGCGCCAAGCGTAGTTCCTCATCCGACAGGCATAGGTTATCTAGTGCTCTTTGGTACAGGGCACTATGTGGCAAACGAAAATCAGGCAAAAGATGCCAGCCAGCACAGTTTATATGGCATTTGGGACAGCAAAACTGCAGCACAAACCACAGCTGCTGAGAGTATTAGCCCGAAGCAACTGGCTCTGCAAAGTATTAGCAATACCCGCCTAAGTATCGCTCAAGATGCTGAACCCGCGCGCGAGGTACGGGTAATGAGCAATCATCCGGTGGAGTGGTACACGGATTTTGATGCGACTCAACCCGTTAAGCAGCGCGGCTGGCGCCTTGATCTGCCAGCCGGTGAAATGCTGATTGAAACAATGCAAAGCTTGGGTTCTATGTTGCTTTTACAGACCTTGCTGCCAAGTTCTGAGAGGTGCGTGACGGATGACAGTCACTGGCTGTATGCGATTAATCCCGCTACCGGTGGCGCGACTGGGCATCATGTGTTTGCTCAACAAACCGCTGAGGACGGGATTGTTTCAGCGATTCAGTTTGGCGCGCTAGGCGGTATCGATATTGGTCAAAGTGGACAAGGCTTTGCCGCGTATGCACAGGATCAACAAGCGCGCATTGCCCCACCGCCTGAGTCAGTGGGTCGTCAATCATGGCGGGTTATTGTTGAGCCTTAGTGGATATCTAGGCGCTGGATCGCTAGCGTGAGAGTTAAGTGATCTGTGCAGGGAGCAGTAGATCGATGAAGGATGCAAATAAAGGTTTTACCCTTATTGAGCTGATGGTCGTTGTGACGATTATTGGGATTTTAGCGGCGATCGCCTACCCTAGTTATATCGAATATATACAGCGCGCTTATCGTGCTGAAGGGCAGGCATTATTAACTGATCTGGCCGCGCGGCAGGAACGTTATTATGCGCAGAATAATGCGTACATTGATGATATAACGCAGCTGGGCTTGTCTGACGCCAACTCAGCAACCCACAAGTACGCTATTCACATTGTGCTAGAGGATGGCAGTTATACTCTAACTGCGCAGCAACAGTTCAATGATAGTCAGTGCGGTAATTTAACTTTAAATGGACTGGGCGTTAAAGGGTACACCGGCACCGATAAAATGATTGAAAAATGCTGGCGCTAAGCCAAGTCGGCGCGCTGTAGTTTATTAATTTTGGCATGCTGGCGTAACGCGCTAGGATCAAAGCGCGCTATGCACGCTTAATCGGGTATCAGCACCTCGCCCTTATGCTGTTTTTCCACATAAGCATTCAGCAGTTTGATGTGTAACGCCGCTTTGGCTGCACTGTCGCCATGAATCAGACGTACTTGCTGCGGCCATTTGCGCATGCCGGTAATAAAGCGCACTAAGCTGGTTTGGTCGGCATGTGCGGAATAACCACTTAGAGTAGTGATCTCTGCGCGGATATTGATGCGTTGCTGATTGATGTCGACATAACCGCCGCGTGGGCCGTATTTTTGGATCTGACTGCCTAAGGTGCCTTGCGCTTGATAGCCGACAAACAAGACATTGTGGCGTGGGTCGTCGAGCATGGCTTCGAGGTAATTGACAATACGGCCGCCGCTGCACATACCGCCACCGGCAATCACAATCGCTGGGCGTGCGCTGTTGACCAAATGCTGCAAGACACGCTGATGGTCACTGTGGCTATCAATCGTCAGCAGTTGCTTAAAATCCAGCGGATTGCGCCCTTTGCGAATACGTTGTTGTGCTTCTTTATCCCAGAATGGCTGCAGCTGTGCATAAACCCCAGTAAAACGGCTGGCCAACGGTGAATCTAAGATAATCGGAATATCCTGCCAAACCGAACCCTGTTTGTGCGCGTGATCTTGGCTGAGTAACTCTGCGCTATCAGTGAGACAACTTTGGCATTGATGGTGGTAGAGGATATCTTCCAGTTCGTAGAGTAGTTCTTGCGTACGGCCCATACTAAATGCCGGAATTAGCACTGTACCTTGATCACGCAAGGCCTGTTCTATGGCTGTTTGCAGCAGTTGGCGGCGATTGCGGCGGCTGTCGTGTAAGCGGTCGCCATAGGTGCTTTCCAGTATCACTAGATCGGCACGATAGGGCGGTTTTGGAGCGGATAAAATGGGCGCATAGGGCGCGCCTAAGTCACCAGAAAATACTACACGTTGATTGTTGTGCTTGGCGTATTCAATCTCTAACTCGATATAGGCGGAGCCGAGAATATGCCCAGCGCGCTGTAGGCGAATATTGACCGCCGGCAGTGGCGCTTTAAGCATCGGCAGCCATTGATTGTAGGGTAGGGCAATAATGCGTTTGGCGATCAACTTAATATACTGTTCAACCAGATGCTGATCGCGGCTGACGCCCAATTTAAACGCATCCTCTAACACAATTGGCAGCAACTTGGCCGAAGGTTCGCTGCAAATAATCGGCCCAGTAAAACCTGCTGCGAGCAAATACGGAATACGCCCGACATGATCAATATGCACATGGGTGACAATCAGCGCTTTTACCGTAGAAATATCAAACTCAATGCTGAGTTGTTCACTGCCGGCCTGACCTTCGGTTGAAGTTTCTGCACCTTGAAATAGACCACAATCGATTAAAAAGCTGTGCTGCGAGTCAATAAAAATCTGATGGCAGGAGCCAGTGACGCCATTTTTTGCACCGTGATGCACTACCTTTGCTAACGCTTGCATAGCTACGCCTACGTGTCGGGTGAGCTATTCATTAAAGACTGGATTTGGAAAAGTGCAACCTCGTCTGCATAAAGTGTGAAGCAGTCGCTATGGGCAGGTTTAAGCGGCTGAGTTGGCTAATAGATGGGTTCGTCGGCTCGGCGCAGGCTGTGACTATTATACGCCGTGCATATATGCAGTTGGCGCCATGAAAGGTTAAACTCATGCGCATATATCAAACCGCAAGGTATGTCCCAATGCGTAAGCCGTACTTTATTCTTCCTGCACCTGTTGTGTATGCTGCGTTTTTATTATTGGCCTGGGTATTAGGCACGCTGTGGCCTATGCCGCTGGCCAGTAACACCTGGACCTTGTTTTTTGGTTGGACTGCGATTGATGCAGGGATGCTGCTGATGTTGTGGACCGCATGGTTAATGTTGTGGCGTAAAACCACGCTCAACCCCTATGGCAAACCTCAGCAATTAGTTACTGAAGGGCCATTTCGGGTAACGCGTAACCCCATCTATGTGGCTGATACTCTGTTGTATATCGGCGTGGCGTTACTTTTTGCCGATATCTGGGCGTGGCTATTTTTACCTGTGGTGCTGTTTGCGGTCAGTGTGGGTGTGATTCGTCATGAAGAGCGTTTGATGATGCAGCACTTTGGTGATGATTATCACCAGTATATGAGTAAAGTGCGCCGCTGGTTATAATTCGTCCTCCGGCGTGGACAGCTCTGCGCCCGAGTGATGCCTCAGCACGATTTAATCTGGAGATAGGTACAGCGTGAAAAAAGCGACTTCTTTTTCAGCATTGAGCGGCTTGGTTTATTCAACCGATAGCGGCCGTCATTGCCCAGTATGTGAACAGCCTGAAGCCCAT
>LFRZ01000152.1:0-7538 GCA_001513025.1 Gammaproteobacteria bacterium DTU037
GGGACTCATAATCCCTTGGTCCACGGTTCAAGTCCGTGTGGGCCCACCATCTTCAAAGCCCCGCAGCATGCGGGCTTTAGTAATAAAACAGTCAAGCTTTAAAGCAACGACAGCAGCCGTACCCGAGTACCTCAGGCCACTTAAACCAGTGAGGTACCGTCTTTCTTAGCTTTGCGTATATCAAACACCAATGCAGTGCATAAGGTCAGTAGCACTAAGCTAGACAATACCGGCCACACCAACACATACACAGTCAATCCAAATGTAGACATCTTAATTCTCCTTAAGCCTCTGCTTCTTTATGAAACTCAATCACACGCTCATCAATACTGTCGAAATTAAAATCGGGTGCCTTACTGCGTAAGGTCATCAGCGTGCACACTATGGTACTCGCACCATAAGCGGTTAATGAGCTCAACAAAACGATGTAATCTCGTAAAAAACCAATCGTAAAGAACACTAAAACCAACGCAGTGATTGCACCGACAAGCAAGCCCGCCATACGGCCAAAGAAACCAAAGGTCATCAAACCAATCACTACACCACCGCCCACAGCAGCAAACAACTCAAAGAACACAGCAACGGCACCTTCGATGGGCAACCAGCTAAAGCGTACAACCAAGAACAATAAGAAAGACACTGCAACCGATACGGTAAAGGCCGCATTGGTCACTCGGCTCCAATATAAGCTGGCAATCACAGGGAAGACAATCGACCCCCAAAGCGCGCCAACAAAGATCAGCATGGATAAAATATCCAGTTTTAAACTGGCAAAAATCACCCCCAAGGTCGCAGCCACTACCATAGTCAAGCGGCCGACCCAGATCATTTTTAGCGGATTGGGTTTGTTTTTCGCAATATGTTTACCATACACATCCGTCATCACGATAGCGGCTAAGGCTGACAAATCAGAATCTGCGGTGGATGACAATGAACCTATCACCATCACAAAGAGCATCGCGACCATAAAGGGCGGTAAGTAGGTCGCGGCCATTTGCGGGATCAGATTATTTAAATCGCCATCAATAGGCGTCACCCCAGCCAATAATGCCAATAAGCCCAACATACCCAGACCAATCACAATCGAGCCATAACCAATGGTTGCGGTAATAAAGCTGGATTTGATTAAGTCTTCACGCACCGCAAATAAGCGCTGGGCAATGGTTTGATTACCAATGGCATAGGCCAATACCGCGACAAAAAACGGTGCGCCCTGCTCTAGGATTGCCGTGGTGGAAAAGAAATCTTGCTGCTCTAAGGTCAGGTTCGACATACCCGTTTCAAACAGGGTGGGTCCGCCCAACTGAAAGAAAATCATCGGAATAATAATCACCGCAGCTAAAATCATTGCCACCAACTGGCCAAAATCCGTAAAGACCGACGCCCGAAAACCCGACCACAAGGTATAGGACAGCACGCCCACACCGGCAATCATCACCCCTTGCACAAAACTCAGTGGCGATAGAATACTCACCAGCGCACCGGCCGCAGTAAAGTTAACCATTAAGCTAATCACACTGCCGACAACGTTGGAGCCGGCTAAAATCATCTGACTGGAGGTGCCATGCCGTGCATGCATAATTTCTGCGAGGGTGTGTGCATTGGGTGCGAGTTTGCGAAAACGCCGACCAAAGGGATAGATAAATAGAATCATCAATGCCCCCCAAAGCCCGTAATGGATCGCACCGGACAAACCATACTTATAGCCTGAACTGGCCGCGGCATAAAAGGATGCCGCCCAAATCCAAGTCGCGGTCATACTGGCGGCCGACATACCGTAGCCCACAGAGCCATTGGCCGTCATATATCCATCAGCGTTTTCTTGTTTTTTTCCAATACGTAGCGTTAAGAGAAAGGTGGCGCCGTAGAAGCCCAAAAGAATCAAGAGCGCACTACTCGTTGTAAACTGAAACATTCTTACTCCTTATGCCGTAAACGTCACAAGCAGGACGTATTTTCTGCGCACGGCGATATTGCGCTACTCAACAGGGCTAGCAAGATGGGCCCTGAGAGTGCATAAAAGAATTGCTGCTAAGGCATGTAGAGCACAGCACCTGTAGTGCTGGCTGAAAAATCGCCAAAGTAATCAGGGAAATGAAATCCCGCAGCGATGAGCCGGTGATAACCGGAAGAAGCACAAATACTGCCTGTTTATTGTATTTTCGGCAGCAAAGCACCATAACACCATTCCAATGAATAGCAAAATATCATCATCTATAGTGTTTTGATAGGTAAGCGCTAAGAACTGCGTAGCGGCCGCTTCCAGCGCTCGGATAGAACCACTCCGAATAAAGTCAAACCACCACCCAGCGCATGATAGAGTTCTAAACGCTCAGACAGCACCAGTGCAGCAATGATAATAGTTAGAATAGGCATCAAATTAAAAAACACTGCCGTACGACTCGGCCCTAGTGTACGGATCGCACGCATCCAGGCTAAGGGCGCGGCGATCGAGGCGAACACGCAGGCAAACAAGACTAAAGGCAGATTACTGCTGTTTAAACCGGCTTTCTCAGAAAACCAAAACAGTGGAAATAACACAACAATCGCCACCAGTATTTGTAAATACAACAACTGCAGCACCGGAATATCCATCTGCCAATACTTTAATAGGGTGCCGTACAGTGCATAGGCCAAGGTAGCAATCAGCATCATAGCATCCCCCAAATTAATGCCCTGCTGCATTAGATTGCGCAGATCGCCATGACTGACCACCAAAAGCACACCTAAAAACGAACAGACGGCACCAAATATCGCCCCCAGCGTCAAGCGCTGACCCAAGGCAACAATCGCCATGCCGAGCGACATCATTGGCATCAAAGATAAGATAATTCCCATATGCGTGGCCGAGGTTTTCGGCGCGGCAAAGTAGGCTAGGCTTTGGTAAATCACCATACCCAGTACACCCAGCACAATAATCTTGAAGAGATGCGGGCCAATAGCGCGCCAGTTACGCAGCACCGCACCCAAGATAAAGGGAGTAAACAACACCCCAGCAAATAGCCAGCGATAGAAGCCCACTTCGGCAGGAAAAATCACCCCTACCGTCATTTTGCTCACCACGGTATTGGCTGACCACAATAAGACCGCTAGCAATGGAAAAGCATAGTGCACGTTAAATGTCCTTCTAAATAGGTGCGCCATTATCGCCCTGTATGAAGAAAGTGCCAGACTAATCTTCAGGCCAGTACACTCGGCCAGCGCACCGAGAGACGCACAAGATTAAAACAGCAGCCATAAAAAACGGCTGGAGCATGAGGCTACCAGCCGTTGTAAAACAACAAATACCGCTCAGTGCTGAGGTTACATACCTAACATACGAGGTAAACCTAAGGAGACACTTGGCACATAAGTAATAATCACCAAGAAGCCCAGTAGCAGCATTAGCCACGGCATGGCTGCCTTGATCACTTCCGACAATGGCATGCCAGTGACCGCCGAGGTGACAAACAAGTTGAGTCCCACTGGCGGCGTAATCAAACCGATTTCCATATTGACCACCATAATGATACCCAGGTGAATCGGATCAATACCCAACTGCACCGCAATCGGGAACAGAATCGGTGCCAAGATCAAAATAATCGCCGATGGTTCCATAAATGCGCCAGCAATCAGCAGCACAATATTAACCACCAACAAGAACATCCAAGGCTGCAAACCCGCTTCCAACACCATCGCAGTGATTTGCTGAGGAATTTGCTCAGTAGTTAACACATGGGCAAAGAGCATCGCGTTCGCGATAATAAACATCAGCATAATACTGAGTTTAGCCGACTCCAAGATCACCTTGGGCGCCTCAGACATACGCATGTCTTTGTAGACAAATAAGGCAATAAAGGCGGAGTAAACCGCAGCAACTGCAGCCGCTTCAGTGGGGGTAAACATCCCTGAGTAAATACCACCGAGGATAATCACCATCAGCAGTAAACCCCAAATCGCTTTACGCGCCGCACTTAACCACTCACGCAGAGTCGCACGTGGTAAAGCCGGTAGATTTTTCTTTACTGCAATAATGTAAATGGCCACCATCAACACTAAACCAAGCAGAAAGCCCGGTACCACACCCGCCATAAACAAGGTACCCACTGAGGTTTCAGTGGCCGCCGCATACACCACCATCACCACCGATGGCGGAATCAGGATACCCAAGGTCCCTGCGTTAGTCACAATCCCTGCCGCAAACGCCTGCGGGTAGCCTGAGCGCACCATGCCCGCGATCGCAATCGAGCCCACCGCTGCAACTGTTGCTGGACTTGAGCCCGACAGTGCCGCAAACAACATACAGGCCAATACCGCACCAATGGCTAAACCACCTCGAATATGTCCAACACTGGCATTAGCAAAGTCAATTAAGCGCCGTGCTACGCCACCGGTGGTCATAAAGGAACCCGCCAGCAAAAAGAATGGAATGGCCAGTAACGTATAGTGTTCACTGGTCTCAAATAGCTTAATCGCCAGTGAGCGCACTGAGTCAGGGCTGAATAAGATAATGGTGACTGAACCCGCCAAACCGAGCGACGCAGCAACGGGTACACCAATAAACATCAGCGCAAAGAGCGCCAAAAATAGAAACAAAATAGTCATTATTTAGACTCCCCTGTTTCTGTCAATTTCATCGCATCGGCGGCTTCATCAGCCAAACCTAGACCCACTTGCTGGTGGCGAATAATGCGGATTAAAATTTCAAAATAACGAATAAAAACCAGGGTAAATCCAACAGGTACAATCACCGCGATATGCCACTGTTTAATACCAAACTGAGCTAAGTCATCAGCGCCAATGTCTGCGCCCATTAATGTCGAGATCCACTCATAGCTCGCCACACTGAGTAATCCTGCATAGCCCAAGCTGAAAATGCAGGCAATGATGGCAATAATACGCTGCGTAGGTCGTGAGGCTAATTTGACCAATGCATCCACACCAATATGCCCGCCAATGCGTACGCCATAGGCCAAGCCAAAGAAAATAAGCCAAGCAAACAATGCTTTAGTCGTGGCATTACTCCAGGTCATGCTTTGCACAATATCTAAAACAGTGTCGCCAACCGTATAAAAAAACTCAGACACACCTTCAGAGCGCTCGGAAAAATACTCACCGACAGCGTAAAAAAAAGTGTAAAGGTTGTTTAAAATGACATAAACAAAAGTGACCAAGGTCATCGCTGTCAGCAGGAGAACAATAAAGCCTTCCTCAAAGCGATCCCAAATCAGGCGTACAGTATTCATAAATATCTCCCCGAAACAGCGCGCAAAACCAAGGTGTTACACACAAATCATTCATCAATCTCCACGCAACACAGGGGTTACGTGGAGACTCAATGTATTACTCTTGGTTAGACGCTTCTGCTGCTTTGATGCGCTCTGCACCAATTTCTTTTTCAAACTTTTTCCAAACTGGCTTCACCTGAGCACGCCATTGGTCGCGCTGTTCTTTAGTCAAAGTAATGATTTCAGTTTTGCCGCTATCAATAATTGACTGCTTATCACGTTGGTTAATCGCTTCAGCATGCTGGTTCACTTCAACCGTGACTTCTTCCATAATGCTGCTCAGTTCGGTACGGATATCTGCAGGTAAACCATTCCAGAATTTAGTGTTAGTAATCACCATATAGTCGAGCAAACCATGGTTGGACTCAGTGATGTACTTTTGCACTTCATGCATTTTTTGCGAGTAGATATTGGAGTATGGGTTTTCTGCGCCATTCACCACGCCCGTTTGCAGGCCTTGGTAGACTTCACCAAAACTCATTTTTCGCGGATTAGCACGCAACGCTTTAAATTGTTCATCCAATACAGCAGAGGCTTGTACGCGGAACTTTAATCCACGTGCATCTTTAGGCGTGTGCAGTGCTTTGTTGGCCGACAACTGCTTCAAACCGTTGTGCCAATAGCCCAAACCAGTGATGCCTTTATCTTCCATCGAAGTCAGCAGCTCTTGGCCGACGGGTCCTTTCTGGAAGCGATCAACAGCCTCAATATCGTCAAACAAGAAGGGTAAGTCAAAAATCTGGATCGGTTTTGAATAGTGCTCAAATTTGGCCAAGGATGGTGCGATTAACTGCACATCGCCCAACAGTAAGGCTTCCATTTCTTTACCATCACCAAATAAAGATGAGTTGGAGTACACCTGCACTTCAACCTTGCCCGGTAAACGCTCTTCAGCAAGTTTTTTAAACAGCAGCGCACCTTGCCCTTTTGGCGTGTGCTCGGCCACTACGTGGGAGAATTTAATAACAATGGGCTCAGCAGCGTTAACCAAACCAGCCAGTCCCAATGAAACAGCACAAACCAGTGCTTTAGCGGTCATTTTAAGCATTAAAATTTCCTCTTACTTTGAATAGTCAGTGCCGCAACATGCGACAAACAGTGTGCTAAAAGCATGAGATTAACTCATCAGCAGTATATACAACGCAAGTTATATACCGACTTACAGCCCGTGCGACTAAAGTCGACACACCCCACGCCAAGATGGCGGTAACAGCGGATGATGCGATGCATAGGTGGCGCTTTTAAATTAAATCTGGCGGAAATCCGCCATAACTAATCATCGGATGGCGAGTTTTCGCCAGCACTGTTAAAGCTTAAATCGTATTTACGCAATTTATCATGCAAGGTTTTGCGTGGGAGTTGTAACGCTTCTGCCACTTCACGTAACGATTGGTGCGCATTGCTCAATTCGCTGACAATTAAACTGCGCTCAAAGGCTTCGACCTGCTCACTCAACGACAAATAACCTTTAGACGAATGCAGCGCCTGTAGGGGCTGGGTAATCGCCAAATCCAACCCTAAGGCAAAACGCTCCGCAGCGTTTTGTAATTCACGAATATTGCCCGGCCATTCATGCCCCAACAGTAGGCCGCGGGTGATCGGCGTCAGTTCTGGCTCAGCAATTTTATATTTATCACAGGCGGCACTGACGAAATGCTGAAACAGCGGCAGAATATCCTCACGGCGCTGACGTAAAGCAGGGATATTAATTTGTGCCACATTCAGGCGGTAATACAAATCTGCACGGAAACGCCCAGCATCAGCCGCCGCTAAGAGATCTTCTTTAGTCGCGGCAATCACCCGAATATCTAAAGGAATCAGCTGATTGGAACCAACCCGCTCAACCACGCGCTCTTGCAGTAAGCGCAACAGTTTGACCTGGATATCCAGACTCATACTTTCGATTTCATCAAGAAAGACTGTGCCGCCATTGGCGTATTCAAACTTACCAATACGACGCTTTTGCGCACCGGTAAAGGCACCGCTCTCATGCCCAAATAACTCGCTTTCAATCACTGACTCAGCCAAGGCTCCGGCATTAATCGCGACAAAAGGCGCAGCGCAACGCGAGGATAAATCATGCAGCGCACGTGCGACAACTTCTTTACCACTACCGGTTTCACCTAAAATCAACACATCCGCTTGAATCGTGGCTAAAGCACTGACCTGTTCACGTAAACGCTGCACACTGGCCGAATGGCCTAATAAACGCTCGCCCAATAAGCGTTGCTCGGTTAAAGCTAAACGTAAGGAGCGATTCTCCAAGACCAA
>LFRZ01000152.1:7657-44227 GCA_001513025.1 Gammaproteobacteria bacterium DTU037
AATGCCCTGTGCATTGCCATAGGCTTGCACCCGTAAACCGGCTAAATCAAAGGTTTGCGACAGTGCTGTGCGTAAATGGACATCATCATCCAATAACACTACATCGGTTGCATGGCTGATTTGCATCATGTAAAGCGGTCCTCGCTCGAGCGTAAATTCACCGTTGACGGAATCTCACGCAAATATAAAGTCACTTCTGCACCGCCATCAGGGTGGTTGGCAAACACTAAGCGTCCTTTCAGCGCTTTAATCAGCGTCGCACAAATAGCTAAGCCCAGGCCTAAGCCGCGTGCGCTGGTTTTCGTGGTATAAAAAGGCTCGCAGGCTTGCTCTAATGCCTCGGTACTAAAGCCCGAACCATTATCACGCAAACTGAATACTACCCAGCCTTCTTCGCGCCGTGTATTAAGCCAAATACGCCGCGGCATGCCCTTTTCGCTCAGTGCATCCAAGGCATTACTGACTAAATTACTGAGCACTTGGCGTAAACGCGTTTCCCCCGCCTCGACCCATAATGTTGCATCGGGAATATCGCGAATAATCTCCACCTGTAAACTGCGCTGGCGATTAGCGGTCAGGGCTAACGCATCATCAATCGCTGGCTGCAGCGCCACATGCTCTGAAGCCAAGCGATCACGCCGGGCAAACGCACGCAAATGACTAATAATCGATGCCATCCGCTCGGTTAATTGGGCAACCAAGTCGAGATTATTCTGCACCTCGACAAAACGCTGTTTTGCCAGCAAGATTTTTGCGTTATCGGTATAGCTGCGAATCGCCGCTAAAGGTTGATTAAGCTCATGGCTGATGCTGGCCGACATAATCCCCAGCGCTGATAACTTTCCAGCTTGCACCAACTCATCTTGCGCGCGTACCAACTCTTGCTGAGCAGATTCACGCTCCAAGACTTCTTGTTTAAGGCGACTATTGAGGGTTTGTAAATCTTGGGTGCGGGTACGTACATTCTCTTCCAAGACGTGCCGAGCATGCGCGTCCATAGCAATCCGCTCAAGGTAATGGCGGCGGCGCTGCATCAGCAAACCTAAGATTAATAACACTGCCAGCAAGGACGCCGCGGCTACCGCCATCGCCGTACTCACCGGTTGATTAATTAAGCGCCGTGGAGCTAACACACTGACGTGCCAGCCGATCTCATCTAAACGCTTATCTAAGATCAGCCAATCCTGTAGTTTAAGATCAATACGTGGCGGAGAGATCGAGGTATAGGGCTGGTGTTCAGCAACGCTACGTTGTTCTTGCGCGGTCAGTTCGCGGGTGGCGGTAAAACGCCAATCCGCGTGCGAGGTCAGAATCACTACGCCATTTTTATCCGTGACCAGTAATTGTTCTGGCGTTTGCCCCCACAGTGTTTCGGTAAAATCTAAATCCACCTTAACCACAATCACGCCAATCACCGCACCCTCGGCATACACAGCGCTGCCGAAGTAATAACCGCGCTTAAAGGAAATATTACCTAAACCAAAAAACTCTCCGCGGCCATTTTGCACCGCGCCCTGAAAGTACGGACGAAAAGCAAAGCTGTTACCGACAAAGCTACGCTTAGTATTCCAGTTCGAAGCGGCCAGCGTTAAGCCTTGACTGTCCATCAGATAAATTACATCGGCACCGGTTTGCTGCTGGATATGCTGCAGTAATTGATTGGTGGTGTGTAATGTCGATTGATCTGTGGGCGCCAGCAGCGCCTGCTGTACATCAGGTAAACGCCCTAAAATCTGCGGCAAGACTTCATAACGCTGTAATGTTCCTAATAGGTTGGCCACAAACAAATCGAGGGTTTGCCCATTTCTGCGGTTTAAATCGTTTAAATAGTAACTGTCGACAAAACGCTGAATCGGCCAGAGCAAGATTATAAAAAAAACTGCCAGCCACAATAAATTGCGCCAGCGTGGTTTGCCAAAGGCCATGCGTGACCGCTGCGCACCTGCGCCCAATCTTGCTTGCTTAATACCGCTTTTTAGCGAGCCCATAGGCAATTATTTAACCAGTAATTTAATCAAGGTTTTCACATATTCAGGCAATGCCTGAGAATCACGTACAACAATACTACGCTCACGTAAGGCCCAAGGCTCATCCAACTGAATAGTCTTAAGGCTCATGGTTTTCTGGTGCCTCAAGGCTGAAGATGCCGGCATAATACCTATCCCTACACCGGCTTCAATCATTCGGCACATCGACTCATAACCAAAGACCTGGATTCGCACATTAATGTCGCGTTGCAAGCTGTCGACTTGATTCTTTAAAAAGCGTAACAAGCTGGAACCTTCTTGCAAGCAAATATGCGGGTAATCTAAGGTTTCATCGAAATGAATCGACTGCAAGTGCGCTAAAGGATGCTCACTATTAGTGGTGAGCACTAAGCGGTCAGTGCTGAAGTGGATCACCTCAAGACCCTGCGCCTTAATTGGGCCCGCAGTAATGCCAATATCACTGGCCCCTTCAGCGACACCACGTAACACTTCAAGATTAACCCGTTCTTGTAAATCAATCGTCAGCTGTGGATGTTGCACCATCAAAACCGCAAGGGTTTCCGGTAAAAAGTCCGTAACGGCGGTGGTATTGGCAAAAATACGAATATGCCCCACTTGCTGATCACTGAACTCTGACAACTCATTTTGCAAGTACTGCACTTGGCGCAAAATAATCCGCGCATGCTTGAGTAAGGTGGCTCCAGCCGAGGTCAGCTCAACACCTTGCGAGTCACGGTATAGCAAGCGAATCCCCACCTGCTCTTCCAGCTTTTTAATTCGATTACTGGCCGCCGCAGTAGAAATAAAGGACTTACGTGCCCCTTGGGTGATACTCGGGGCTTCCGAAATATTGATAAATAACCGCAAATCAGCAAGATCAAAATGCATGGTGACGCGCCTCTAGCGTTAACCACAGGTTAACACCCCGTTAGAATAAAGCAGATATACAAAACGCCAAGCAGTTTGTCATGATGCAGCACGCAAAACAAATATCGCTGACCTTGCCGCGTACGCTCAGCACTGCGCTATATACAATCATACCCACTCGGCTTTCTCTGCCCATCTAATCCGCCATCTTTAAAAGGCTTTGTATAACGTGATTGAATTTATTATCAATATTGTGATTGGTGGTCTGCTCGGCGTATTTGGCGGTTTGCTGGGTATTGGCGGTGGGCTTTTTGCGATTCCAACGCTCAGTATACTGTACGGCATGGACCAGCAGCTGGCTCAAGGTACCGCGCTGGCGATGGTTGTACCCAATATTGTGCTGGGTATCTACAAGTACAATCAACGCAATAAAATTGACTGGAAAACCGCGGCCATCTTGGGCTGTTGCGCCTTTACCTTATCTTGGTTCGGTGCGCTGATTGCAATTGACTTAGACCACCGTTCAATGCGTGAAATCTTTATTAGTTTTCTAATCTTTATTGCCATCTGGAATGCATTACAAATGCTCGGCAAGCGCAGTACTAACGGCTTACGCCCATTGGCTTGGCCTTACTTTGCCGGATTAGGCAGTGTGTCTGGTTTTCTCGGTGGTTTATTTGGCGTCGGCAGCGCAGTGATTGCCACTCCAGTGCTGACCATGTTTTTTGGTGCCACACAAGTGGTCGCGCAAGGCTTATCCTTAGCGATTGCGGTGCCCACCACAGCCGCAACCTTAGTCACCTATAGCATGCACAACCAAGTCGATTGGAGCACAGGGATCGCCATGGCGATTGGTGGTGTTTTGACCGTCAGTTATGGCGTGCGCGCAGCGCACAGTTTGCCGCAGCACATTTTAAAAACAATTTTCAGTCTCTTTGTTCTGATCAGCGCAGCCTTGCTCTACCGGCAGTTATAAAGCGACTTAAAATCTGCGGTAGATCAGCCGCACACTGATCCACCACAGCGCTCCTTACCCGCACCTATTAGTGCTCTGGTTGTACAAACTCAGCGTCACTGAAATACGTTGCATAATTATTTAATGCACCGAGCAACTGTACCGCGCCTTGACGCTTATCTTTTAAATCACTGTGCTTTTGCATATGCTCAGCGCTGTCGATTAAGCGTGCAATCACAATATGCAGTTGTGCATCGGCTTGCGGCTCGAGCTGGCAGTTCTCCACCATATACGCCACTTGCGTGTGCACCTGTTCGGTTAATGCCGCATAACCTGCCGCATCCAACTGGTTGTTATGGATATCAGTCAAGGCCATATTGACTGACTGGCCAATTTTACCCATAGCTTGGCGTAAAGGCGCATCGGTTTGCCATTTCTGCCCAGCATTGAGTTGCAACTCAACCCCGTGCATATCATCGTGCTGATGCTCCGCGGCCAGACTCGGTAGCGTAGTGAGACTCAAAACTAAAGCCAAACCTAAGCCCGTCACAGCCTGTACTAATGAATACTTTTTCATGTAATGATCCTCGTAATCTATAAATCAATCAGAATTCACCTACACAAGAGGTGCAAACCCTTTGTAATACAGCTGCAAATCAACATAAACGTAGCAGTTTAATAACTACTTAAACGTATAAAAGTAATTAAAGTTATTTTTAATCAACTTTTAACAAAACATTTCTCCTCGCTATTGATCAATCTATAAGCCTCTGAAAAGATAGTAAGCAATTACTATCTTTTTTGGATAAATGTATGCCTCCGCCAAGCAAGTATTTACCCGCCGATGAACGTCGCGCCGTCACTGTCACGGCGGTGATTGAGCTGGCGGCGCAACAAAACCCCAGCGAAATCACTACCGCTGCCATTGCCCAACATATGAGCGTGACCCAAGGCTCACTGTTTCGACACTTTGCCAATAAAGAAGCCATTTTAGAGTCAGTGATGCACTGGGTGGCCAAACGCTTACTGGCGCGTATTGATAAGGCCATGCAAGGTCAAGACACAGCAATAGCTGCGTTACGTGCGGCATTTATGAGTCATATCCAATTTATCAGCGACCATCCAGGGGTGCCGCGCCTGCTGTTTAGTGAGTTACAGCGCAAAGAAAATACCGCAGCGAAAAAGCTCGTTAATATATTGCTCAGCCAATACCAACAGCGCCTGCAACACACCCTTGAGCAAGGCAAGCAAGACCAAGAGCTGGATGCGCAACTCGACGTTGCCGCAGCAGCCACGCTATTTATTGGCAGCATTCAGGGTTTAGTGGTGCAAAGTATTGTGCTCGGCAATAGCGACATGCTGCTGTCAGCTGCTCAAGATATTTTCGTGCTGTATCAGCGCGCAATTGAGGCCCGTTAGTGATGTCTGAACTCTTTAAACAAAAAAAATTACTCGCCGTCTTTGCCACTATTGCGCTGCTGGCAGCCGCTTTCATCTGGGTGCTGCTCAGTTCTGGGCCGCTGGCAAAAATTAAAATAGTCATGACGCAAGTACAAGAGCAACGTCTTCAGCCAGCCCTATTTGGTATCGGCACAGTGGAGGCGCGTTACACCTACCGAATTGCCAGCAATACTGTTGGGCGGGCCGCTACTTTAAATGTGGATGTCGGCGATCGCGTTGCCGCAGGCGATATTCTCGGCATTATTGATGTGGTTGATTTAGATGATAAAATCAACGCACAAGCGGCCTTAGTCGAGCGCAATAAAGCCCAACTCAGTGAAGCGCAAACGCGTTTAGATTACACCGGCAAACAGGCTCAACGTTACCGCAAACTCCTGCCTTCGCGCTCCGTCAGTGAAGAATTAGACGCCAGCAAACAACATGAGTGGGCTTTGGCTCGCAGCCAAGCCAGCAGCGCCAGCAGTGAGTTAGCCCGCGCCCAAGCCGAGCTGCTCGCCCTGCAAGCAGTGCGTGCTGATCGCTATTTGCGCGCACCCGTTGCAGGTTTAATTATCGCTCGGCATATTGATCCAGGTGCCACGGTTCTGGCTGGACAAACCGTCTTTGAGTTGATTGATCCGCTACAACTATGGGTCGATGTGCGCTTTGATCAAGCCGGCTCCATGCTGCTCGCCCAACAGCAACCGGCGCAGATTATTTTACGCTCACAAGAATTACAGCCACATAGTGGTCATGTCGCGCGCCTCGAATGGCTGGCCGATGCCGTCACTGAAGAGCGCCGCGCCAAAGTGATGTTTAGCCAACAACCGCAACCCACACCAAGCATTGGTGAACTGGCCGAAGTCACAGTGCAACTGCCACAGTTGGCCAGCAGCCCAGTGCTTAGCAACGCCGCCATTCTCCGCCAGGACGGACAGTTAGGCGTATGGTTAATCGACGATCAGCAGCCCGTTTTTCAGCCCGTCAGCCTCGGCCGCAGTGACTTGGACGGCAATGTGCAAATACTCTCTGGGCTTAGCGCAGGCCAGCAAGTGGTGCTCTATAGCAGCAAAGCACTAACTGCAAACAGTCGCATCAAGTACGTTGAACAGCTGGTTGATACACCATGATCAGTTTAGCCGGTCGCGATATCCTGCATGCCTGGGGTAAGTTTGTCTTTACTGGGATAGGTTTAGGCTTACTGATTGGCGTCACCCTCACTATGGCCGGTGTTTATCGCGGTATGGTTGATGATGCGCAAGTGTTGTTGGATAACAGCGCAGCAGATTTATGGGTAGTGCAAAAAGACACCCTTGGCCCCTATGCCGAACCGTCTAACTTACCCGATGATACGTGGCGCGCGGTGGCCAATATGCCCGGCGTGGCCATCGCCTCTAACGTGACCTATTTAACCATGCAAGTGGCGCATACTGGCGGTGATACCCGTGCTTTTGTAACAGGTATCGCCAATACCGGACTGGGCTCTCCAGGTTGGCCGCTGCGGTTATTAGCCGGCCGCCAAGTTAGCAAAAACCACTATGAGGCGGTGGCTGATATTGCCAGCGGTTTTAAGCTGGGCGAGCGTATTCAAATTCGCCGTAACAGCTATCTGATTGTCGGCCTAACCCAGCGTATGGTCTCATCCAGCGGCGATCCAATGATTTTTATTCCGTTACTGGATGCCCAGCAGGCACAGTTTCTAAAAAGCAATGATGCCATCGCGCAAAATCGGCGCCGCATCAGTCAGAATCCTATTTTCAATAACCCGCAAACACCCCATGTGTTGGCTGCGGTACAGTCTCTACAAGAAAGTAACACCCAAGTTAACGCGGTATTGGTCCAGCTCAAAGCACAGGCCGAACCTAAGCTCGTTGCCGAGGACATTCGCCGCTGGTTGCGTCTGCAAGTCTACGATCGTGAACAAATGGAAGGGATTTTAGTCGGCAAATTGATAGCCACTTCCGCACGACAAATCCTCATGTTTTTAGTCATCTTAGCCGTAGTCAGCGCGGCAATTGTAGCCTTTATTATTTACACTTTAACCATGGGTAAAATCCGTGAGATCGCGGTATTAAAATTGATTGGCACACACAATAAAACCATTGTAGCGATGATTATTCAGCAAGCGCTGGCCTTAGGCATTATCGGTTTTATCGTCGGTAAAATTGCTGCCACAGTCTGGGCGCCGTTCTTTCCTAAATATGTCTTGTTGATCACCCAAGACACCATCACCGGCTTAATCGCAGTTCTATCTATGTGCGTACTGGCCAGTTTTGTAGCAATTTACGCCGCTCTACGGGTCAACCCTGCCGATGCGGTGGGAGGTTAATACGATGCAATCCTATGGCATTAAGATTTCTGCGTTAAGTAAGTCATTTGGCCGCGGTGATACTGCAGTGCATGCGCTTAAACAAGTCAATATGCAGGTTGCCCCCGGCGAAGTGGTGGGTCTGATTGGCCCCTCAGGCTCAGGCAAAAGCACTCTGCTGAAATGCTTAGGCGCGATTATCGAGCCCAGTGCCGGACAGATGTATTTGGGTGAACAGCTGATTTATGACAATGCTTGGAAAATCGCTGATTTACGTGCCCTGCGTCGCGACAAAATAGGCTTTGTTTTCCAAGCGCCCTATTTGATTCCTTTTTTAACCACTTTAGACAATGTCGCGCTCTTGCCGATGCTGGCCGGCGTCAGCAATAAAGAGGCGCGGCAACGTGCCTTAGATTTATTGACTGTCTTGCAAGTCGAGCACCGTGCGCATGCCTTACCTTCACGCCTGTCCGGTGGTGAGCAGCAGCGTATCGCCATTGCTCGTGGTTTAATTAACCGTCCGCCGGTGATCTTGGCCGATGAGCCCACTGCTGCCTTGGATAGCGTGCGCGCATTGACGGTGATTCGTATGCTTAATGAGATTGCCCGTAATTACAATACTGCGGTGATTGTGGTCACTCACGACGATAAAATTATTCCAACCTTTAAGCGTTTGTACCATATCCGTGATGGCATCACCTATGAGGAGCAAGGGCAAGGTCGCGAATCATAACAGCCATGATTGCCCCATAGCGCTTGAAGCTCACTGGCGCAACGGCACCGCACTCCGGCTGAGCCTACTTATCGATGCGGTTTGTGCGTACAATACGCGCTCGCAACACCTAGCTTAGGTGCCCATGGTTCCCTCACCCCATTCAAAAAGGTGTCTTATGTTTGCTCTATCCGACCCACGCCAGCGTGTGGCGGTGCTGACGCTGATTGCGTTGCATATTTTTATTGTGATCGCCAGTAACTATCTGGTGCAATTCCCCATGCAGCTGTTTGGCTGGCAAACCACCTGGGGTGCCTTTAGCTTTCCCTTTATTTTCTTAGCCACTGATCTCACCGTACGTTTACTCGGTAAACAACCGGCGCGGCGGGTGATTGCCTCTGTTATGTTGCCGGCGTTATTGGTGTCCTATGGGGTCTCAGTCTTGTTTCAAGAAGGGACATTTCGCGGCGCTGCAGCTTTGCTGGAACTCAACACCTTTGTCCTGCGTATTTCTTTAGCCAGTTTTGCTGCTTATGCAGTAGGTCAATTGGCGGATATTCAGGTGTTTGATCGTTTGCGCCAGCGACCTCAATGGTGGATCGCACCTACAGCCTCAACAGTGCTGGGCAATCTGCTGGATACTTTTGTATTTTTCACCATAGCCTTTTGGTACAGCAGCAATCCCTTTATGGCTGAGCATTGGGTAGAGATTGCCACAGTCGACTACATCATCAAAATTATGATCAGTTTGCTGCTGTTTATTCCACTTTACGGCTTGCTACTCAATCTATTGCTGCGTGTTATGGGCGCACCGACAGCGACTAAAGCTTCAGCACTTTAGCTGTTTCCTGACCAGCGGCGCTTAGACTCTATGCGCCGCTGGTACGGCCAGCTCAAGGTTCACAAGCAGGTCAACCACTGACACAGCCTTCTCTTTGCAACTGCCGGTAAGTCGATTAGTGGTTGAGCTCACCGCTAAACACATCATCTAAATCAGGCTCACCAGGAATGGCATGTTCTTCTGATGCCCAAGCACCTAAATCAATCAATTTGCAACGTTCGCTACAAAAGGGGCGAAAAGGACTTTGCGCGCCCCACTCCACAGGTTTTTCACAGGTGGGACAGGCCACTGTTGTGACTGTCGTCTTTGCAGTCATCACTGACCTCCTTTTAAAGTTAAATAATAGTCATGCAAACGTGCAACTTCACGCTGCAAGGTCGCTTTATCGGCCGCATTACACAGCACATCATCGGCATATTTTAAACGCTCATCACGCTCAAGCTGCGCCTGCATGATCGCACGCAACTGCGCCTCAGACACTTGATCACGCTGCAGCGCACGCGCCATCTGCACCTCGCTCGGCACATCGACCACCAGCACGCGTTGTACAATTTTGTGCTGGCCCGACTCAATCAGCAATGGTGAGACTAAAATGGCATACGGTGACTGCGCTGCGGCTAAAAACTGCTGTATCTCTGCCCGAATCAATGGGTGCAGCAACTGCTCTAACCACTGCCGCTGCTCTGGCTCAGCAAAAATATGCTCGCGCAACGTCGCACGATTAAGCTGTCCATCAGCCAGCAAGATAGCGTCACCAAAGCGATCAACGATTTTTTCCAAAGCCGGGCGACCCGGCTCCACCACCCAGCGCGCCGCATGATCGGCATCTACCGCCTCAATACCCAGCTCAACAAAGGCATCCGCGGCGGCGCTTTTACCACTACCAATGCCACCGGTAAGCCCCAACACCCAAGGTTTACTCACACTTTTGTCCTTTATTAGCTGCACTCTATATTGATGCTCAGCGATGCCCGCAGCTCGCACGGGCAAGCTGCGGCATATCCGCCACTCTAGCCAGTTATTTCGGGAAAAATAAACGTTTTAACTCTGCACCAGGATCATTGGCACGCATAAAGGCTTCACCCACTAAAAAGGCATGCACATTATTAATTTCCATCAACTCCACGTCCGTGCGCTGTAAAATACCACTTTCGGTAATCACCAAACGCTCTTGTGGAATACGCGGCAATAACTCTAAGGTGGTTTCCAGTGAGACTTCAAAATTATGCAGGTTACGGTTATTAATGCCCACCAGAGGCGTATCGAGATGAGTCAGTACACGATCCAGCTCAGCGCCATCATGCACTTCGGCTAACACATCTAAACCCAGCTCTTTTGCTGCGGCAGCCAGTTCCAGCAGTTGTCCGTCATCTAAGCAGGCGGCAATCAACAGCACACAATCGGCACCTAAAGCCCGCGCTTCGATAATCTGATAAGGATCCACCATAAAATCTTTACGTATCACTGGCAGCGCACAAGCATTACGCGCTTCTTGCAAGTAACGATCGGCACCTTGGAAAAAATCAATATCAGTCAAGACTGACAAACAGGTGGCACCGCCTTGGGCATAACTTTGCGCCAGCCAAGCGGGGACAAAATCTTCACGTATCACGCCTTTACTGGGCGAGGCTTTTTTAATTTCAGCAATCACTGCCGGTAGTTTTTTCTGTACTTGCTGTTGTAAAGCGCGGGCAAAACCTCGTGGTGTAGATGCCTGCGCCGCTTGTGCGTGTAATTCGCTTAAGCTGACGATTTGTTTGCGCGCGGCAACTTCTTCATGTTTACGCGCGACAATTTTTTCTAAAACCGTTGGAATACTCATGAATGAGCAGCCTCCTGCTTAAATACTGCGGTAAATGACACCAATTCAGATAATTTCTCTAGAGCAAGACCGGTGTAGATGGTGTCATGCGCGCGCGCCACCCCCTCTTTTAAGGTGCTGGCGACGCCGGCCGCATATAAGGCCGCGCCCGCATTAAGGGCAATCATTTCTGCCGCTTTATGCGCATAAGGCAACTCACGCGGACCTAAAGCATCACGAATCAATCGATAAGACGCATCAGCATCCTCC
This sequence comes from Gammaproteobacteria bacterium DTU037, assembly GCA_001513025.1. GTDB lineage: Bacteria > Pseudomonadota > Gammaproteobacteria > Pseudomonadales > Pseudomonadaceae > Denitrificimonas. The sequence goes on from LFRZ01000152.1 coordinate 18,840, forward strand.
ACTTCTAAGCCAATTAACGACTGGCTATGGATACCAAAATCTTCTGGCTGAATCCGGTACTCAGTAATCTCACCATCTTTTAACTCAGCCACCAATGTCGGCGCGCCTAAGCTGATCTCATCCATACCGTCTTGCGCATGCACCACCAGTACATGGTTACTGCCTAAACGCAGCAGTACTTCCGCCAAAGGCCGGCACAGTTGCTTGCTAAATACGCCAATTACTTGGTTTTTTACCTGCGCCGGATTGCTGATCGGACCCAAGATATTAAATAAGGTACGCAAACCCAACTCGCGGCGCGGGCCGCTGGCGTGACGCATCGCACCATGGTGCGCAGGGGCAAACATAAAGCCAACCCCTACGGTTTCAATACAACGGGTCACTTGTTCAGCAGTTAAGTCTAAATTGACCCCTGCCGCTTCCAGCAAATCGGCACTGCCACTTTTGCCTGAAACCGCACGGTTACCGTGTTTTGCCACTTGGCCACCGGCGGCGGCCACCACAAACGCTGCTGCAGTGGAGACATTGAAAATATTCATGCCATCGCCGCCGGTACCACAGGTATCAACCAAATGTTCACCAGAAATCACCACCGGCTCGGCCAGCTCTCGCAGCACTTGCACAGCACCAACAATTTCATCAATACTTTCACTTTTCATGCGCATGGCCACTAAAAACCCGCCAACTTGCGCATCTGTGCACTGTCCAGTCATGATTTGTCGCATCACCGACTGCATCTCTGCGGTGCTTAAATCTAAATGACTCACCACTCGACTCAGCGCTTGTTTAATATCCATTAACGCTGTCCTCCCGTTTGCTTTAAAAAGTTGGCCAACAAAGCATGGCCTTGCTCAGTCAAAATTGATTCTGGGTGAAACTGCACCCCTTCAATATTTAAAGTGCGATGCTGTACACCCATAATCGCCTCTAACTCACCTTGCTCAGTTTGCGTCCAAGCGGTCATCACTAAGTCGGACGGCAAGCTGTCTGGCGCCACCACCAAAGAATGGTAACGGGTGGCGGTCAGCGGATTATTTAAGCCGCTAAACACCCCTTGATTGTGATGATAGACTGGGCTGGTTTTGCCATGCATCGGCTGCGCGGCGCGAACCACTTCGCCACCAAACACCTGACCAATACTCTGATGACCTAAACACACCCCTAAAATCGGCACTAAACCGGCAAACGCCTGAATGGCTGCTAATGACACACCGGCGTCATTAGGCGTGCAAGGTCCTGGCGAAATTACCACCCGCTCAGGTTGCATGGCCAATAACTCAGGCACAGTGTATTCATCATTACGCACCACCTTCACCTCAGCGCCCAGCTCAGCAAAATACTGCACCAGATTCCAGGTAAAAGAGTCGTAATTGTCGATCATTAGCAACATACAAGGCGGTCCTTAGTTCGATTAAGGGATAGGGTTCAATAGCCCTTACAGCAGTTCTTTACGTAACTGTGCTGGGCTTTTTGGCGACAACAAACCTGGGGCAATATCAAATACAGTTTTCGCACCAATATCATTCACTCGAGCTAAACGATACACAGCACGGGCATAGGCCACCAGGACACTGGCAGTAAACTCAGGGTTACTTGCCAGTGTCAGCGAGTATTCAATGCTTTGCTTACTGTCTGCACCGCTATGACCGCTACGAATCACAAAGCCGCCGTGTGGCATGCTGCTGTGCTCTTTATCGAAGGTGGCCTGGTCAATAAAATTAACCACCGTATCGTAGTCAGCAAAATAGTCTGGCATCGTGACAATACTGTCACGTATCACCTCAGCATCGGCACCCTCGTCCAGCACGATATAGCACTCGCGTGTATGCTTTTCACGCGTGCTCAGTTCAGGCTGTTCGCCACTGCGTACGCGCGCCATGGCCTCTGTAGAGGGTAAAGTGTATTGCACACCTGCTTTAACCCCAGGCACACGGCGTACAGCGTCCGAATGGCCTTGGCTTAAGCCTTTACCCCAGAAAGTATAGGTCTCGCCTTCTGGCAGAATGGCTTCGCCGTATAGGCGGTTGAGTGAGAACAAACCTGGATCCCAACCCACTGACAATAAAGCCACACGCCCTGCATCACGTGCCGATTGGTCCAGCGCCGCATAGTACTCAGGCACTTTGGCGTGGGTATCAAAACTATCCACAGTATTAAAAAACTGCGCCAAGTACGGCCCCTGCTCTGGCAAGTCAGACTTGGAGCCACCGCAGAGAATCATCACATCAACGTCATCTTGATACTGCTCGATATCCGCCATGGCATACACAGGTACGTCATTATCCAGCAAGGTCACGCTGGCCGGATCACGACGACTGAACACGCCAACCAGACTCATATCTGGGTTTTGCTTCAAGGCTAATTCAACGCCACGTCCTAAATTGCCATAACCGGCAATTGCTACTCTAATTCGATGAGACATAATGACCTACCTTTACAGTTAAAACATAAATACAATTAAATCCATAACCCACTTACGGCTTACTTTTTTCAGCCAACGCAACGGCTTTAAACATGGCGCGACGCTTATTTAAGGTTTCTTCCCATTCCAGTGCAGGCTGCGAGTCAGTGACGATTCCTGCGCCCGCTTGCACATGCAACTGACCGTTTTTAATCACCGCTGTACGGATCGCAATCGCGGTATCCATATTGCCATTCCACGCCCAATAACCGACCGCACCGCCATACACACCTCGTTTCACCGGCTCCAGCTGATCAATGATTTCCATGGCGCGCACTTTCGGTGCACCAGACAAGGTACCCGCCGGTAAAATAGCACGCAAAGCATCCATAGAATTGAGCTCGCGACGCAACTGACCAGTAACATTGGAAACGATATGCATCACGTTGGAATAACGCTCAATAATCATTTTCTCGGTCACTTTAACACTGCCAGTTTGCGCAACTCGGCCGACATCATTACGGCCTAAATCAATCAGCATCAAGTGCTCAGCCAACTCTTTTTTATCGGCTAACAACTCTTGTTCAAGCGCATTATCCTCGTCTTCAGTTGCACCGCGTGGCCGCGTACCGGCAATCGGGCGCACGGTGACTAAACCCTCCTCAACCCGCACCAACACCTCAGGTGAGCTGCCCACCACATGGAACTCAGCAAAGTTAAAGAAGTACATATAAGGCGTGGGATTAAAGCAGCGCAGCGCACGATAGAGATCAATCGGTGCCGCAGTAAAAGGCACTGACATGCGCTGAGAAATCACCACCTGCATGCAGTCACCGGCGGCGATATATTCTTTGATTTGCAACACCGCTTGTTCATAGTCCGTACGACTGAAACTAGAGGTAAACTCCGGCTCAATGCCATCAATCGCATTAAGATCCACACCCATACGCGGCGTTAAGGGTTTACGCAATTGCGCGCTGAGTAACTCCAGTTCAACCAAGCCTTGCTCGTAGGCATCGGCCTTACTAGGGTCGGCTAAAACAATTAAATGCAACTTGCCGGATAAATTATCAAACACCACCACCGCATCCGAGACCAACAATAAAATATCGGGGGTACCCAGTGGATCAGGATTGGGGCATTCGGCTAAGCGTTGCTCAACATAACGCACGCTGTCATAACCAAAATAACCGACTAAACCGCCATTAAAACGTGGCAAACCAGGCAACGTTGGCACCTGGTAGCGCGCTTTGAATTGCTCGACAAACGCCAGTGGATCATCCACATCCAGATCTTCAACCACGCGCTCATCAGTAATCACCCGCACACGCTTACCATCAACACGTAAACGGGTACGACTGGGTAAACCAATAATGGAAAAACGCCCCCACTTCTCACCGCCTTGGACAGACTCCAGCAGGTAGGAGTAAGGGGCATCCGCCAGCTTTAAGTAAATCGACAGCGGGGTGTCAAAGTCGGCTAGCGTTTCGCGCGCCAAAGGAATACGGTTGTAGCCTTGTGCAGCTAAACGCAAAAATTCTTCGTGGGTCATATCAGCCTCGTGGCAAGAGGAAAAGGGGAACACAAACAATGCCGCCAGATTTGGCGACGCATATAAATTAGACGCGCCAACGCCAACGGTCTGATACCGCTGGTAACGTGCCTATCAATAGTTTGCGATCAACAACCACGAGCGGGTCCTTTGGAGTGGACTGAAAATATTCAACAACACTAGCGCAGGCCATCATAACGCGCAACCCGTAGATGCGAGTTTTTACGATTTCAGCCGACCCGCGCTGTAATTGCCAACACTTAGATGACTCTCGACACAGTTTCAGCCCACGCCTAGCGGTGTCGATCCGGCATCCCAAAACACCACTGCGCGCGCCGTATCTTTGCATATGTTGCTTAGACCAAGCGTGCTGATGCCACTAAATACTCACGAACCTCCGCGGCACTGCCTCTGAACTCAGTGACGCCTTCTCGATGCAATAACTGATATTCATACATAGGATCGCAATACTCACTTAAGAGAATTTTAATCCACTCGCGGTGCAGACTATTATCACCGCGCTGATGCTCAGCCAGTGCGTGCTGCAGCAACGCATCAAGTTTCTGATACTGCACGCCACCTAAACGTTTTTGTATTCTCTGCAAGGAGTCTGTCAAATCTTCACTGAAAGCGATAAATCCAGCCTCTAGACCTTCAGCCTGCTGCCACTCCTCAAGTTTATGCAAAATATAATTACGGAAGCTATGCTCAACACGTTGTTCTAAGCTTGCCGTGACCACCACCACCGGCGCCACAGTCATGCGCTCGCGCAGATACAGAGGCAGCGCACAGCGGCCAATAAGCCGGCTTTCATCTTCCAGCAGAATACGTTGCTGAGGCGCGGCATGCTGCTGGCGTAAAAAAGCAATCGCCAGGGTGTTTTCAAAATCAATTTGCGCAGGTTGCCCAGCTGGTCGCTTACCAAAGGAGCTGCCGCGGTGGTGAGCAATGCCCTCTAGGTCAATACTGTTGTCCAGCGTATTCAGTAGATCCGTTTTAGCACAACCGGTGTGTCCGGCTAAAATACAAAAACCACTGTCAGCCACAATCTGTTCTTGAGTATCAATTAAAAAACGGCGCATGGCTTTGTAGCCACCGATGATACGCGGATAATCACAGCCGGCCTCTTTCATCCATTGCTGCACAATCTGGCTACGTAAACCACCCCGAAAACAATACAAATAGCCGTCGGGATGCTGACGGGCAAAGGCCAGCCATTGTTCTAATCGTTGTTGCTTGGTCTCACCACACACCAACTCATGACCCAGCGTAAGAGCAGCTGCCTGACCTTGCTCTTTATAACAGGTACCAACTTTGGCCCGCTCATCATCGCTCATTAATGGCAGACTGACTGTATGCGGAAAGGCACCCTTGCTAAATTCCAACGGCGCACGGGTATCCATCATCGGTGTATCAGTTAAAAATAGGCGGGTAAAATCTTCAGTATCGGCCCGGCTCATGCCTGTACCTCAATGCGGTAGTCAGCGCGCGCCTCAATCAGTTCACCAATAGCGTGCGCATAGACACCGGCCGCGCTAAGTACTTGTTCTAATGCTGCCGCATGCTCTGGCTGCACCGCAATTAATAAACCACCACTGGTTTGCGGGTCGCAAAACAGTGCTCGCTGCTCATCGGTCAAGGGCGCCAGTTTATCGCCGTAGGATTCAAAATTACGCGTGGTACCGCCAGGTAAACAGCCCTGGGCAATATAATCACGCACTGGAGGCAGCAGTGGAATATGCTGCTCATGCAATACAGCATTGACGCCACTACCTTCACAGACTTCCAGCAAATGACCCATTAAACCGAAACCTGTGACATCGGTAATAGCCTCAACACCAGCTAAGTGCGCCACTTCAGCGCCGATTTTATTCATCTGGCACATCACATCGCGGGCTAAAAACTCGTGTTCGCTACGTAATTTTTTCTGCTTTTGCGCTGTGGTTAAAATGCCCACACCGAGCGGTTTAGTCAGATAGAGTCGGCAACCAGCTGTGGCCGTATTGTTTTGTTTTAACTGATCTTTATTGACGATGCCGGTCACGGCCAAACCAAAGATGGGTTCAGGTGAATCAATACTGTGACCGCCAGCCAGCACTATGCCCGCGTCGGCACAGGCCTGACGCCCACCATCTATCACCCGTTGCGCCACTTCCGGCGGCAACACGCTAATCGGCCAACCAAGAATAGCAATGGCCATAATGGGTTTGCCACCCATGGCGTAAATATCACTGATGGCGTTGGTGGCAGCGATGCGGCCAAAATCAAAAGGGTCATCGGCAATCGGCATAAAGAAATCGGTGGTGCTAAGAATCACCTGACCGTTGCCAATATCATAGGCCGCGGCATCATCTTTGCTGCTGTTACCCACCAGCAAATTAGCATCAGTGGGCAGCGTCAGGCTCGATAGCAGAATTTGATCCAGTACTTTAGGCGAGATCTTGCAACCACAGCCTGCACCGTGGCTGTATTCGGTTAAGCGTATAGCTGAGGCGGGCGACTGACTGCTCGTCTGATTACTCTCCGGCGTGTTCACTAGCGACTTACCCCTAAATAGATACATTATTTTCAGGTATGCATGATACAACCCACAAGACAGCAGCGAAAGCAGCAGGCGCCATGGCATACTGTTGCACTGCTATCTACTGTCATGATAAAAACAGCTCGCGCAAATCATCCACTACCAATGTTGGATTATCGGCACTGATCGGCTCGCCATAGTTGTAGCCGTAGGTCACCGCAACACAGGCGACATGGGCCGCTTGCGCCGCAAGTACATCATTGCGCGAGTCACCAATAAATAGGCACTGCTGCGCTGTGACTCCCGCTTGCTGCATAACCCAAAGCAAGCCCGCAGGATCAGGTTTTTTCTGAGGAAAGGTATCACCGCCGACAATCCACTGAAAAAACCCAGCCATACCCGTATCAGCCAATAACTGCGGTAAGAATTTCTCTGGTTTATTAGTCACCAAGGCCAATTTGATACCGAGCATATGCAAGGTTTTTAGTGTGTCTAACGCACCAGGATACAGCGTAGTTAAACTCTCACCGGTACCATACACTTGCATAAAAATTGCCAATGCCTCAGCTTCTTGCTCGGCAGTGATGCCCTGATGATCAAAGTTATCCGCCAGTGCGCGACGCACCAATACAGGCGCACCGTTACCCACCCAGTGGCGTACTTTATTCATCCCTGCAGGCGCGCGACCTAACTGCTCCAACATAGAGTCAGTAGCAGTGGCTAAATCAGGCACTGAGTCAATTAAGGTGCCGTCCAAATCGAACATCACCACTTTTGGTAATTGCCCAGCTGACACACTTAATAAAGTTTTCACTAGTTTACACCTGCCAATTCAGCGCGCATGGCCGCAATAACCTGCGCATAATCCGGCGCATTAAAAATCGCAGAACCCGCCACAAAGGTATCGGCACCGGCCTGAGCAATCTGCTTAATATTCTGCACATTGACGCCGCCATCCACCTGTAGACGAATCGGCAAACCACTGGCATCAATCAGCTCACGCGCTTCACGTAACTTATCCAGCGTACCTGGAATAAATGACTGCCCGCCAAAGCCTGGGTTGACGCTCATCAGCAGCACCATATCGACTTTATCTAAAACATAGCGCAGCACATCCAAAGAGGTCGCAGGGTTAAATACCAAACCGGCTTTACAGCCACCTTGTTTAATCAGCTGTAAAGAACGATCAACATGCTCAGAGGCTTCTGGGTGAAAGGTAATATAGCTGGCACCAGCATCAATAAAATCGCCAATCATGCGATCCACTGGTTTCACCATCAGATGCACATCAATCGGCGCAGTAATACCGTATTTACGCAAAGCACTGCACACCATCGGACCAATCGTCAGGTTGGGTACGTAATGGTTATCCATCACATCAAAGTGCACAGTATCGGCACCGGCGGCGAGCACACGCTCAACATCTTCACCCAAGCGGGCGAAGTCTGCGGATAAAATAGATGGGGCAATAACAAAAGGCTGCATAGCGTCCTCGCGGCAAAATAGTTCAAAGCATGGCTGTGATTAGCCCAATAAAAAGCATTGATTAAGTAGACTATCTTAGCCCAATTTGTTCAAACATAGGGCTAAGAGAGTCGGTGAACGGAGCAATTATTTGGCTGCAAGCATGCTGCTGAGCCAGGAAGAACTAGCATGCCGACTACAAACCATATTGAATGCCACTGTCTACTGCCAAGCATAAGAGGCACAAGCTTAACTCCGCTAATCACTCATCAACTCTACGCTGCGCGCTTCAATGGTATAGGCAGAGTCGGCCAGTTCATTGCTACTGACTTCAACGCGCAACGTCCCTTCAATCCACAACGGCGCATAGATATCAGGTAGATCAACACCTTTGGCGTAGCGCACTAGCACAATTTGATTGGGCGGCGGCGGTGGTACATGGATGCACGCGCCGGGGTATGGCACTAAAAAGAACTCAACAAAACGGCCTTGCTGATTGGTGTCTAAGGGCACAGGATAACCACCCAGCAAAATCGTACGACCATCCAGTGCGGGCACTGTTTGCGCGGAGTACATCACCGCGGGCATATCTTTATCGGTCGAGCGCAGGCCACCGGGCACATAAAAAGCACTGTCGGCCTCAGGCGTATCATGGCTGATATCTGGCATATCCAGCAACGCTTGGCGATCCGATTCAGGCATTAAATCCAGCCAGTCGGTTTCCTCCAGCGCTGCCTGGGCCGAACCCACTAGCAACAGTATGCAGAGCAAAAAATAGCGCATTATGATCAATTAACGCTTATGTAAAGCTTCAACAATAAACAGCAGAACAATCGCACCCACGACCGCACCAATAAAACCGGCAGGCTGCCCCGCCTGATACACACCTAAGGCTTGACCACCGTAGGTCGCAACCACCGAGCCGGATACGCCTAAGATAATGGTCATAATAATGCCTAAGCCACTGCGACCAGGCTTAAGTAAGCGTGCAACGATACCCGCTAATAAACCGATAATTAATGTACCTAGCATACGCCTTCCCCTGCATTGACTCGAGTGTTAGCACTAGACAGTATCAGCATGCCACAGTTCAGTACGTATTTAATTTTCCAGCAACTGTTCAAGCTCAACAATCTGCTGCTGTAACTGCTTAGCATCCTGACTGCGCAATGTAGCATGCCCTACTTTGCGTCCAGGTTTAGGCGCTTTAAGATAATCATGCAAATGACAATCCGCCACCGCTAACACTTTAGCCGCTTCAGGCACGCGACCAATAAAGTTGAGCATCGCATTATAGCCAACGCTCGCGGTGGAGCCCAAAGGCAAACCGGCTACCGCACGCAAATGGTTTTCAAATTGACTGCACTCAGAACCTTCGATCGTCCAATGACCTGAGTTATGCACACGCGGCGCAATTTCATTGGCTTTTAAGCCGCCATCCACTTCAAAGAACTCAAAAGCTAAGACACCGACATAATCCAACTGCTTGAGCACGCGTCCAGCATAATCTTGCGCCAGCGCCTGCAATGGATGCTGATGGCTGGCCACCGACAGATGCAAAATACCGTCGTGGTGAATGTTATACACCAATGGATAGCAGCTGACCTGACCCTCACGACCACGTACCGCCACCAGTGATACTTCGCCAGTAAAGGCAACAAAACCTTCTAAAATACACGGCACATTGCCTAAATAAGCAAAGGCATCAACCACATCAGCAGGCTCACGCAAAACCTTTTGGCCTTTACCGTCATAGCCCAAAGTGCGGGTTTTCAGAACGGCTGGCAAACCAATCTGCACCACCGCTGCATCTAAATCAGCTTGCGATAACACATCGGCAAATTCAGTGGTTGGAATACCCAAGTCTTTAAACATGGATTTTTCAAACCAGCGGTCACGGGCGATGCGTAAGGCATTGGCGCTGGGATACACAGGAACAAACTGCTCAAGAAAAGCCACAGTTTCTGCTGGCACACTTTCAAATTCAAAGGTCACCAGATCAACCGTCTGCGCCAGTTGCTGCAGATGCTCTGGCGAGCTGTAATCTGCATGCAGATGCTCACCTAATGCTGCAGCACAGGCATCCACTGCTGGATCAAGGAAAGTAAACTGCATTCCTAAAGGGGTACCCGCTAGGGCTAACATACGCCCTAATTGTCCGCCGCCAATCACGCCAACTTTCATGACTTAAGCCTCTCGTGGGTCTGGATTATCTAACACGCTTTGGGTTTGTTTCTCACGGTAAGCATTGAGCGCCGCATGAAACTCTGGGTATTGATGACCGACAATACTGGCCGCTAATAAAGCCGCATTGACGGCACCTGCTTTACCAATTGATAACGTAGCGACAGGTACGCCCGCAGGCATTTGCACAATGGATAACAACGAATCAACACCAGACAGCATTGAAGACTGTACAGGAACGCCGAGTACCGGCAAGTGCGTTTTCGCTGCACACATACCGGGTAAATGCGCAGCACCACCGGCACCTGCAATAATCACCTGCAAACCACGTTGATGCGCTTGTTCGGCATAACTGAATAATAAGTCTGGCGTACGATGCGCAGAAACCACTTGCACCTCATAGGGAATACCGAGGGTTTCAAGCATGTCTACGCTGTGGCTCATTGTGCTCCAATCCGACTTGGAACCCATAATCACGCCTACCAGTGGACTCATCAGTGCTGCCTCTTCAAGTTTAGGCGCCTATTAGCGCTGCAAAAATAACAAACCACGCAACACGGCGTGGCTTGGTTGATGACACAAAATTTTATAAGTGGCTAATTATAGCGCATGTGCAACACATTACTAAAACGCTTACGGACAAATTAACCATTGAGGCTCATTTGCTTAACGTCCACCCTGCACAGTTAGGCCAATTCCCAACTCCACAGCCAACGCCCAAGGCAATAATAAAGTATCCAGCACGGCACTAAAGGGCAAATCTAACCCTGGATATTGAGGCGCCTGTGCACCAAAACGCTGCACAGGATAACAACCGCCTTGCAAGCTGTACCAATCCAAACGCGCTCCAGAGTAAATTACTGGCGCACCGGCTTGGGCGGCATGTAAGGTGCGCACACTGGCGCAGCCACTGCTTAGCAGTAGCGCCAGCAACACCAACCCAACGCCGAGTTTACTCATCCCAGCCGGCTTGATGGTGCTCACCCCAACGCGGCAACATATCTTGCGGGATCTGTAATACATTTAAAATCCGCGCCACCACAAAATCGACTAAATCATCAATGCTTTGCGGCTGATGATAAAAGCCCGGCGAGGCCGGTAAAATTACCGCCCCCATATTCGATAACTTGAGCATATTTTCCAAATGGATACTGGAGTACGGCGCCTCGCGCGGCACGATAATCAATTGACGGCGCTCTTTGAGCACCACATCTGCCGCACGCTCAATTAAATTATTACACGCGCCTGTGGCAATCGCCGATAAGGTGCCTGTAGAACAGGGCACAATCACCATGGCATTGGGCGCACCTGAACCTGAGGCCACCGACGACATCCAATCTTCTTTGCCATAGACACGTATCTGCCCAGCAGCAGCGCCAGTATATTCGGTTAAAAACTGCTGCATGGCTTGTGGCTTCGGCGGCAATAGCACATCGGTTTCGGTAGCCAGCACCAACTGCGCCGCTTTCGAAATCAAGAAATGCACTTCACGCTCTTCTTGCACCAAGCAATCAAGCAAACGTAAAGCGTACTGCGCACCGGAGGCTCCGGTCATGGCTAAAGTCACCCGTTGCGGACCTATCATTGCGTTGCCTCCAAGGCTTCAATTAACTGCATATGAATACCGCCAAAGCCACCATTACTCATAATCACCACATGCATATCAGGCTGTGCCAGGGCTAACACACCAGCAATAATAGCATCTAAAGAGTGACACACTTGGCTAGGCACAGGCGCCTCAGCCACAGTGGCCGCCAAATCCCATCCGAGATTATCCGGCGCATACCAAAACACATAATCCGCATCGACAGTGGAAGGCGCCAGACCTTCTCGATGCGCACCAAGTTTCATGGAATTGGAGCGCGGTTCAATCACCGCAATAATGCGCTGTGTGCCGACTTGTTTACGCAGGCCATCTAAGGTGCTGGCAATCGCAGTGGGGTGATGGGCAAAGTCATCATAAACCGTTACTCCAGCGACCTGCGCCAGCTTTTGCATACGCCGTTTCACATTCTGAAACTCGCCCAACGCTTGCGCACCATGCTCAGCCGTCACACCGACATGTCGCGCCGCGGCTAAAGCAGCCAACGCATTGGCCACATTATGCAAACCGGTTAACGACCACTGCACCCGCCCCTGCTCAACGCCATCGAGCGATACACTAAAGTCAGAGCCATCGTCTTTCAGCAAATGCGCTTGCCACTGTCCATCAGGCCCAGTGGTTTGTACCGGCGTCCAGCAACCTTTAGCAATCACGCGCTGGAGGGCTTGCTCTTGGGCAGGATAGATCACCAAACCATTACTGGGCACGGTGCGCAGCAAATGGTGAAACTGCAGCTCAATCGCCGCCAAATCAGGGAAAATATCCGCATGATCAAACTCTAAATTGTTTAATACCGTGGTGCGTGAACGGTAATGGACAAACTTTGAACGTTTATCAAAGAAAGCGCTGTCATATTCATCCGCCTCTACCACAAAGAAGTCAGTCTGACCTAAACGCGCAGAGAGGCCAAAATTTTGCGGTACACCACCAATTAAAAAACCAGGCTGCATACCAGCATATTCCAAAATCCAGGCCAGCATGCTGCTGGTGGTGGTTTTACCGTGGGTACCGGCGACTGCTAGCACCCAACGCCCTTGCAACACATGCTCAGCCAACCACTGCGGACCTGAGACATAAGGCAGGCCCCTATCCAACATATACTCAACTGCAGGATTACCACGCGACAGCGCATTACCCACAACCACAAGATCGGGCCCAGGCTGCAAATGCTCAGGATGGTAGCCCTGCATCAGCTCAATACCTTGCTCTTGCAGTTGTGTGCTCATCGGCGGATAGACATTGGCATCCGAACCCGTCACACGGTGCCCCAACTCTTTGGCCAATAAGGCTAAAGAGCCCATAAATGTGCCGCAAATACCTAAAATATGAATATGCATAGGAACCTCAAATAATTGCTTGCAAGATTAACACAGGCAACAGAGCACAATCGCGTATCAAGCCACTGCAACACATTTGCATCTAAGCCTTGTTTTAAGGCACGATTGCTAGTCTAGTGATGACCACCCTACATAAAAAGAGAGTTGCCATGCGCATCATTTCCGCCACCTTAGACCATCTAGACCAACTAACGCCGATGTTTACTCATTACCGTGAGATGTATGGTGCGATGCCGCAGCCAGATGCTTCAAAAGAGTATTTAGCTCAGCGCATAAATAAACAAGAAGCCATTATTCTATTGGCCTTTGAAGACGAGGCCTTACTGGGCTTCTGCTTAGTGTATCCAAGCTTTTCTTCAATCTCACTGCGCCCGATGTGGATTATTAATGATCTGTATGTCGCTGAAAAGGCGCGCCGTAACCACGTCGCCCTGCAGCTATTACAAGCCACAGCTGAACAAGCCCGCGCCCATGGTGCCGTGCGTTTACGCGTATCGATTAGCGCCAGTAATGAAATCGCACAGCGTCTCTATGAGTCAGCCAACTTCCTCGAAGACCAGCATTTCAGCAACTATATTTTACTCCTGTGAAGTGTTCTCAAACGCCCTTTCTGTATAGCACTACGCGTTTGAGTCTGACTCGCTACAGCAGCAATTAACAGCGCACCACATCAGCACACGGCAATGCTTGGTATACACCAACAAATACCCCTATAATCGCTGTACTTTTTATTTTCAAGTGGATATTTAACATGAGCTTTAGCAAAATCCCAGCGGGTAAAGACCTTCCTCACGACATCTATGTCGCAATTGAAATCCCAGCAAACCACGCCCCTATCAAATATGAAATTGATACTGAAACTGACAACCTGATGGTTGACCGTTTTATGGCAACTCCCATGTTTTACCCTGCCAACTATGGTTTCATCCCCCACACATTGGCCGATGATGGCGATGCGCTGGATGTCTTAGTCGTGACACCTTACCCTGTTGCACCAGGCTCAGTAGTGCGTGCACGCCCTATTGGCGTGTTGCATATGACTGACGAAGCCGGCGGCGATGCTAAGCTGATTGCGGTACCCCACGAAAAACTGACCCAGCTGTACAATGACGTGCATGAATACACTGACCTCCCTCCTTTATTGATTGAGCAAATCAAGCACTTCTTTGAACACTACAAAGATTTAGAAAAAGGCAAATGGGTTAAAGTTGAAGGCTGGGGTGATGCCGCAGCAGCGCGCGAAGAAATCACTAAAGCTGTCGCAGCGTACAATAAGTAAAACCCTAAGACACAGCAGCAAAATACTGCTGTGTCTTACATAGCTTTACTGTTAAGGCTGGAAATACACTGATTTAGATTTAATTATTATTAATAACCCAGCAAGCGGATTGCAGCAATGCGCACCCTCCTTCTTATAGTGCTGTGCGTTTCTTTTCTGGCTGGCTGTGAATCGCCTTCTGAGCCTTTGCGCATCGGCAGCAATCGCTGGTTAGGTTACGCTCCGATGTACCTCGCTGACGAGCTCGGCTGGGCAACCTTATCCAATATTCGCCTAGTAGAATACCCGACAGCCAATGGTGTGATCCGCGGCTTGCACAATGGCTTATTGGATGCTGCACTTTTAACCCTTGATGAAGCCATTATGCTGCAAAGCACAGGGCATGATGTCGAAGTGGTCTTGGTCACTAATTTATCAACGGGGGCTGACGTCTTGTATGCTCAGCCACATATTCGTAGCTTGGCAGACCTTAAGGGTCAGCGTATTGCGGCTGAAGGCGGCACCCTTGCAGCTTACTTTCTAGCGCATATCCTAGATAAGGCACAACTCTCAATTCATGATATAAAAGTGGTCAATATTCCAGTTTATATGCACCTTGACGCTTTAAGCACAGGCAAGGTTGACGCCTCGATCAACACTTCGGCAGCTCACAACCCAATACTCGCAACCGGCGCATTACCACTGCTGAGCAGTCGGGAACTCAATAATGAAATCATCGATGTACTGGTAGTGAATCGTCAGCGCACCAGCCCAACATTGCGCGCACGTATTCGAGCACTATGGTACAGCAGCCTTGATGCCTGGCTTGAGCATCGGGACAAAGGCGATACGCTTATACAAAAACGCCTAGGCATAGATGCCACCACTTTAATACAAACACTCAACGGCATAGTAATGGGTGACAAGGCCCTTAATGCTGTCTATCTTGAACAAGGCGTCTTAGCCACCCGTATTCAAAGCATGCAAAGCTATATGCTCGAAAAAGGCCAGCTTAAACACCCCGTTGACGCAAGCCTACTGCTACCTGCCTGCACCGGTGACTCATGCTAAATCGCTATTCACTACGCCGCTCCATCCCCGCTCTGCTGGGCTTATTTGCTATCGTTTTCGCCGCATTATTAATTTTAATTCAGCTACCCATCAGTCAAAAAAATGCGCTCAACTCATGGCGCAACTACACTGACCATATGCTGATTCAACTGCAAAGCAGTCTTAATAATCATTTACTCCTAAACCGTAGCGAAGAAATGGCTACTGAATTAGCAGAACTGGGCAGCTTACCCAACATTAAATGGGCTGCCGTTGTCGACTCGCAATTACAGTCCCTGTCCTCAACGCGCTTAGGCTTAGAGGCCAGTATTTACAGTCAACTCAGCCAACAGTCACTGTCAGAATTAATCAATACACACGCACCAACATGGCGCTTAACCGGCAAACAAAGTTATCTAGCGATCTACCCGCTCAATCGCATGCAACTTAATGCTCAAGATCAGACCGCAGCACTATTGGTTGAGCTCGACTTCGCTCCTTTATTACGGCAAACAACCAATAACGCTTGGCTCTACTTAGGTCAAGCCCTCTTATTATTGTGTGCTCTGGGCTTGGTTTTAAACCGTCTGTATTTTCATCTCGTTGTACAGCGCATTGCTCATATTGCTACGGTCACCCAGCGCTACGGCGCAGGCAATCTTAAGGTGCGCACTGCGCTGCAGGGGCATGATGAGATCAGCCAACTGGGCACTGCGATCAATAGCATGCTGATCCAACTGGAAGACAGTCATAGCGCTCTGCAAGACAGCGAGCATATGCTGCGTAGTTTGCTCAGCGCCGCGCCAATTGGCTTACTGGTACTCAGTGAACAGCAACGTATCATTGACGCCAATCCCGCCGCACAAACGCTATTTAAGATGAGCCAAGCCGAGTTACTCGCAACGGACCCAGCGCAGTTGTTTAACGCTAAACCCGCATGGCAACAGTTGCTAGTTAAAATCAATGCCAGCGTTTTACTGAATATCACCGAACCTGCATCAACACTCAGCATAGACGCCTCAATTAGCACCTTTTCACGTGAGCAACAACGCTTTAAATTGGTCCTGCTCAACGATATCAGTGAGCGCAAACAAGCCGAGCAACGCCTGCATTACCTAGCGAACTATGATATTTTAACTGGCCTGGCTAACCGCAATAATATGATCAGCCATATTGCCGAAAGGCTGAAAAATGATGTCACACTCAGCCTGATCATGCTTGACCTTGATCGCTTCCAATACCTCAATGACGGTCTAGGTCATAACATTGGCGATCAGCTATTAAAGGCCGTGGCCAAGCGCCTACAAGAATACAGCACAGACGACGATGTCCTGGCACGAATCGGTGGCGATGAGTTTATGCTGGCCTTGCACGATACCTCTGTGCAAGAAGTCGAGCAATTAGCTCAACGCATGTTGGATGCGTTTAAGAAGCCGTTCCAAGTTTTGCAGTACGAACTGTATATTACCGCTAGCATCGGCATTGCCCATCAACACGAACACAGCAATAACCCGATACAGTTATTTAACCATGCTGATTTAGCCCTGCGTCAAGCAAAAAAAATCAGTCGCAATTGCTTTATAACCTTTGATAGCGACTTAATCAGCGATGCAGCGCTACGCCAACAATTGACTGACGAATTGCGCTACGCCATCAGTAACGATGAATTTGAGTTACTCTACCAGCCGCAGGTTGATCTATCTGGGCGACCCATCGCCATGGAAGCCTTGTTGCGCTGGCGATCGCCTTCACATGGACCGATTTCGCCCAGTCAATTTATCCCGCTACTGGAAGAGACTGGGATGATTTTAGATGTGTCTCGTTGGGTATTCCGCACGGCCTGCCGTCAAGCCAGCGCCTGGTATAGGCAAGGCACACCGCTGCGCATCGCGGTCAATCTCTCGCCACTGGACTTTTTACAGGCCGACTTGACCGGCTCGCTGCTGCAGATCATGCAAGAAGAACAAACCCCAGTACAGCTGATCGAGTTGGAAGTGACTGAAAGCTCACTGCTTGATGCCGGCGCACAGGTTCAAACAACGCTGAAACAGCTTAAAGCTGCCGGCTTACTGATGTTTCTCGATGATTTTGGTACTGGCTATTCTTCCTTGTCTTATATTAAACGCTTTGAGTTTGATGGCATTAAAATTGATCAAGAGTTTGTCAGCGGCTTACCGGATTGCCAGCAATCGATTGCCTTAGTCCAAGGTATTCTAAGTATCGCCGCGCACCTTAATCTCGAAGTGGTTGCCGAAGGTGTTGAAACAGCTGAGCAGGTCGCCTTTTTACGGCAACTGGGCTGCCAGCGCTTACAGGGCTACTATTTCTCACCCGCACAAGCTGCAGAGCAACACTTTAGCAGGGACAAAACACTCAAACACTACTCAGCCTAGCCAACACAGGCCCAGTACAGCAAATCAGCTAAAACCAAAGACTTTAATAATTTAGCTCAACTTAGACTACTGCTATACTTCACCAAACATTATGTATGGCCCAGCAAATCTGACTGCAGCTAAGCTGCGCCCTACACTCCTACTCCTTAATGTTGTGAGGGCTGTATGGCTCGCCAAAAAAAATCACCCGCCTTTGAACAATCACTTAACGACTTGCAAGTACTGGTTGAACGCCTCGAAAGCGGTGATCTATCCTTGGAAGAGTCACTGACAACCTTTGAGCAAGGCATTGCCCTAACTCGCGAATGCCAAAGCGCACTACAGAATGCAGAACAACGCATCCAAGTACTGCTTGAGCAAAATGGCACGCTCACAGAAAAGCCACTTGATGGAAGTCTTTTGCCTTGATCTCAGATTATCAGAATTTTTGTCAGCAGCAGGTGGATGGTGCACTTGAGCAGCTGCTAAAGGCGCCGACAATTGAACTGCAGCGTTTATATGCCGCCATGCGCTACAGCGTGATGAATGGCGGCAAACGTGCACGTCCTTTATTAGTATTTGCCAGCTGCCAAGCACTGGGCGGCGCGGTGCAACACGCTTATGGCGCAGCCTGCGCAGTTGAACTTATTCACGCCTACTCATTGGTGCATGATGATCTGCCGGCAATGGATGATGATGACTTACGTCGCGGCCAGCCAACAACGCATAAAGCCTTTGATGAAGCCTATGCGATTTTAGCCGGTGACGCACTGCAGTCTTTAGCCTTTTATGCGCTCGGCGATGAGGTGCTCTCTCCAGTAAGCTGTGAGCAACGCTTAGAGATGATCAAGGTGCTCTCAACAGCAGCAGGTGCCTCGGGCATGGTCGGCGGGCAAGCGATTGATCTAAGCTCAGTGGGGCAGAGCATCAGCCAAGCAACTCTAGAGCTGATGCACCGCCATAAAACCGGTGCATTGATTCAAGCCAGCGTGCGTTTAGGCGCAATTGCCAGTAACCATGCCACGCCACACACACTGGCAGCACTGGATAACTATGCACAGGCGATAGGTTTAGCCTTTCAAGTCCAAGATGATATTTTAGATGTCACCAGCGATACGCAAACGCTTGGCAAACAGCAAGGCAGCGATATTGAGCATGATAAACCCACCTATCCTGCCCTACTCGGCCTTCAACAAGCACAAGACTATGCTTATGCACTCAGAGATCAAGCTCAAGACGCTTTAGCTGACTTTGATCAACGTGCCAACCATTTACGTCAGCTGGCTGACTACATCGTCTCGCGCAGTCACTAAGCGGCGCAGAGCAACGTGCTCTGTATCAGCAGGGCACGTAAGACGTCTTTAACAACATAAAAACTATGGCTGCCGCGAGGGCGATAACAGCGGCTTAAACATGAAACTTATCGACAAAAACAAAAAAAGCTCCTAGCAGTAACTGCTAGGAGCTTAGAATGTGTATTCAAAAATACATGGTGGGTCGTGTGGGATTCGAACCTACGACCAATTGGTTAAAAGCCAACTGCTCTACCACTGAGCTAACGACCCAAAAATGGTCGGGGTAGGGGGATTCGAACTCCCGACATCCTGCTCCCAAAGCAGGCGCGCTACCGGACTGCGCTATACCCCGATGGCTCCACGACCTGGACTCGAACCAGGGACCCAATGATTAACAGTCATTTGCTCTACCAACTGAGCTATCGCGGAACATTACAGTTTTCGTTGAACCCTTGTGAAGTTCGCCTCATCTGTGGTGCGACATTCTACCGATTTTTCAAAC
This sequence comes from Gammaproteobacteria bacterium DTU037, assembly GCA_001513025.1. Taxonomy (GTDB): domain Bacteria; phylum Pseudomonadota; class Gammaproteobacteria; order Pseudomonadales; family Pseudomonadaceae; genus Denitrificimonas. Next base: position 38,379 of record LFRZ01000152.1, read on the forward strand.
CTTGTCAACACCTTAGTGAAAATAAATCTTAACTTTTTTACTAAGAATGTTTCTTTGGCATCGATAGAGCGTCTGATTGCTGTACTGAGCCACAGCCAATCAATGTTGCGCGTAGTCTACTCCATTCACAGCAAACAACCAAGCGCCGTATGATCAATAAGCATAAAAGCTGTTCTTTTGCTCAGCCCTACACCTAGGTACGATAAAACGGTTAGACTTATAGTCGAACTCATTTATCGAACAGTCTTATGCGCCGCACCAAAGAAGAAGCAGAAAACACCCGTACAGCGATACTCACTGCTGCGGAACTGTTATTTCTTAAAAAGGGAGTCTCCCACACCTCACTCGAACAAATCGCGCGACAGGCTGGAGTGACACGTGGCGCGGTTTATTGGCATTTCCAAAATAAAGCACACTTATTCCATGAAATGCTCAACCAAGTACGCTTACCTGCTGAGCAAATTGCTAAGCAAATCAGTCAATGTGACCCTAACAACCCTATTATCGGATTAAGGTATCTGTGTACTGAAGTACTGCTATCGGTAGGCAGCAATGAGCGCAAACGACGTATTTTTACTATCTTACTGCGCCGCTGCGAATTCACTGATGACTTACGCGAAGCTGAGCAGCGTCACGAAGCCTTTATTAATGAGTTTATGGCCCTATGTGAACAGCTGTTTAGTGAGCCAGCCACAGCTAAACGCCTGCACCCAGATATCAGCCCACGGATGGCAGCGGTCGCCTTGCACGCGATGCTACTAGGACTGCTCAGTGACTGGCTACGCGATCCATCACTGTTTGATGTTAAACACACAGGTCCGCTGATCGATGTGCTACTGCGCGGAATCCTGGTTGACTGGGCACCGCCAAGTGGCTGCCATCAGCCACCCCAGTAAGCAATCAGCTTACTCAGCAATCAACCAATCTAAACGCCAACCACCCGCACCTTGCTGCAAGGTTTCAGTCAGCCAAGGCAGTAACTCTCGAAGTTCAGCTTCCAAACCCCATGGCGGATTACAAATCACCATGCCTGAACCATTGAGCTTGCTGGGGTCATTGGGCTGATTCACATACAGTTCAACACGCAATAACTTGGGCGCACTACTTTTTTCCAGCTGCTGGTAAAAACGGCGTAATTGTCCGATCTCTTTAATGGGATACCACAGACAGACAATGGCTTGACGCATACGTGCTAAGCTTTCTTCTAACGCTTGTACGCTATTTTGCAGATCGTCTCCCGCTTCAAACGGTGGATCAATCAGCATCAGCAAACGTTTTTCTTCAGTCGGTAACAGAGCACGAGGCACATGCCAGCCTTCACCAATATGCACACTGACACGTCGATCAATGCGCATATTGTCTTTAAGCAACTGGCCATCATCAGGATGCTTTTCATTTAAATACAGATGATCTTGGCTACGGGTTAAGCAACGCACAAACTCTGGTGAGCCGGGATAATAGCGTAATTCATCATCCTCATTCAGCTCACGCACAGCATGCAGGTAGTCCTCCAGCAAAGGGTGCGATGCCCCCCATAAACGCCCTATTCCATCCTGCCACTCATCGGTTTTCAGCGCTTCTTCGCCTTGTAAATCATACAAACCAATGCCTGCATGGGTATCAATATAAGCCAGAGGCGCAGGCTTCTTTTGCAGCAAGGCAATGCAGCGGGTCAACACCCAGTGTTTTAATACATCAGCATGATTGCCTGCATGATAGGCATGACGATAATTCATAGATTCCTCAACGCAACTCTTGTTGAATGCTTAGTAGGGTACGCGACCAAGGTTTATCTTTGCGGATGTTCTCCGGCAAACGATTGATTGCGGCTTGAGCAGCAGTACGATCAGCAAAGGATCCATAGGTCACCACAAACAATGGCTGGCCTTGGTGTTCTTTTCTAAAGTAATGGTACTGCGCTGTATTTTGTTTTACAAAACGCTGAGCAATGGCTTCTGTACGACTAGCAAACACTTGCAAGGTATAGCGTGCAGGCGCTTGTTGCTTATACCACCGACTGTGTCCCGCCGTGCCCGACAACCCACGGGCTGCAGCAGGCGCGGGTTTGGCAATGCTTACCGGCTTAGCGACGGGCTGTGCTTGGCGCACAACTGCTGCTGGCTTCTTTTCTACAGGCGCGACAGGCTGCGGTACAACAACCTGTTTAACCACTTCAGCCGGAGAGCGGCTCACTGGGACAGGGGCGCTCGCGATGGGCTGGACAGCACGCTCGTCGACAAATACAGGCTCACTGCCTGCATAATCACTGCCCTCTTCTTCCGAGCTGAGCGCCTGCGCTAACGGCTCGCGCAACACCGGCTCGGTTAAGGGCAGAGTAAGCACCTGTTGATTTGAATGCTTGCCGGATAATTCAAGCGCGGCTGATTCTGCCGTATCCTCAGACTCAGAGGTTTGCGCCATCCAAATCAAAAGCAAGGCAACAGCCAGCACAGCTACAACAGCAACATGCTTATAGGGAATCTGCATGGTGGCTTGTTTACCTGTACCTTGCTGATGCATTTGCTCAAGCAATATAGCTTTGGCCACATGGTTGACACGTCCAGGCCAACCTTTAGACTGCGCAAAAATATCTGCCAGCTGCGGCTCAGTAAACACATCCAATCCTTGCCCAGCAGCGACTAAGCGCTGCTCAATATACTCATCCACCTCGTCCCGATCCCAGGGTTCAAGCGCGATCACATGGTGCAAGTCGGTATTATCCGCCACCCGCTCCAATAAAGGCCCGATTGATGAGTCAGAGAAGATAAAGACGCGAGCACAGGCATCATTGACGCCTTGCGCAATACGCTGCAGCAACAACAAGGCTGACTCATCTAAACACTCAGCATTATCGACCACCAAATGCACTTCTTGTCCGGCCATATGCATTTGCTCAATATGGCTCAGCACATCAGCAATATGACTCTCAGGCAACTGTAGCGCAGTACTGATTTGCTGCAGCATAGACGCCGCATCCACGGTTGCTTCTGCCACAACAACAATATTCTTAACCGGCTCTTTTGAACTGGTCAGCAGCACTTGACGCAGCAATGTTTTACCGCTGCCTTGCGGCCCTGTCACCACCAGCATTAACTTGCTGTAGCGTGCGAGGTGATGTAATTCAACAAGTACAGGCCGGCGTTTGGCGGCAAAAAACTTAAAATTTACGCCACGCTCCAAAAAAGGATCGTGCTCAAATTGATAATGATCTAAATAATCATCATCTGCATACAAGTGAGTCATGCTGCCCTCGTTCAATTAAATACTGCTCGCAATAGTTGCATAATCAGCCGTTAGCGTGTTGTGCAAACAATCTGCCGGATACTCGGTGGTGATCACTGCAGCGCCCAAGTCACGCAACAACACTAAGCGTATATGCCCGTCGATATTTTTTTTATCAACCGCCATATGAGTCAGAAAAGTATCCGCTGTCATGCTGGCTGGCGGCACAATAGGTAAGCCGGCTTGCACTAAGAGTTTTATCCCTCTATCACGCTGAGACAGGCTTAACCAACCCAACTGCTGGGACATTTCCAATGCCATAACCGTACCCGCCGAGACCGCTTCACCGTGCAGCCAGACCCCATAGCCCTGTTCTGTCTCAATCGCATGACCAAAGGTATGCCCTAAATTAAGGGTTGCGCGCACACCGGACTCACGCTCATCTGCCGCAACCACCCGAGCTTTGGCGGCACAGGAGCGCTCAATAGTTTCCATTAACGCGGGATTATCCAGCTGACGAATCCGCTCAACATGTGCTTCTAACCACGTTAAAAACGGCTCATCACAAATCAAACCATATTTAATAACTTCAGCAAGACCGGCTGACAGCTCTCGGCTCGGCAGTGTCTGTAACGTCGCGGTATCAATCACTACCGCTTGCGGTTGGTAAAACGCACCCACCATATTTTTGCCTAGAGGGTGATTAATACCGGTTTTACCACCCACTGAAGAATCCACTTGCGAAAGCAAGGTGGTGGGCACTTGAATAAAGTTCACGCCACGCTGATAACACGCCGCTGCAAAACCAGTCATATCACCAATAACCCCACCGCCTAAGGCAATCAGGGTGGTTTTGCGGTCATGCTTATCACGTAATAAGGCATCGAAGATCAGCTGCAGGGTTTCCCAGTTCTTATAGGATTCACCGTCCGGCAAAACAATCTCGGTGAGTTCGTAATCCTGCAACGCTTCACGCAGTTGCTGCATATACAAAGGTGCAACTGTGGTATTGGTCACAATAGCAACTTTACGCCCGACAATATGCGGCGTGAAAAGCTGCGCTTGCCTTAATAAATCCGTACCAATATGAATTGGGTAGCTGCGTTCAGCCAAATCAACCGTAAGGGTGCGCATAGATGCCTCTCGTTATAACGCTTTGATAAACATAGAAAAGAGCTTTAGCTGCAAGATCCAGCACAAAGACTTAGCCGATTTGAAAAGTATCACGCCGCTTCGGCGGGACGCTTAGTGGCTCTCGTAATCACTAAGAAACCGCATAATCTCCTGCACCACCACACGTGGCGGTCGCGTATCTGTTTCAATAATTAAGGTGGCCACCTCACGGTATAACGGGTCACGTAAGGCCAGCAACTGGGTTAATACTTGCCCAGGATTATCGGTCTGCAATAAAGGCCGATTACGATCTCGCGCGGTACGTGCAAGCTGATGCTCAACCGAGGCATGTAAATAAATCACCACCGCCCCTTGGCGCATAGCCTGACGATTTTCCGCGCGCAAAACAGCACCTCCACCGGTGGCTAAAACAAGGCCTTGCTCCTGACACAGCTCGGCGATCACTGCTTGCTCTCGATCACGAAAGCCCGCCTCGCCTTCGACATCAAAAATCAAAGGAATGCTGGCTCCCGTGCGATCTTCAATCTCTTTATCCGAGTCTTTAAAGGGTAAGCCAAGCTCTTTGGCCAATAAGCGTCCGATCGTGCTTTTTCCAGCACCCATCGGACCGATCAGTATGTAATTACGTGTCTGCATTAGTTTTTCAGTGAAGTTGTCTGGTTATTCATAATACGTGGGGTAATAAACACCAGCAGTTCAGACTTTTGATCCTGTACATAGTCGCGCCTAAAAACCCGTCCAATAAAAGGCAAGTCACCTAAGAAGGGGACTTTATCGACAGCCTTGGTCTGTGTATTAGAAAACACACCACCGATCACAATCGTCTCGCCGTCTGCCACTAGCACATTGGCATTGACTTCATTCTTTTTAATCGGCGGCACGCCATTGAGAGCATTGGCGAAGTCAGCCTCATCTTTAGTGACTTTCACATCCATAATAATGCGATTGTCTGGCGTGATTTGTGGGGTAACTTCCAGAGATAAGGCCGCTTCTTTAAATGACGTACTGGTTGAGCCACTGGAGCTGGCCTCTTGGTAGGGGATCTCTGCACCCTTGAGAATTTTCGCTGTTTCTTTATCTGAGGTGACAACTTTAGGCTGCGAAACCACTTCACCGTTACCGGTTTTTTCCATCGCAGACAGCTGTAGATCTAAAATGGCATGATTGGAAACAAAACCAACACCCAGCCCAGAAGTAGATCCAGAAACACCTAAATCAACAAACGGATTGCCCGAGCCATCCTCATTAGCTTCACCACTTGCACCACTCGCAGTCCAATTACCACTGCTTCTAGATAAGCTTCCACCCCAGCGCACGCCTAAACTTTTACTGTAATCCACGTTGGCTTCAACAATGCGCGCCTCAATCATCACTTGACGTACAGGGATATCCAGCTGCGCCACTACACGGCGCAACTCATCGAGTTTTTCTTGAGTCTGATACGCAATGATACTGTTGGTACGGTCGTCCACTGTGACCGAGCCACGCTCATC
>LFRZ01000080.1 GCA_001513025.1 Gammaproteobacteria bacterium DTU037
TGAGTCTGATACGCAATGATACTGTTGGTACGGTCGTCCACTGTGACCGAGCCACGCTCATCATTCTGACCACTGGTCACTGATTGAAATAACGCCGCAATTTGTGCAGCTTTGGCGTAGTTCACTTGAATCAACTCACGACGCAAAGGTGCCAGCTCAGCAATTTGCTGCTGCGCCTGCATTTCTTGGCGCTCACGCGCGGCAATTTCTTCAGCTGGAGCAATTAGCAGCACATTACCAATTTTGCGTTTATCTAGACCCTTGGTTTTTAACACTAAATCAAGTGCTTGATCCCAAGGTACGTTCTGCAAGCGCAAGGTGATATTGCCTTGCACACTATCACTGGCGACTAAATTTAAGTCTGTAAAATCAGCAATCAACTGCAAGACCGAGCGTACATCAATATCTTGGAAGTTCAGTGACAGCTTTTCACCGCTGTAAGAAAAATGTTCAACGCCGCGTTTTTCTATATCAGCCTGGCTGACCGTCTTCACACTGACAATTAGCTTATTGTCGGCTTGGTAGGCCAAGTAATCATATAAGCCATTGGACTCAATACCGATAGTCACCTTACCGTTTGTTTCACTGGCATTGACAAACTGCACGGGTGTCGCAAAGTCTTTAACATCAAGACGTACACGCAAGGCTTCAGGTAGGGCTGACTTAGCAAAGGTTAGACTAATCTTGCCACCTTGGTCTTCAATATCTGGGGTACTGGACGGATCATTCAGCTCAATGATCACATTACCTTCACCTTTATCACCCCGTTGAA
>LFRZ01000123.1:0-710 GCA_001513025.1 Gammaproteobacteria bacterium DTU037
ATAACGGGCCATGATTGTCCTCTGAAATATTCAGGCGACAACTAGGCTGACACATAGGGCCACCGAGTGACGACAACCTCATCAGGAAGACGCTTCAAGCAGGGGGACGCTAAGGCCATTTTCTTGGGCATGATGCCACTTGAGGATCAGCTTTTTATGGGCTCACTGCTTGGGATGTCAGGGCTCATCCTGTCGATGACAGAAAAAGATCGTAACTACCCGGNNGTCATCGAAATCGCCGAGCAACTATTTCATCATGGGCTATTAAATGATTTGCGACAGCCTCTTTAAGCGGGGGGTGGATGTCAACTAGCTTTGTTGCATTGCTCTTCTAAAATCATATCTGCTGCGCGCATGGCAATGGCCAGGATGGATGCGTTGGTTACTGCGCAGAGCATTTGCGGGAAAATAGAGCAGTCGACTATTCGGACTCCAGCAATACCGTGCACCCGTGCGCGACCATCAACCACCGCATGCTGGGGATCATGGCCCATGGCGCAGGTACCTGTGGTGTGAAAGCCAGGCTGAGCATTGCTGCGATACAGTTGAATAATCTGCTCATCGCTCTGCGCTGCTGCGCTGGGCGGCATTTCCTTGCCTAATCTGCAGGCCAGTGTCGGTTGTGCGGCTATTTTGCGTATATAGCGCACTGCTGCGATGCTTACTCGGCGATCTTCGGCGTGACTGAGATAGTTTGGCTCAATCAGTGG
>LFRZ01000123.1:729-37877 GCA_001513025.1 Gammaproteobacteria bacterium DTU037
GGGTGTCGCTAAAGGTGTTGTTCTCGCGTGAAAAGGGGCTGAGCATTATTTGGATGTCAGGTTTGTCTAGGTGCGCGGCAGAACGGACAGAGGTAGCAGCATGACAGGGTGACTGTGCCATTGGACCCTTGCGGGTTATGGCGTAACGGATTAAATTGCCGAGCAGGGGCAGGCCTGCATATTGATTGTTTTCACTGTCACCTTTGGCCTGCACCGCGAAACTTAGGCCCAGTAGAAGGTGCTCGCGCAGGTTGGCACCAACATTTGGATTAGCATAGATAAGGGGTATCTGCAGTGACTGCAATAGCGCAGCTGGCCCAATCCCTGAGCGCTGCAGGATTTGTGGTGACTCTAAGGCTCCAGCACAGAGCACAATCTCGCGATTGGCCTTGTAGGTGATGGCTTGACCGTGGCGTTGACAGAGTACGGCCGTTGCCCGCAGCCCGTTAAACAGCAAAGAATTGACTTGCACTGCGGTTTCAATGCGTACGTTTTTTCGTGTTTTGAGCGGGGCTAAAAACGCTCTGGCAGCGCTGTAACGTTGGCCCTTGCTATCGATATTAAAGTACAGATAACCACTGCCTTGCTGCCCTAGTTCGGCCAGCTGAGTTAAGCGGGGCAGACCTGTTGCCACTGATGCGTCAACAAAAGCGCGAGTGATATTATACTGCGAGTGATGAGGGCTTACGGCAATGATGCCATTGCCCCTACCACTGCCGTCCAGCTCATCGAAGTAGGGCTGCATCTGCTCCCAGCTCCAATCGGAACCGCCTGCCGCAGATAATGTTTTTAATTGTGCCGGCTGTGGGCGTAGCCAAATCATGCCGTTTACGGAACTTGAACCCCCCAGCGTTTTTCCGCGTAGCCAGACTTCTGGATTGGATCGACCTGCTTCACGTTGGACTGGATAACGGCTGACATAGGTGTTTCCCGTCAGCACTGCGCCAAAACCTTTGGGCATACTTAAGAGTGGGCTGCTGTCTTTTGGGCCCTGCTCTAATACAAGTACCGAATAGCGCCCGTTGGCACTAAGGCGGTTGGCCAGTACGCTACCGGCGGAGCCTGCACCGACAATGATAAAGTCAAATGCCAGTGGGCTGGAGCTGCTCATAGGGTTATACCTTGCTCGATTGGATATGCTGCTTAAACTCTGTCGGCGTTTGTCCATGCCAACGCTTGAATGCCCGTCGAAACGCGCGGTCATCACTAAAGCCCAGTTGCAGTGCAATGGTTTTTATCGGGACTTGGCGGATCAGATACTGTTGAGCTTGTGCGTGCAGGCAGAGGTTGAGCAGTTGGGTAAAATCGGTGCCTTCATTGCGCAGTTTTCGTCGTAAGGTGGCTGGGCTTAGGTTGACCAGTTGGGCGGTAATCTCAGCAGTGACAGGCGTTAGCGATCCATTAAGGGATGTTTGGATAATGTTTTGTACCCGTGCGGATAATTTTTGCTCAGAGGTGCTGGCTGATAACAAGCTGACTGGAAAGTAATCAATCACTTGTTTTAACTGGTCGTAACTGCGTGCTACTGGACGTGATAGCCAAGCGGTTGAGAAGGTAAAGTGATTGCTGGTGCATTGATAACGCGTGGGCTGACTGTGTAAGACACCCACAGGCAGCTGCTTGCTGGGCGGCATATGCGATAAGCCCAGTTGCTCTAAGGGTAAGTCAGTTGCTATTAACCAAGAGAAGAGGTGATAAAAGGTGCTCATAGCGGCGAGCGTTAGCAGCAGTGATGAGGACTTGGATGCAGGCTGGCCAAGCTCGATGCTTAATTCAACCAGAGCGCCTTTATGTTCTAAACGAAGGACAATGCCGATTGATTCGACCATGCTACAGAAGGCCGCAGTGCGCTGAATAACCTCATTAAGGTCCTTACAGGTAATAACACAATACATCAGCATATCGGTGACGGATTTTTGTACAAAGCCCTGACCGCCCTGGCCATGCCCCGATTCTGTCGCCAGTAGACAGCACGCGTAGTTAAATAGCGTGCTGCGCTGCATCGCACTGAGTTCGGCTTCAAACATATGCTCCGAGCGAGTAACGCCAGCCGCCTGGAAAACATGCGCTCGGTTGTGCCCGAGATCGTCTAACTCGTCCAGAATAGATCCGAGCAAGTGGGGCGAGGCGTTAACAGCTAAGGGGAGGTCAGGCATGGCTGCAAATAAACTCTTAATCGTGTCGATTTATCTTAGTTGCAGTGCCGTGGTTACGGAAGGACTTTGCCGCTCAGGCTCAGGACTGTGTCGATCAAAATGCCTAATTATAAGGCAAACAGCCCTAGATAATAGGGCTGTTTGCCTGTGCCGAATGGCTGCTTAGCGCGGCAGGTTAATCGCGCGGAGTCGCCTCTTTATCGTGTTCAGGTAATGGGTTTCCCCCGCCCTTATTGCCCGGCAGTAGGATATTGAGTAGCAAGGCAATGACTGCGCATAAAGAAATACCGGATAAGGTGAAATCACCGCTACCAATGCTCATGCCGCCAATACCAAAGACCAAAGTAACCGAGACAATAATCAAGTTGCGTGCTTCGGATAAATCCACTTGATTACGGATTAATGTGTTTAAACCCACCACCGCAATCGAGCCAAACAATAAACACAAGATCCCGCCCATCACCGGCACGGGAATACTTTGCAGTGCTGCACCAAATTTACCAATAAAGGCTAGGGCAATGGCAAAACTTGCAGCCCAAGTCATGATGATTGGATTGTAGTTTTTGGTCAGCATCACCGCGCCAGTCACTTCAGCATAGGTGGTGTTGGGTGGGCCGCCCAGCATGCCCGCAGTGGTGGTTGCCAAGCCATCACCCAGTAGGGTGCGATGCAGTCCGGGCTGTTTAATATAGTTTTGACCTGTGACACTGCCAATTGCAATCACCCCGCCAATATGTTCAATGGCGGGCGCTAAAGCGACCGGCAACATAAACAAAATTGCGCCGAGGTGAAATTCAGGTGCAACAAAGGCCGGCATGGCAAACCAAGGCGCAAGCCCAATGGCGTGCGTATTGACTTCACCAAGGATCACCGACAGGGTACAGCCGACAATAATTCCAGCCAAAATAGGCACCAAGCGAAATAGACCACGCCCTAAGGTGGCCACTACTAGAGTGGTGATTAGCGCCGACATGGAGATGGTCATAGCCGTGGGGTAGGCAATCAGTTGCATGGCGCCATCACCAGATTTACCCATGGCCATATTGACCGCCACTGGCGAGAGCGCCAAACCGATGCACATGATTACTGGCGCAATCACTACCGGCGGCAGCAGTTTATCGATAAAGTCGGTACCTTTAAGGCGCACCGCTGCGCTGAGCAGCACATAGACCATGCCCGATGCCATAATCGCACCCAGTACGGCGGGTAAACCAAAGTTGGTTTTTGCATAGAGAATGGGCGCAATAAAGGCAAAGCTTGAGGCGACAAAGACTGGCACTTGGCGTTTGGTCACCAGTTGGAATACCAGTGTGCCAAGCCCTGCAGTAAACAGGGCAACATTTGGATCCATGCCGGTAATCAACGGCATCAGTACCAGCGCACCGAAAGCCACAAAGAGCATTTGCGCGCCAGCTAACGCCTGTCGCCAAGCGGGCTCAGGAGGGTGAGACAGCATCACTTAGCTCTCCTTTTGCTTGGTACCGAAAATCTTATCACCGGCATCACCTAAGCCTGGCACGATATAACTGTTGCTGTCTAAGCCTTGATCAATCGCTGCGGTATAAATAGCAACATCTGGGTGGGCTGTGTTAACTGCCTTAATCCCTTCTGGCGCGGCGACTAAGACCATGGCGCGAATTTCTTTGCAGCCAGCTTTTTTTAATAGATCGATGGTGGCAATCATCGAATTGCCGGTGGCCAGCATAGGGTCAATAATCAATGACAGGCGCGCGGGCATATCGGGCGCCAGTTTTTCTAAATAAGTGTGAGCTTCCAGAGTGGTCTCGTTGCGCACAATACCGACTGCGCTGACTTTAGCGCTAGGGATCAGGCTTAACACCCCTTCTAACATGCCGATACCTGCACGCAGAATAGGTACGACCGTGATTTTTTTACCGGCAATTTTCTCCACATCAACCTGACCACTCCAGCCATCAATAGAGTAGGTTTCTAAAGCTAAGTCTTTGGTCGCTTCATAGGTCAATAAGGTGCCAATTTCTTGAGCCAGCTCGCGAAAGTTTTTCGTGCTGATCTCAGCGCGGCGCATTAAACCAAGTTTGTGACGAATCAGCGGGTGACGGATTTCATGGGCGTACATGAAAAGCTCCAAAGTCTAAAGAGTAGAGGGCTAGATTAAACGAAATCGAGGTAAAACGGCACTTTGTTTGCTCTCAATACTTGCTCTAAAGCCTCTGGCGCAGTACCTTTTGCGCCTTAATTGTTTAATAAAGAGCCCTGTGATGTCTGCAAATCTTGAACATATCCAGCAAGTAATGGCCGAGGCCGATATTTTGTTCACTGCTGATGAGGTGCAAACCGCGGTTGAGCAGGTAGCAGCACAGATTAATCAACAGTTGTGCAATAGCAATCCTGTGGTTTTTTGTGTAATGAACGGTGGTTTGATATTTTCCGGTAATTTGCTGACTAAACTCACCTTTCCGTTGGAGCAGTCCTACTTGCACGCCAGCCGTTATCGCAATGAAACCAGTGGTGGCGAACTGTTTTGGAAGGCGAAGCCAGAGATCTCTTTTATGGATCGTGAAGTACTGATCATTGACGATATTTTGGATGAAGGCCATACCTTGTCAGCAATCATAGAGTTTTGTCAGCGTGCTGGCGCGAGTAAAGTGCACACTGCTGTATTAGTGGATAAACAGCATGATCGTAAAGCCTGCGCTGACCTAAAAGCTGACTTTGTCGGACTGTACTGTGAAGATCGCTATATTTTTGGCTATGGTATGGACTATAAAGGTTACTGGCGCAATGCTGCGGCTATCTATGCAGTCAAAGGGATGTGATGACTGTTGCACTATGGTTTTTTTGCCTGCTGGGCTAAGCGTTGTAGAGCCTCGCGCAAGACTGGATCACGCGTGGCTTCTGCGCTTGACTGAATAATCTGGCCCGCCTGCTCAGACAGTTTAATCGTGCGCGTGATGGGCTTCTCGGACTGCATCGGCGGGCGCACTTTAAACTGAATACGTGTGACTTGACTAAATTCGGTCAAGCTTTGTAACTGTTGCAGCAAACGTTTTTGTTGATAGCGTAAACGAGTGGCCCAGTGCCCATTGGTGACAATCAGGGTGATAAGGCCGTCTTGGTAGCTGGCCAAGAGGCAGTGTTCACGTGCCGCAGGTTGTAAGTATTGATTGAGCAGTTGTTGTAAATAATCAACGCTTTGCGCACGCGCAACTAAACGCTGCAGAGGTAGGCTCTTTTGCAGCACATTATTGCTGTTTTGCGCCTTAATGGGACGGTAACTCATCGATCACCTCACAAAAAACCAATAGCCGAAGCGATGGGAGTATAGTTTTTGCCAAAATACGCTTGAAATGCAGTGAGTGCAGTACAATGTTACTTAAATAGTATAGCCCACAATAAAGTAGTGGTTATGCTGAGCGGCTTAAATTTAGTGTGCCCGTAAGTACGCTGGTTGACTAAGGTACTTTATTCAACAGCAAATACGGGTAGAATGGTTTTTTTGTGCGGGTGAGTCCAGTATGTCTTACGCGCCTTCACCCCCCCAAAAATGGAAGCGTTATTAATTATGTTTGCGCCTTTATTCAGAAAACTCCTGGGCAGTAAAAACGATCGTGACGTCAAACGTATGTATAAAACGGTCAACGCCGTTAATGCGTTTGAAGAGCAGATGGTGGCTCTATCGGATGAGCAATTACAAGCTAAAACCAATGAGTTTCGCGAGCGTTTAGCGGGTGGTGAAAGCCTGAATAAACTCTTACCTGAAGCCTTTGCCGTAGTCCGTGAGGCCGGTAAGCGTGTGATGGGTATGCGCCACTTTGATGTACAGCTGATTGGTGGGCAAACCTTGCATGACGGCAAAATTGCTGAAATGCGTACCGGTGAAGGTAAAACTTTAGTTGCAACGCTGGCGGTGTACCTCAATGCCTTGCCGGCTAAAGGTGTGCATGTGGTCACGGTGAATGACTACTTAGCCCGTCGTGACGCCAACTGGATGCGTCCGCTGTATGAGTTTTTAGGCCTTACTGTCGGTGTTGTGGTGCCCTTTCAGGACCCTGCCGACAAACGCGCGGCTTATGCCAGTGATATTACCTACGGTACTAATAACGAATTTGGTTTTGACTATCTACGCGATAATATGGCGTTTAGTGTTGAAGATAAATTCCAGCGTGACTTACATTTTGCCGTGATTGATGAAGTCGACTCCATCTTAATTGATGAGGCGCGCACGCCATTGATTATCTCTGGGCAAGCTGAAGACAGCTCAGAGTTATATAAAACCATCAATCTAATTATTCCAACGCTCAAGCGTCAGTTGGAAGATGAAGAAGGCGAAGTGCTGGAAGAAGGGCACTACAGCATTGATGAAAAAATGCGCCAGGTTGAACTCAATGAAGCCGGTCACCAGTATATTGAAGAAAAGCTGACTGAGCTGGGCTTGTTGGCTGAAAATGAATCGTTATATTCCGCCAGCAATTTGAGCCTGCTGACCCATGTGAATTCTGGTTTACGTGCGCATACCTTATTTAACCGTAACGTTGAGTATATTGTACAAGATGGGCAAGTGGTGCTGGTCGATGAACACACCGGGCGCACCATGCACGGCCGTCGCTTATCTGAAGGCTTACACCAAGCTATCGAAGCCAAAGAAGGCGTGCATATCCAGCCTGAGAGCCAGACCTTGGCCTCGACCACCTTCCAGAACTACTTCCGTTTGTATGAAAAGCTTTCTGGTATGACCGGTACGGCAGACACTGAAGCCTTTGAGTTCCGTCAGATTTATGGTTTAGATGTCACGGTTATTCCAACTCATCGTCCGGTTGCGCGTAAAGACTTTAACGACTTGGTGTTTTTAACCCAGCCTGAAAAGTACGTGGCGATTATTGCCGATATCCGTGAATGCCAAGAACAAGGCCGTCCGGTATTGGTGGGTACGGCATCTATTGATAGCTCTGAGCATATCTCTGCAGTCCTAAAAGCTGAAGGTATTGAGCATAAAGTACTGAACGCCAAGCACCACGATTTAGAAGCCGATATTATTGCTCAAGCCGGTCGCCCTGGTGCGGTCACTATCGCCACCAATATGGCGGGACGGGGTACGGATATTGTCTTGGGCGGTAGTTGGGAAGCTGAAGTGGCCGCGCTGGAAAATCCAGATCCGGAACATGTTGCCACGCTTAAAGCGGCTTGGCAGAAGCGCCATCAGCAGGTGATTGAGGCGGGTGGTTTGCATGTGATTGCCACTGAGCGTCACGAATCACGCCGCATTGATAATCAGTTGCGTGGTCGCTCTGGCCGTCAGGGTGACCCAGGTTCGACGCGTTTCTACCTGTCGCTTGAAGATAATTTGATGCGTATTTTCGCTTCAGACCGCGTTAAAAACTTTATGAAAGCGCTAGGGATGAAAGAAGGCGAAGCGATTGAGCATCGCATGGTCAGTAATGCTATTGAAAAAGCCCAGCGCAAAGTGGAAGGTCGTAACTTCGATATGCGTAAGCAGCTGCTTGAGTACGATGACGTGGCCAATGAGCAGCGTAAAGTCATCTATCACATGCGTAACACCTTATTGTCATCCAATGATGTCGGTGATGTGGTGGCTGAATTTAGACATGAAGTGTTAAACAGCACCATTGAGCAGTTTATTCCGCCGCAGTCATTACCTGAACAATGGAATATTGCTGAGCTAGAACAGGCCATTGTGGAAGGTTTTGGTACCCAGCTCCCGATTCAGCAGTGGCTTGATGCAGATGATTCATTGTATGAAGACACTTTGCGTGAGCGCATTCATCAGCAAGTGACGGCTGCCTATGCTGAAAAAGAACAGTTGGTCGGTGCCGAAGGTTTACGTTCCTTTGAGAAGCAAATTATTCTGCGCGTGCTGGATGATTTGTGGAAAGAGCATTTATCCGCGATGGACCACTTGCGTCACGGTATTCACTTGCGCGGTTATGCGCAGAAGAATCCTAAGCAAGAGTACAAGCGTGAATCCTTTAACTTGTTCCGTGACTTGCTTGAGTCGATTAAGCGCGACTCGATTCGCGTCTTGTCTAATGTACAGATTCGACAAGAAGACCCAACCGAAGAAGAGGCACGTTTACGTCAGCAAGCTCAAGAGATGGCCGAGCGCATGCAGTTCCAGCATGAGGATGCGGCAGGTATTGATGACACGCAAGAGCAGGCTTTAGCGGTTGAACCTGTTGCTGTCGCGTCAGTGCGCAGTGAACCGAAAATGGGGCGTAATGAGCCGTGCAGTTGTGGTTCAGGTAAAAAATACAAGCATTGCTGTGGACGTATCAGCTAATGTTGTAACAGCACTTTGATGTTTTAAAGTGATAGCAAGTATGATTTTACGCCGTACCAGAACAACTCTGTGTGCGGCGTTTCTTTTCGCGCGTAGCGCAATATATTGGCGGGAGAATGATTATGGCGGTTGGCTTAGGTGATTTACCAGTAATGCACCCTGTTGCAGGTTTTGAGTTAGGCATTGCCAGTGCCGGGATCAAAAAACCAGGTCGCCGTGATGTGGTGCTGATGCGTGCTATAGAGGGCAGTACTGTGGCAGGTATCTATACGCAAAATGCGTTTTGTGCCGCCCCTGTTATCTTGTGTAAACAACGTATGCAATCCAGTCCACGTTACTTGCTGGTCAATACCGGTAACGCCAATGCCGCTACCGGCGAGCTTGGTTTACAGGCCGCTAATGCAGTGTGCCAGCAGCTTGCTGCGCTAGTGCAATGTCCGATTGAACAGATTTTACCCTTCTCCACTGGGGTAATTGGTGAGCCATTGCCGGTCGACAAAATTGTTGCCGCATTGCCCGCAGCATTGGCTGATTTAGCTGAAGACCATTGGGCATTGGCTGCTGAAGGCATTATGACCACGGACACGCTGCCCAAGGGTGCCAGTGTGCAGTTTCAGCACGAGGGCGTCACCGTGACGGTCACCGGCATCAGCAAAGGTGCGGGGATGATTCGTCCAAATATGGCGACCATGTTGGGTTATATCGCCACCGATGCGGCGGTCAGTCAGACTATTTTGCACAATATTTTGCACGATGCGGCGAATAAGTCCTTTAACCGCATCACCATTGATGGCGACACATCCACCAACGACTCTTGCATGCTGATTGCTACAGGCCAGGCCGCGCTTGCGCCGATTACCGCAGCTGAGGGTGAGTTGTATAAAGCTTTACGCCAAGCGGTTAATCAGGTGGCGATGCAGCTAGCGCAAGCGATTGTACGTGATGGTGAGGGTGCAACTAAGTTTGTCACGGTGCAGGTGCAAGGGGGTGTCAACCAGCAAGAGTGTCTTGATGTCGCCTATGCGATTGCCCATTCACCATTGATCAAAACCGCGTTATTCGCCTCTGATCCAAACTGGGGTCGGATTGTCGCAGCGATTGGTTATGCCGGTGTTAAGGAGTTAGACACGGAACAGGTCAATGTGTATTTAAATGATGTCTGCATTGTCGCGCAAGGTGGCCGTGCCGCCAGTTACACTGAAGAGCAAGGCGCGGCAGTGATGCAGCAGGCGGAGATTTTGATTCGTGTTGAGCTGGAGCGCGGCGGTTGCACTGAAACGATTTGGACCACCGACTTGTCCCATGAATATGTACGCATCAATGCTGACTACCGTTCGTAAGCTGGGTGTTCTGTCGGGAGCGGCTCAATGACTAAGCGAGTGCATGTGGTGGCTGCGGTGATTCGCAACGCCAAGCAGCAGATTCTGCTGGCGCTGCGCCCTAGTGCCAAGCATATGGGCGGCTTATGGGAGTTTCCTGGCGGCAAGTGTGAAGCTGGTGAAAGCCCAGCACAGGCGTTAGCGCGTGAATTGCACGAGGAGCTGGGGATTGTCATTGATCATCCCCAGCCGCTGATTCAGGTGCGCCATGATTACCCAGATTTGCATGTGTTGCTGGATGTCTATGAGGTGTTGCGCTTTAGTGGGCAAGCCTATGGTGCTGAAGGGCAAGAGGTGCGTTGGGTTGCGCCCAGTACCTTAGCCGATTATCAGTTTCCGGCGGCCAATCGTACGATTGTCAGTGCGGCACAGTTACCACAGCGTTATCTAATTACCCCTGAGCAATTGAGCCCTGAGCAATTGTATACAGGCGTGGAACGGGCGTTAGCCGCCGGCTGTGAGCTATTAGAGTTGCGCGCCTCGCACTTGCCAGAGCTTGAGTACAAAAGCCTCGCGCAGCGCTTACAGGCGCTGTGTGCTGGGCGGGCGGAGTTGATGCTCAAAGGTGATTTGACCTGGCAGGCGCAGTTTCCTCAGGCAGGTTGGCATTTAACTGCCCAGCAGTTGCGTCAATTGGCCGGCCAAGAGCGTCCGCTGGCGCAGAATCGCTGGCTGGCGGCCTCGTGCCATAACGCTGAAGAGTTAGAGTGGGCCGCTGCGCTACAGGTCGACTTTGTCACTTTATCACCGCTCTTGCCCACCCAGACACATCCTGGCGCACCGACCTTGGGTTGGGATACGGCACAAAGATTACTGACTGAGTTTAATACGCCAGTCTTCTTGCTCGGTGGTTTAACCGAGCAAGATATTGAGCGTGCACGCGCGATTGGCGGGCAAGGTGTGGCGGCTATTCGCGGTTTTTGGCCGCGGGTTTTATAGCGGTTTCTCTGCCGCTTGCCAGAGTATTTCAGCGCGGCCTTGGTATTGCGCGATCAAGCGTGCGGCAACAAAGAGTAGATCAGAAATGCGGTTAATATAACTCAGCACTTCCGGACGTAAAGCTTCGCTGCTGTGTAGGGCTTGGCAGCGTCGTTCGGCGTTACGGGCGCTGCTGCGGCAGACGTGGGCTTGGGCGATTAAGTGTGAACCACCAGGTAAAATAAAATCTTTTAGCGAGCCAACCTGTACATTCCATGCATCAATGACTTGTTCGATTCGGCTGATCTCAAGCCCTTGTAAGGCTTGGTATTCTGGCATCGCTAACTCGCCACCCAGATCAAATAGGCGGTGCTGGCAGGGGGCAAGGATATCAATAATAATCTGTAAGGCTGGAGTGGCTTTGAGCTGATCCTGCAGATCAGCTAATAACAGGCCAAGCTGGCTATTAAACTCATCCAGTGCCCCAATGGCTTCAATCCGTGGGTGGCTTTTATTGACGCGACGGCCATCGGCTAAGCCGGTTTGTCCATCATCACCGGTACGTGTGTAAATCTTACTGAGTCGATCGCTCATATAAATGCAGTCTCCATATGCAGAGTATTTAAATGGTGGGTAGACCTTGCGCCTGTAACACCTCTTGTAGCTGTGTCTGCAGTGCATGCAAGATCGGTGTATCACCTCTAAGTTGCAGGCTTTGCGTGCAAGCAAAGCCTGTTATATAGCTTATTTCAGTACGGCGCTGATGCAGCACATCTTGGCGCATGGATGATGAGTTGGCCGCCGTTTTCTCGATCACTGACCAAACCAAGTGTTGCAGACCTTGTGCTGCCTCGGGTTGTCCTGAGCGGCACAGAAGCAATTGTAGCTCATCGCATAAAGCATTGATTTGCGTAGAGTAACGGCTAAGCTCACCATTTTGACAATTATAAATCACAGTCAGTGGATTAATCGCACAGTTGATCGCCAGTTTGCGCCACAGTTGCGTCAAGATATCTGAGGTCCAAACGCAGGGAATACTCGCCGCCGTGCATTGCTCCAGTAATGCCTCCGGTGGGGGTTGCGCGCTGGAGTCTAAATCGCCCAGCCACACCTGACCTTGTCCGGCAAACACACTATGAAAGGGCTCTGCTAGATAAGCGCCTTCAGTGCTGGATGCCGCAAGACAGCGAGTATTTGGCAATAGCTGTTGGATTACTTGCTGACTGCCTAAGCCGTTTTGTAACAGAATCACTTGGCTGTCACGCGTAAGGCGGTGCGCTACTTGGGCAATCGCGGCTTGGGCGTCATAGGCTTTGCAGGCTAGCAGCAAATGCTGGATCGGCTGCGGGTCAGGCGCTAATTGCGCGCGAATGGGGTAGTAGGTGGTGTGCTGACGCTGAGCGTCACTGAGGCCGACGCCTGGCGTCTGTTGATAACGTGCGAGAGCCTTAGCATTGCGTAAGATTAAATGTACACAGTGTTGTTGCGCCGCTAAGCGCGCAGCCCATAGGCAGCCCAAACTACCTGCACCTAAAATATGCCAGCTCATAGTGTGCTTGCCTCGCTGTGGCTTACCGCTATGTCTGTATAATCATCTGTTGCACAAGCTATCATGCTGCCGAAAAGCTTGGCATCATCTGCGCTTAAGATATTGAACTGTGGGTTTGGCATGGTGTGTTTGGCGTGGTTTAATTGGGACATAGGACTCTTTATACCCAGTCGCCTAGTGTCATAGCAAGCGCTCTGGCCTGCAGTCGTCATTTAAGTATTTTTAACCTAGAATAATTTTGGAGGATCACAATGCCCTCATTTGATGTTGTATCAGAGCTTGATGCTCATGAGTTGACCAACGCCATGGATAACGCCGCCAAAGAGCTTGAGCGTCGTTATGATTTGCGAGGTAAGGCCAGTATTGAATTTAAAGATAAAACAATAACCTTAACTGCTGAAGCTGATTTTATGCTGGAACAGTTGATTGAAATTGTAAAAATGTCACTGGTTAAGCGTAAAATTGATGTGCAGTGCTTGGAATGCAAGGACTCTTACGGTTCGGGTAAGGTGGTTAAGCAAGAATTGACCCTGCGCGAAGGCATCGATAAAGAGCTGGCGAAGAAAATTGTTGCCGCAGTCAAAGAAGCCAAGCTTAAAGTGCAAGCATCGATTCAGGGCGAACAAGTGCGCATTACGGGTAAAAAACGCGATGACTTGCAAGACGCGATGGCGTTGCTGCGCACCCAAGAATTGGGTCTGCCGCTGCAGTTTAATAATTTTAGAGACTGATCCGCCAACACCGTTAAGCGCTTAGTGCGAACTCAATAAAAAATGCCCGCTAAGTTAGCGGGCATTTTTCTATTAACGTAACTTTAGCAATTGGTCGGAGCGATCTTGCGTGCTGCGATACAGTTCTGCGTTGGTTTCCAGCTCTTTAAGCGGTGCTGGGAAAATGGCGGAGAGCTTTTCTGTCCACTCGCTAGAGGCACTTTGCTCTGGGAAGCAGCGTTTAAGCAGATCAAGCATGATTGATACGGTAACCGATGCGCCAGGCGATGCCCCGAGCAATGCCGCTAAGGAACCGTCGGCTGAACTGACCAGCTCGGTACCAAACTGCAAAATACCACCTTTTTTAGCATCTTTTTTGATGATCTGTACGCGTTGACCGGCGATTTCAAGCTTCCAGTCGGCAGGGTCCAGTTGTGGGTAGAAACGACGTAAAGAATCTAAGCGCTGCTCCATTGACTGCATCACTTCACTGACCAAATAGCGGGTCAGATCCATATTGTCGCGCCCCACCGCCAGCATGGGCCCAATATTGCTAAAGCGCACGGACAAGGGTAGGTCTAAGAATGAACCGTGCTTTAAGAACTTAGTGGTAAAACCGGCATAAGGTCCAAAGAGTAAGGATTTTTTGCCATCAATCACACGGGTATCTAAGTGCGGTACTGACATCGGGGGTGAACCCACTGCGGCCAAGCTGTAGACCTTAGCTTGGTGCTGCTCAACCACCTTAGGGTTATCACAACGCAACCATTGACCACTGACGGGGAAACCACCGTAGCCTTTACCTTCAGGGATGCCTGATTTTTGCAGTAATGGCAAGGCCGCGCCGCCAGCGCCTAAGAAGACAAAGCGGCTGGTGACGATACGACGTTGGCCATTGACCAGGTTTTTAATCGTGACTTGCCAGCCCTGTGCACAGCGCTCAAGACCGACAACTCTGTGTTTGTAGCTTAGAGTGCTGTTGTCTTGCTGATCTAAATAGCTTAACAATTGGCGGGTTAGCGCGCCAAAGTTAACGTCAGTGCCGTTACGAATGCAGGTCAGTGCGATCTCTTCAGCGTCTTTACGCTCAGCCATCATCAATGGTAACCACTGCGCCATTAGGCTTTTATCTGTGGTGAACTCCATCTGTGCAAAAGCATGATGGGCTTTTAACAATTGAGCACGTTTTTCTAAGAAAGCAACATTATCCTTGCCTTCAACAAAGCTCAGATGCGGTACCGGATGAATAAAAGAAGCAGGATCACCAAAGGTGCCGGTTTCGACAAGGTGAGCCCAAAACTGCTTTGACTCTTCAAACATGGCATTGATATTGATAGCTTTTTTAATATCAATAGAGCCGTCAGCTGCTTGCGGAGTGTAGTTGAGTTCACAGAGGCCGGCGTGACCGGTACCTGCGTTATTCCATGGGTTGGAGCTTTCCATTGCTCCATCTTCCATTTGCTCAACAATTTCTAAGCGAAGACTTGGATCCAGTTCTTTTAGCATCACTGCTAAGGTTGAACTCATAATGCCGGCTCCCACCAACAATACATCCAAGTGAGCTTGATTTTCTTGTGCCATCAGTGTGTCTCCAAAATGCAGCTTTTGGGCTGTACAGTACGACTGTAGTCAGCCGGGGAAAGGGTTAGATTATTGCCAAATAGTCAATGCTTTAACCGCTGCAAGAAGGGGGGCTGTTGGTGCATGGAACTGTAAACGCCAAACTATTCATTGCTTGCCACACTCTTGTGAAGTTGTGAAACACAGTTTCCCGCCATCTTTTGGAGTGGCGGATCTTAAAAATGCTTTTACCGCGGGCGCCAGAGTAGAGTGTGCATGAATGCTGCACAGCTTAAAAGGTGCGGTGTATAGATCATCCTTCAGCTTAGCTCTGTGCGTCTTTAAATAGGGCACTTAACAACCTCTCAGACTTGAAAATAGTACTGTAAAAGCACAAGTGAGGAGCTGTCGTATATAGTTGGTTGACAATTATAACGGTGAAATTAGAAAAAACGATCATTCAAGTTAACTTTCTTTAGTCGAAAGGTTTTATGCGATAGCGATAATTGATAATTAAGTCGCAATTCTACAGCTGAAAATGAGGTATTTTAGTCACTTAAGCTTTGTGCTGTGCAAGCGTGCCGCGCTTGGTTAAACTTAGTTTTATTCAGGTATTTTTAAAGGATCTCAATTATGTTGCGTTATGTCTTAGTCGGTGCTGCAGTTATTTTGACTGGGGTTTTAGCCGGTTGTGGTCTGAGCCCACAGTATTTAAAACCAGAGCCACGTTTTACTGGCCAGTTGGTTAAGGTCGGGCAGGGTCAGCCGGTTACCGTACAGGTGCGCGATGCACGATCCTCTCCGGTGATTGGTACGCGTGGCGGTTTATATGCGCAAAGCAGCGCGATCAGCGTGAGTGGCCCGGCGTTTTTGCCACGCTTGCAAGCTGAAACCGATGCGGCGGTGCGTATGCTGGGCTTTACCCCGATGGCGCAAGGCGCTGGCAACGCTCAGTTGACCTTGACCTTAACTGAGTTGAGCTATCGCTCCACAGAGAAAAACCCTTTAGCGAAAGAGGCTCAGTTGCAAGCAGTCTATAAGCTAGAAGCGCGCAATGGCACGCGTCATTACAGTGGTCGTTACGCGGCAACCCTGAATCAAGGCTATGCCAAAGCGCCGAATGAACAAACCAATACCGATTTGGTCAGCCAAGTGCTCAGTGAAGCATTGCAGCGCGTCTTTAAAGATCCTGCTGTTGGGCAATTATTGGCCAACTAAGTCCTTTTTTGCTCTGCTGCTCTAATGCCAGCGCCCGCGATGATAGTTGTCTCAGGCGCTTGGCTTAGGTTGCTGAGGGGGTATTTTGATAAAAAGCTTACCGCCGGCCATTTTTTTAATGGGTCCGACAGCGTCTGGGAAAACTGATTTAGCATTGCAATTGGTGCGCGAGTTGCCTTGTGAAATTATCAGTGTCGATTCGGCGCTGATTTACCGTGGGATGGATATTGGCAGCGCCAAGCCCAGTGCGCAGATCTTGCAAACCTATCCGCACCACTTGGTCGACATCCTGGATCCGGCGCAGAGTTATTCTGCGGCACAGTTTCGTGAGGATGCGCTGCTGGCGATGGCTAATATCACGGCGCGTGGACGTATCCCCTTGTTGGTGGGCGGCACCATGTTGTATTACAAGGCGCTGTTTGACGGCTTAGCGTCAATGCCATCGGCTGATGCTGGCATTCGTGCTGAGCTGGAACAACACGCTGCGGCTGAGGGGTGGGCCGCCTTACATGCTGAGTTGCGCAAGGTTGATCCTGTCTCGGCTGAGCGGATTCATCCCAATGACCCACAGCGCATTATGCGCGCCTTAGAGGTGTGGCGAGTCAGTGGGCAAAGTATGACTGAGCACCGCGTACACCAAGCGTTACAAAAACAAGCATCTAACAACGGCCATTTGCCCTATAATGTTACAACATTCGCTATGGCCCCACAGCAACGTAGTGTTTTACATCAACGTATCGCCCAGCGTTTTCATCTAATGTTGGAACAAGGCTTTATTGCTGAGGTCGAAAGGCTGTGGCAACGTGGAGATTTACATGCAGATTTACCTTCTATACGCGCGGTCGGTTATCGACAAGCGTGGGCGTATCTGCAAGGTGATTACAGCTACGATGAGATGATTGAGCGCGGCATTATTGCCACGCGTCAGCTCGCTAAACGACAGTTTACTTGGTTGCGCAGCTGGGCGGATGTTGAATGGTTAGACAGTTTATCCTGTGACACGCTGTCACACGCCTTGAAAAAGCTGGAACAGCTCTCCATATAGAGTGAACTGAATGGTTATTTTATTTGCCTGTGTGATTGCATAGCGCAAAATTTTTTTATTTTATTGAATTGGAGTACATCTCATGTCAAAAGGGCACACGCTACAAGACCCTTATTTAAACCTCTTGCGCAAAGAACGCGTACCGGTATCCATTTATTTGGTTAACGGTATTAAGTTGCAAGGGCAAATCGAGTCTTTTGATCAGTTTGTTATTTTGCTGAAAAACACTGTGAGCCAAATGGTTTACAAACATGCTATCTCCACGGTTGTGCCGGGTCGCCCAGTACGTTTGCCAAGTGAAGATGATGCAGATAATACCGATTTAGGTAACGAATAGGAGGAGCGCATTTTGATCGATCAGCAACAGGGTGAACGTGCCATTCTCGTGCATTTGGATGGCCGTGCACCTGACGTGCGAGAAGATCCTTATGAATTCCAAGAGCTTGCAGTGTCGGCGGGCGCTGTCATTGCAAGCTTTGTCAGCGTTTCGCTGCATCAGCCCACGGCACGCTTTTTAATCGGCTCAGGTAAAGTTGAAGAACTGCGTCAGTTGGTGATTGCTGAACAAGCTGACTTGGTTATTTTTAATCACACCCTGACCCCCAGCCAAGAACGTAATTTAGAACGTGTTCTAGAATGTCGCGTGCTGGATCGTGTGGGTTTGATTTTAGATATTTTTGCCCAGCGTGCGCAAACCTATGAAGGTAAGTTGCAGGTTGAGTTGGCTCAGTTGGATCATATCGCGAGCCGCCTTGTGGGGAGCCGTACTGATCTAAGTGGTCAGTTGGGCGGTATTGGTTTGCGTGGGCCGGGTGAAACTCAGTTAGAGACGGATCGTCGTTTACTGCGGGTTCGGGTTAAGCAAATTAAAAACCGTCTGGAAAAAGTACGCAATCAGCGTCAATTAGCCCGGCGCAGTCGTCAACGTGCAGAGATACCGGGTGTATCGCTGGTGGGCTATACCAACACCGGTAAATCCACCCTGTTTAACTTGCTGACTGAGTCAAAGGTGTTTGCTGCTGATCAGCTGTTTGCTACCTTAGATCCAACGGTGAGGCGCATTGAAGTGCCTCATTTAGGTGCAGTGACCTTAGCCGATACAGTGGGCTTTATTCGTCATTTGCCGCATAAACTGGTTGAAGCCTTTCGTGCAACCTTGGAAGAGTCGGCTAACGCAGATTTATTGTTGCATGTGATTGATGCGCAATCGCCT
Organism: Gammaproteobacteria bacterium DTU037; assembly: GCA_001513025.1. GTDB lineage: Bacteria > Pseudomonadota > Gammaproteobacteria > Pseudomonadales > Pseudomonadaceae > Denitrificimonas. Next base: position 18,755 of record LFRZ01000123.1, read on the forward strand.
GAGCGTGATGAGCAAATTAAGCAAGTGCATACGGTCTTGCAAGAGATTGAAGCAGATGAGGTGCCGATGCTGGAGGTCTACAACAAAATCGACTTGCTCGATAATGTGGAGCCGCATATCCAGCGTGATGAGCAAGGTCGGCCGATACGCGTATGGATCTCAGCGTATAAAGAACAGGGCATTGCCTTGTTGCAGCAAGCGATTGCCGAACTGTTGGAAGACGAAATATATATTGTTACAGTGCGTCTTGCACAACAACAGAGTCGACTGCGTGGCAAACTGTTTGATTTAAATGCTGTCCAGCAGGAAATACATACAGACGATGGTGCGAGCGTACTCAAGCTACGTGTGGCCAAAATGGAGCTGGATCAGCTGCTCAGTCGAGAGGGGATGACCCCTGCTGACTTTTTTGCACAGTATACTGAACACTGATCGCGCTAAAGTTGGCAGCTAACCCTGCATTTTGCGCGATTATTAAATATAATAAAATGCACGTTTAATGTGTATTTATTTTGCCTTTCAAATAGATGGAGAACACTATGGCCTGGAATGAGCCGGGTGGGAACTCAAACAATCAGGATCCTTGGGGTGACCGCAAGCGCGGTGGCCAAAAACAAGGACCGCCTGATCTTGATGAAGCCCTCCGTAAGCTGCAGGACAACCTGAAAAGCTTGTTTGGTGGAAAGAAAAAACCTGGAACAACGGGTTCTGGTGGTGGTTTCGGCTTAGTGGCTGTGGTTTTTGCTGCTTTAGCTGCGATGTGGCTGTACACCGCGGTTTACTCGTTGGATGAACAGGAACAAGCAGTGATCTTGCGTCTTGGTAAGTACCACGAAACTGTTGGCCCGGGTTTGAATATTTACTTCCCGCCAATGGATCGTAAGTACGAGCAGAACGTGACCCGTGAACGTGCTTATACGCGCCAAGGACCAATGCTTACTGAAGATGAAAATATCATCGAAGTGCCATTGACCGTGCAGTATAAAATCAGCAGTTTGGAAGACTTTGTGCTGAATGTGGATAGCCCAGAAGTGAGCTTGCAGCAAGCGACAGAGAGTGCTTTGCGTCACGTCGTGGGTTCCACCGCGATGGATCAGGTGCTGACTGAAGGCCGTGAAGTTTTAGCTGTTGAAGTGAAAGAGCGTTTGCAACGTTTTGTTGACACCTACCGCACGGGTATTACTGTCACCCAAGTCAACGTGCAAAATGCCCAGCCACCACGCGAAGTACAAGAGTCCTTTGATGATGTAATTCGTGCCCGTGAAGATGAGCAACGCGAAAAGAATCTGGCCGAAACCTATGCTAATGGCGTGATTCCAGCCGCGCGTGGTCAAGCCCAGCGTCTGCGTGAAGAAGCTAATGGTTATCGCGATGAAACCATCGCTCGTGCCGAGGGTGAGGCGCAGCGCTTTACTAAGCTGGTCACTGAATACCGTAAAGCACCTGAAGTGACGCGTCAGCGTTTGTATTTAGAAACGATGCAAGAAGTGCTGAGCAACACCAGTAAAGTATTGTTAACCGGCGATCAAGGTCAAAACAGCATGCTGTATTTGCCGCTGGATAAAATGCTCGAAGGACGCACAACGACATCATCACAAACGTCCCGCACCACAGAGAGCACGAATAGCTCGTCTGACAGCAGTGTTGGTTTAAGTGGTGATGCGCTGTCTCGTGACTTACGTGCCAGAGGTAGCCGTTAATGAGTAATAAATCGACATTCGTGTTAGTTGTGGCTGCAGTGATTGGTCTGGTGGCTTGGAACAGTTTTTATATTGTTGAGCAAACAGAACGAGCAGTCTTACTGCAATTCGGAAAGGTAGAACAATCGAATGTGCAGCCTGGTCTGCATGTGAAGATTCCTTATATCAACCAAGTGCGTAAGTTTGATGCACGCCTCTTGACCCTTGATGCACCCACCCAGCGTTTTCTAACGCTGGAGAAGAAAGCGGTGATGGTCGATGCGTTCGCTAAATGGCGTGTGGCTGATGCGGATCATTACTACACCGCTACATCAGGCATTAAGCAAGTGGCTGATGAGCGCTTGGCGCGTCGTCTTGAGTCGGGCTTGCGTGACCAGTTTGGTAAGCGTACCTTGCATGAAGTGGTCAGTGGTCAGCGCGATGAGTTGATGGCGGAAATCACTGCTTCGTTAAATGTGATGGCGCGTAAAGAGCTGGGCATTGAAGTGATTGATGTGCGGGTCAAATCGATTGATTTACCTAAAGAGGTCAATCTCAGTGTGTTTGAGCGGATGAGTTCTGAGCGTGCCCGTGAGGCCCGTGATCACCGCGCCAAAGGTCAAGAGTTGGCTGAAGGTATTCGTGCTGATGCTGATCGTCAGCGTCGTGTCTTGTTAGCTGAAGCCTACCGTGAAGCTGAAGAGATTCGAGGTGAAGGTGATGCAAAAGCGACTGCGGTTTATGCGAAAGCCTATGGTATGGACCAAGAGTTCTATGCGTTCCACCGTAGCTTGATGGCGTATCGTGAGAGCTTTGCTGATAAAAGCGATATCATGGTGCTGTCACCTGATAACGAGTTTTTCAAGTATATGGAACAAGCAAAACCTTAAGCTTGTAGAGTCGGCGCGCGCTACCTTTGTCGTAGCGCGCGCGGTCTAGGTCCTATAAACCTTAGACTCTAGACGCTAGGTGGAAAACCTAGAGGCATGCACAGAATAATCTGTGGTATCATGCGGCAGCCGGGAAACTCCCGGCTTTTTTGCGCCTGTGGTCATACAAAATGCCCAACAGGCCATAGTATTCAGAATGAGGAAGGCGCAATGGCAACGGTAGACCGCTGGCTGCTGCCAGATGGCATCGAAGAAGTACTGCCGCCGCAAGCGGCGCAGATTGAAGCATCCCGTCGACAGGTGCTGGATATGTTTGAGGCGTGGGGCTACGAGTATGTCGTCACACCACATATCGAGTTTCTTGAATCATTATTAACTGGCGCGGGCCAAAAGCTTGATCTGCGTACGTTTAAAGTGACCGATCCGCAATCAGGCCAATTAATGGGCTTTCGTGCGGATATTACACCGCAAGTTGCACGTATGGATGCACACAGTTTGCGTCGTGAAGGCCCTTCGCGTTTGTGTTATGCCGGTAGTGTTGTGCATGCACGTCCACGCTCTTTATCACGCTCGCGCAGCCCAATTCAACTGGGTGCTGAATTATTCGGTGATGCCAGTCCAGCCGCTGATATTGAAGTGATCAGCTTAATGCTGGCCACCCTTGAGCAGGCTGAAATTGCTGATATCCATATGGATTTAGGCCATGTGGGGGTGTATCGTGGTTTAGCCCGTGCTGCGCAGTTATCCACTGAGCAGGAAGCACATATTTTTGATGCGCTGCAACGTAAGGCCATTGACGAAGTCGCTCTGTTGACCGAGCACTTGCCAGATGATTTAGCCGCTATGCTTAATAATCTGAGCCATTTATGTGGCGGTCGTGAAGTGCTGGAACAGGCTAAAACTGTTTTAGCTGCAGCGCCAGAAAGTGTCTTAGCTGCACTGGATCAGCTGATTGTGATTGCTGATGCACTCATACTGCGTTACCCGCACTTGCCGTTCTATTTCGATTTAGGCGAGCTACGTGGCTATCATTACCATACCGGTGTGGTGTTTGCTGCATTTGTACCCAGCGTAGGGCAGTCCATTGCCCAGGGTGGGCGTTATGATGACATTGGCGCAGTCTTTGGTCGTGCACGTCCGGCAACAGGTTTTTCCACGGATTTAAAAACACTGGTTAATTTAGGTCCGCGTCAAGCGGCTGCCTTAACCCGTGGTATTTGGGCGCCAGAGGGTGCACAAGCGGATTTATGGCAGGCCATTTGCGACTTACGCAAAGATGGTCAGCGTGTGGTTCAGGCGCTTCCCGGTCAGTCGGTGAGCGCGGCAGCACAAGCCAATTGCGATCGACAGTTGCTACAGAATTCTTCAGGCTGGCAAGTTCAGCCGCTATAAGTTTACGCCGCAGTTGCGGCCATATTTAGTCGGTTATGCCGACTTCCTATTTGCGCGAAGAGGGCAAAGGTTATGGGTAAAAATGTTGTCGTTTTAGGCACTCAATGGGGTGATGAGGGCAAAGGCAAAATTGTTGATTTGCTGACTGATCAAGCCGCTGCCGTTGTCCGTTTTCAAGGTGGTCATAATGCCGGTCACACCTTAGTCATTGATGGTGAGAAAACCGTGCTGCACCTTATTCCATCAGGTATTTTACGTGAAAACGTTGAATGCTTAATTGGTAACGGAGTCGTGGTTGCACCAGATGCGCTGATGCGCGAAATTACTAAACTGGAAGAGAAAGGTGTACCGGTACGTGAGCGTTTACGCATCAGCCCGGCTTGTACTTTGATTCTTCCGTACCACGTTGCTTTAGACCAAGCGCGTGAAGCATCACGCAGCGAAGGTAAAATTGGTACGACGGGTCGCGGTATTGGCCCAGCCTACGAAGATAAAGTGGCACGTCGTGGTCTGCGTATTGGTGACTTATTTAATGCTGAGCGTTTTGCCGTTAAGCTGCGCGAAGTATTAGAGCAGCATAACTTTATGCTCGAGCATTTCTATAAAGTTGAGCCCGTTGATTACCAGAAAACTCTGGATGAAGCGCTGAGCTATGCTGAAATCCTTAAGCCTTTAATGATCGACGTTACTGCACGTCTGCACACCCTGCGCAAGCAAGGTGCTCGCATTATGTTTGAAGGCGCACAAGGTTCTTTGCTGGATATCGATCACGGTACCTACCCGTACGTTACCAGTTCCAGCACTACTGCTGGCGGTACCGCCACTGGTTCAGGTTTTGGCCCGTTGTACTTGGATTACATCTTGGGCATTACCAAGGCTTACACCACACGTGTCGGCTCAGGTCCCTTCCCAACTGAGTTATTTGATGAAACTGGTGCTTACTTGGCTGAAAAAGGCCATGAGTTTGGCTCAACCACGGGCCGTGCACGCCGCTGTGGTTGGTTTGATGCGGTGATTCTGCGTCGCACTTCAGAAATTAACAGTATTTCAGGCATTTGCTTAACTAAGCTGGACGTCTTGGATGGTTTAGCGACAGTTAAAATCTGCGTGGCTTACCAAAACGCAGAAGGTGTTGAAATTGAAGCACCGACGGATGCAGACAGCTATGACGGTTTAGTTCCAGTCTACGAAGAAATGCCAGGCTGGAGCGAATCCACCATTGGCGCGACCACTCTGGAGCAGTTACCTGCTAATGCGCGCGCCTATATTAAGCGTATTGAACAGCTGATTGGTGCGCCGATTGATATCGTTTCAACCGGTCCTGACCGCAATGAAACTATCGTTTTGCGTCACCCGTACGCGTAATAGCGATGCTTTATGCTGAGTCTGCGCATGCAGACTGGCATAATAAGTCAATAAGAAACCCCGAAAAGTTGGACTGACTTTTTGGGGTTTTTTATTGCGAGATTTTCATTGGCTAGGCGTAGTAAATACTGGCCATAATTGGTTTTGCTCAGTGCTTCACTGCGTTCGTACAGCTGTTGTTGGTTAATCCAGCCATTGCGATAGGCAATTTCTTCAAGGCAGGCGACCTTTAACCCTTGGCGGGTTTCAATGGTTTGTACATAGTGGCCCGCGGCCATTAGCGAGTCATGAGTACCCGTATCAAGCCAAGCAAAACCACGCCCTAGTATTGCGACATGTAAATCTCCGCGCTGTAAATAAGCATTATTAATGTCTGTGATTTCCAGCTCGCCGCGGGCTGATGGGCGCACCTGCTTGGCGATGTTCACCACATCGTGGTCGTAAAAATACAGACCGGTGACAGCATAATTAGATTTTGGCTGAGTGGGCTTTTCTTCAATGGAGAGTGCTTGCCCAGACGCAGAAAATTCGACCACACCAAAACGTTCTGGGTCGGTGACATGATAGCCAAACACCGTCGCTCCTGAGCGTTGTTGTACGGCATGTTTGAGCATGGCAGTAAAGCCGTAACCATAAAAAATATTATCACCCAGAATCAAACACACATGACTCGCGCCAATAAAATCTTCACCAATAATAAACGCCTGCGCCAGGCCGTCAGGCGAGGGTTGTTCGGCATAGCTCAGCTCAACGCCAAATTGTGAGCCATCACCTAATAGTTTTTTGAAGTTGGGTAGATCGTCTGGTGTGGAAATAATGAGTATTTCACGAATACCAGCCAGCATTAGCACCGATAAGGGGTAGTAAATCATCGGTTTATCGTAAATGGGTAGCAACTGTTTGGAGACCCCAAGGGTGATGGGATGCAAACGAGAGCCAGAGCCTCCGGCTAAAATAATACCTTTGGTTGAGTGTCCGTTCATTGCTGAGTCCCTAAGCGTTGACGTTGATAGCTGCCATCTTGTACGTGTTGGCACCAGAGTTGATTATCTAAATACCATTGCACAGTTTTTCTTAAGCCTGATTCGAAGGTTTCTGCTGGGACCCAGCCTAATTCGTTTTGGATTTTACTGGCATCAATGGCATAGCGGCGGTCGTGGCCTGGGCGGTCGGTGACGTAGGTGATTAGGTTTTTGTACGAGTGAGCGGGTACCAGACTGTCGCCGGCATGGCCAGCGCCTACACGCGTCATAGCGTCTGCAGCAGGGCGTAGTTCATCGAGAATTTCGCAGATGGTTTGTACGACTTCTATATTTTTCTTTTCGTTATGACCGCCAATATTGTAAGTTTCGCCGATTTGACCTGTGGTAACGACCGTATAGAGTGCGCGGGCGTGATCTTCAACATACAGCCAGTCACGAATCTGATCACCGGCACCGTAAATCGGCAAAGGTTTGCCTTCCAGAGCGTTGAGAATCACCAGTGGGATCAGTTTTTCAGGGAAGTGATATGGGCCGTAGTTGTTTGAACAGTTGGTAACTAGCACAGGCAAACCATAAGTGCGCTGCCACGCGCGGACAAGGTGATCGGAACTGGCTTTGCTGGCAGAGTAGGGCGAACTGGGCGCATAGGCGGTGTGTTCAGTGAACAGCGGTAGGTGGTTGTCGCAGGCATGCTCAGTTTCAGCATTATCGCTTGGGTGTGGCAGATCGCCGTAGACTTCATCGGTGCTGATATGGTGAAAGCGAAAGGCTTGTTTGCGGGCCTCTGGGAGTGTATTCCAGTACGCGCGCGCAGCTTCCAGTAACTGATAGGTACCGACTATATTAGTTTGAATAAACTCTGCAGGGCCATCAATCGAGCGGTCAACATGTGACTCGGCGGCCAGATGCATCACCGCATCGGGCTGGTGCTGAGCAAAAACCTGATCCAATGCTGCACGATCGCAGATATCGACTTGGGCAAAGCAGTAACGTGGATTGTCACTGACGTCCGCGAGTGACTCAAGATTGCCTGCGTAGGTGAGTTTATCCAGATTGATCACAGAATCTTGGCTGTGCTCAATGATATGGCGAATCACCGCTGAACCAATAAAACCAGCGCCGCCGGTAACCAAAAGCTTCATCGTGTACTCCTGTTTTATGAGTTAATCAGAAAATTGATATTGCGCTGAGTGCCTGTTTATTTGTGCTCATCGTTCCATGGTGCTTGTAAGTAGCGGCTGTAATTAAAGGTTTCTAGCCACTCTGGTTTAAACACGACAAAGGCGGTGACTGCCACGCCGTTAATAAAGGCTTCAGGGAAGGCGACCAGTAGCAGCATGCCGAAAAAATCTTCAAGCCAAGGCGAAAACTCATAAATGCCACTGCCCAGTAAAAGTAATGTGCCGCTGATCACGCAGAATGCTGCGGTGAGTGCTGCGGGGAAAAAGCCAGAAAAAAAGATATACATAAACAAGTTGTCAGGCTGTAAACGTTCAAGGGCTTTAGCGCACCAGTGGGCGATAATGATCGGCAGAATAATCAGCAAGAGGCCATTAATACCTAATACGCTGAGCTCTTGTTTGCCCAATGCCAATAGCGCCAGCTGTGCAATAAAGCCGGCCAGCAAGGCCAGTGGCCAGTCCAATAGCAAGGTAACGGCGGTCATTCCGATAAAATGAAAGGATAAGCCACTGGGGAAATCACGCCGCAATAACCACAGAGCACACAGCACCAGTACCGTACCAAAGAGCAGATGTTGGCGACGGCTGTCGCTGAACAGCTCCACCCAAGGCGCACGCCAGGTCGCATAAAGGAGCACAGGGCCATATAATAACCAGCCCCACATGAGCGTGGCTTCATTTAATAACATGCTTGCAATCATGGTCTGACCTGTTAGCGAATCAAGCGCTTAAAGTGACTTAAAATCGAACACTACTCTAACAGAATTGGCTTATTGGTCAGGAAAGTGCTGGTTAAAAAGTAGATTAAAAGCCGATAAAAGTGACTAAATCTTTGATTGCACAGTGCAGCACTGTGGACTTGGTACACTTTGAGGTAAACTTCCCTATCTTGATGAATTCAAACGACAGTTCAATGCCTACGACTTTTCATGAAATTCCTGAGCAACGCCCTATTACGCCACTGTTAGACCGTGCGCTGACGCCGACTGAGCTGCGCTCATTGTCTGAAGCAGAATTGGTGACGTTAGCGGATGAGTTGCGTTTATTCCTTTTGTGGAGCGTTGGCCAAACCGGCGGGCACTTTGCCGCAGGTTTAGGCGTGATTGAGCTGACGATCGCTTTGCACTATGTCTTTGATACGCCAGACGATCGTTTAGTTTGGGATGTGGGGCATCAAGCCTATCCACATAAAATCCTCACCGGTCGTCGTGAGCAGATGCTCGGTATCCGCCAGAAAGATGGCCTTGCTGCCTTTCCGCGCCGTTGTGAAAGCGAATACGACACCTTTGGCGTGGGGCACTCAAGCACTTCAATCAGTGCCGCTTTAGGGATGGCGATTGTGGCTAAGCTGCAAGGCCGTGGGCGTAAAAGCGTGGCGGTCATCGGTGATGGCGCGATGACCGCTGGTATGGCTTTTGAAGCCTTAAATCATGCCCCAGAAACGGGTGCTGACATGTTGGTTATCCTCAATGATAACGATATGTCGATCTCCAATAATGTGGGTGGTTTATCCAATCACTTAGCCAAAATCCTGACCAGTCGCACTTATTCCACCATGCGCGAAGGCAGTAAGAAAATCTTGTCGCGTTTGCCGGGTGCTTGGGAAATTGCGCGTAAAACCGAAGAGCATGCCAAGGGTATGTTTGCCCCAGGCATTATGTTTGAAGAATTGGGCTGGAATTATATTGGTCCTATTGATGGTCATGATTTACCCACGCTGCTGACCACCTTACGCAATATGCGTGAACTTGAGGGGCCACAGTTTTTACATGTGGTCACTAAAAAGGGTAAGGGCTTTGCTCCAGCGGAACAGGACCCCATTGCCTTTCATGCCATGACCAAGAAATCGTCAGCGCCAAGCAAACCTGCAGGTCCGCGCTATGCCAGTGTGTTTGGTCAATGGCTGTGTGATATGGCCGCGCAAGATAAACGTTTGCTGGGTATTACTCCGGCGATGAAGGAAGGCTCGGATATGATTGCCTTTAGTGAACAGTATCCAGCGCGCTATTTTGATGTGGCTATTGCTGAGCAGCATGCGGTGACTTTGGCCGCAGGTATGGCCTGTGAAGGGGCCAAGCCGGTTGTGGCAATTTACTCAACTTTCTTGCAGCGCGCGTATGATCAGTTGATTCATGATGTGGCGGTGCAAGATCTGGATGTGTTATTTGCCGTTGATCGTGCTGGCTTAGTCGGCGAAGATGGGCCAACCCATGCCGGCAGTTTTGATTTGTCCTATTTGCGTTGCATCCCGAAAATGGTGGTGATGACGCCCAGTGATGAAAATGAATTACGTCTATTGTTAAACACAGGCTACCACCATGTCGGCCCAGCAGCGGTGCGTTACCCGCGTGGTAGCGGCCCAAACGCTGACATCAGCGCTAGCTTAGACGCGGTGCCGCTGGGGCGGGGTGTGGTGCGTCGCGCAGGGCAGGGCGTGGCGTTATTGGTGTTTGGCGTGCAGTTGGCGGCGGCTTTGCAAGCAGCAGAGCAGTTGGATGCCACGGTCGTGGATATGCGCTTTGTGAAGCCGCTGGATGAGGCGCTGCTCAAGCGTTTAGCGACGGATCATAGATTGTTTGTCACTATTGAAGAGAACGCCGTGATGGGCGGTGCTGGCAGTGCAGTGGGTGAGTATTTAGCGGCTGCGCAACTGGCTGTGCCCTTATTGCAACTGGGTTTGCCGGATGTGTATATAGAGCATGGACAGCCGGCGCAGATGTTGGCTGAATGTGGTCTGGATGCAGAGGGTATTCTGCGCGCGGTGCAACAGCGGCTGCTTTGATTGGCTGCTGGTTTGCAGCTTTCACAGCTGATTTTAACGGAAAATCAGCTGTATTTCTGGCGCATTTTAGTGTTTTATTTCGGCAAAACTTGACCGATTGTATAGCTGCGTCTATTGTGCGCGCACTTTGATTCTGTAAGGTGCGCTGGAGTATCCCAGCCTGAAAAGGGAAGTTAAGCGGCCTCGACCGACTTACGCTGCCCCCGCAACGGTAAGCGATGCGCTCTAGAGCGCGCGTTTGTTCAATGACCACTGGCGATACAAGCTGGGAAGGTGAACAAGTGAATTCGTTAGCCCGTAGACCTGCCTCACGGATTTCGACGGGTGTTGCGGAGGGCGGCACCGTCAAGTGCCGTGCTCTTTTTGTGCGCTTGTTTCTGCCCTCCTCAAAAGTTATTTTTATTTTTGAGGATTTAATCTAAATGAAATTGTCTCGCCTCGCGCTTGCCGTAGCGCTGTTGCCTGCATCGACTCTGTATGCAGCAGACACAACCGAAGATGCACTAAAACTCTCCGAAACAGTCATTACTGCCAACCGTAGCGCTGAAGATCGTCAAGATTCGACTGCTGCTGTGACAGTGTTTACCCGTGCCGATATTGATCGCTTACAGCCCGTCAACGTCGCTGACTTGTTGAACCGTGTGCCGGGTGTGCAGGTGGTGCAGTCGGGTGGTCGTGGTAGTGTGACTGGGGTGTTTATTCGCGGTACAAGTACAGCTCGTAGTTTAGTATTAATCGATGGCATGCGTGTTGGCTCAGTGACTTTAGGCGGTGCTAATGGTGCATTAGACACTTTAAATATTGAGCAAATTGAACGTGTTGAAGTATTACGCGGTTCCCATTCTGCGATCTATGGTGCAGATGCGATTGGTGGGGTGATTCAGTTGTTCACTCGCCGTAGTGAAGGTAAAGGCTTACAGGGCCGTGTACGGGTTGCTGCAGGTAATAAAGGTGTGTGGGAACGCAGTGCCGGCTTATCTGCGGGTAACCAAAAGACGCGTTTTAACCTGAGTGCTAGCTTGGATGAAATGACAGGTTTTGATCGTACTCATACCTCCTTTGCTTCTGATGCAGAGCATGATGCCTACCGTAATAAGTCGGTCAGTTTTAGCCTATCTCATGCATTTAATGAGCAGCTTAAAGCTGGTGTTAATATGCTTGATCAGCGTGGTAAGGCAGAGCAAGATAATCCTGATGGCCGTTATCAGGGCTGGCCTTTAGCCAATGCAGCCACTGAGCAATATACTGAATTTTCAGGCAGTTCAGTATCAACTTTTGTCGAGCTACAGGCCAGTCAGCAATGGGCGAGCCGTTTAGAGTTGGGGCATAGCGAAGATAAAATCAGTATTTACGATAAGCTGTTTGCTGGGCATGATGACATTAATAGCTATCGTGACTCAGCCGCTTGGTTAAATACCTTTCAAATGGATGAGCAGCATACATTGCGTGCCGGTGTTGATTATTTAAAGGATAAGGTTCGTACCGACTCATCAATAACTTATGAAAAGGATAGCCGCTGGAATCAGGCTGCTTTTATTCAACACAGCTACACGGGTGACTTATTCGGTACTGAGCTTGGTGTGCGTCATGATAAAAACCAACAATTTGGCAGCGAAAACACTTGGAATGCTGCGCTGAGTGCTCCGCTTGGTCAGGCTAATGAGCTTGTGCTGTCCTACGCTGAGGGCTTTAGAGCGCCGACTTATGCTGAGCTGTATTATCCAGGTTTCAGTAACCCGAGCTTAAAACCTGAAAAGTCGAAAAGCTATGAATTACAATTACGTAGCCAGTTCACTGATAGCCTGCGTTTAGACACGTCTGTGTATCAGACTAAAATTGCTGATCAAATCCAACATCAAGGAAAAATCACTAAAAACGTGCAAGCGCGTATCAATGGTTTTGAAGTATCATTGCAGCACGATTTACTGGGTGCGCAAGGCGCACTTAATTTAAGCTTAGTAGACTCACGTGATCGCAAAACTGGACAGACTTCCCCACGCATCGCTAAGCGTACTCTAAGCTATGACTTGGATAAGCAGCTGGGGGCGTTTGCTGTAGGTACAACGTGGAGACTTGCTAGCCATAGTACTGACTCAGTGTTTAACTCAAAAACTTTTGCCAATGATCGAGAACATATTTCTGGATTTGGCACGCTGGATTTACGCGGTAGCTGGCAGGCCAGCCAAGACTTAGGTCTTGATCTGCGCTTAGCCAATATCTTTGATAAAGGCTACTCACGTGCGCTGTATGGTTATGAAGGTGAAACTTACGCGTACCGCGAAGATCGCTTCACGCTACTACTAGGCATGACGTGGACGCCTAATCTGTAAGATTAGTCAGTCTGTAAACTTCAGGCCTTACCAAATTAAGGGACACCTATGAGTGACAGGCTGATTGTGGCGGTTGTATTTATAGCTGCTTTTATGTTGACGTGGTTATTACGCCGCTATGCGTTGGCCGGCAGATTAATGGATATTCCGAACGAGCGCAGCTCGCATTCGATACCCACTCCACGAGGTGGTGGAGTGGCGATTGTCTTAATTTTTCTTACCGTCTTGCTGGTGATGGGTAGCCTACAGTGGCTGCCTTGGCGGTTTATTATCGGCATTGTTGGTGCTGGCGCTTGTGTTGCGGTACTGGGGTTTTTAGATGACCATGGGCATATTGCTGTGCGCTGGCGTTTGCTCGGTCATTTCTCTTCAGCCGCTTGGGCGTTGTACTGGCTGGGTGGTTTGCCGCCGTTGCTGGTGTTTGGCTATACGTTTGATCTAGGCGTGATGGGCCATGTGCTGGCGGCGGTGTATATCGTTTGGTTGCTCAATCTGTATAACTTTATGGATGGCATTGATGGCCTTGCCAGTGTTGAGGCCATCTGTGTTGGTCTTGGTGGTGCTGTGCTGTATCTGTTGCTCGGTGCTGATTCGACATTAGTGCGGGTGCCTATGCTGTTCGCTGCTGCGGTGGCTGGGTTTTTATGCTGGAACTTTCCGCCTGCGCGAATCTTTATGGGTGATGTCGGTAGCTGCTTTTTAGGGCTGGTTTTGGCAGTGCTGTCTTTGCAGGCGGCTTGGTTTAAAACAGAGCTGTTGTGGGCTTGGATTATTTTATTGGGTGTGTTTGTGGTTGATGCAACATTTACTCTGCTGCGCCGTTTAGTGCGTGGCGATAAGGTTTATGAGGCGCACTGCAGTCATGCTTATCAATATGCCGCGCGTCACTATGCGGCGCACAGTGTGGTGACATTGGCCGTGATGTTAATTAACCTAGTCTGGCTGCTGCCAATGGCTGTGTTGGTAGGCTTGGGCTATTTAGATGGTTTGCTGGGCGTGATCATGGCTTATCTGCCTCTGGTGCTGTTGGCGATAAAATTTAAGGCTGGGCAGTTAGAAAAAGCTTGATTTGCACAAACTTTCGCCTTTAAAACACTCGATAGGCTTTCATGCAGAATGCAGGTTAGTCGAGTGGCATGGCAAAACAAGGTTTCACTGCTCAATTTACAGCTGAAGCAATCAGGCCTATCCGAGCCCGCCATGCTTGCCTGAGCAAGGCTCATCGTTTTCTAGTGATGAGCGTGATCTGTTTTGATTGGTCGACCAGCTTAAGCTAAATATAAGCCGGCACCTCGCTCACTTGCCGTGAAGCGAGGCCGTGGCAGGTCTCACTATTTACGCTCCAACAACACCCCTGCTTCCATATGATCGGTCCATGGGAACTGATCAAACAGCGCGGTTTGAGTGATGCGATGGGTGTCGCTCAGTTGGCGAATATTCTCGGCTAAAGTCTCTGGGTTGCAGGAGATATACAGAATTCGCGGAAAACGGCGCACCAGCTCGCAAGTATCGCTGTCCATGCCAGCACGTGGTGGATCAACAAACACCGTACCAAACTGATAACTGTCCAAATCAATCTTGGCCAGGCGGCGAAACTCACGCACGCCATTTAACGCTTGGGTCAGTTCTTCGGCGGATAGACGTACCAACTCAATATTATCAATGGCGTTGTCAGCTAAATTGGCCAAGGCGGCGTTCACCGAACTTTTACTGATCTCCGTGGCCAGTACTTTACGTACACGGGTCGACAGCGGCAGGGTAAAGTTACCGTTGCCGCAATACAGCTCGAGCAAATCATCCTCTTGCTTACCGAGCACCTCGTAGGCCCAATTGAGCATATGAGTATTCACCGCCCCATTGGGCTGAGTAAAGGCACCTTCCGGCTGGCGATAGCTAAACACACGTCCGGCAATCTTCAGTTTTTCGACCACATAATCGCGACCAATCACTGCACGTTTACCCCGCGAGCGGCCAATAATGCTGACATTCAACTCGCTCGCCAACTGCTCAGCCGCAGCTTGCCATGCATCATCTAAGGGCCGGTGGTAGCACAGAGTAATTAACGCCTCGCCGGATAGTGTGGTTAAAAACTCCACCTGAAACAGTCGCTCAGACAGCGCAAGATTGTGACTCCAGGCCTCTTTTAAACGCGGCATCAGTTGATTAATCAGCTGACTGGCAATGGGGAAATCTTCAACGAAAATAGGTGTGCGGTTATCACCTGGGGCAAACATTGCATAGTAACGCTGACCACCTTCGCGCCATAAACGAAATTCTGCACGTAAGCGGTAGTGTTGCTCAGCCGAGGCAAAAACGAGGGGGGCTGGCGCATTAAATTCGCTGAGTAAGCTGTGTAAACGCAGGTGTTTGTTGTTCAGTTGCTCTAAGTAAGCAGCGCTCGAGTGGTCAGTGTGTGGCATTAGGCAAAGAAACCCAGTTTGATAATAAAGAGAATGGATAAAATCCACATGGCGCTATTCAGATCTTTCCAGCGTCCGCTGAGTAGCTTAATTGCAGTCCAGCTGATAAAGCCAAAGGCGATGCCGTTGGCAATGGAAAAGGTTAATGGCATGGCTAAGGCGGCGACCACCACTGGTGCGGCAACGGTGAGGTCATCCCAGTCGATGTGGGCCAGACCGCTGGTCATCAACACCGCCACAAAAAATAAGGCAGGTGCAGTGGCGTAAGCAGGAATGGCTGAAGCCAAGGGGGCAAAGAATAAACTGAGTAAAAACAGGGCCGCGACCACACAAGCGGTTAGACCGGTGCGGCCACCGACGGCAATACCTGCCGCAGATTCAACAAAACTGGTAGTGGTTGACGTGCCCATGCAGGCGCCGGCCATGGTGGCGGTACTGTCTGCCAGTAAGGCGCGATTTAAACGTGGCATATTGCCGTCTTTATCAATTAAATTAGCGCGCTGGGCAACCCCAATCAGGGTGCCTGAGGTGTCGAATAAATCGACAAACAAAAAGGCAAAAATAACGCTGACCAAGCCGACATCCAGCGCGCCGGCGATATCCAGTTGCATTAGGGTGGGCATCATACTGGGCGGCATGCTGACAAAACCATCCATGCTGGAAAAACCGAGGCCAATTGATACGCTGGTAACCAGAAGAATACCAACCATCACCGCGCCGGTGATTTGTCGGTAGGCCAGCGCCACGATCACGGCAAAGCCTAGCGCTGCGAAGATGGGACCCGGCTGTGCTAAATCGCCTAAAGTCACCAGAGTATCGGCATTGCCAACCACTATTCCCGCATTTTTTAGGGCAATTAATGCGAGAAACAAGCCTATCCCAGCACTGATCGCAGAACGCAGCGCGATCGGAATGCTGTTGATAATCCACTCGCGGATTTTAAAAATCGACATGGCAAAAAATAGAAAGCCAGAGATAAATACAGCGCCTAACGCCACTTGCCACGAGTAGCCCATGGTGCCAACCACGGTATAGGTGAAAAAGGCATTGAGGCCCATGCCCGGCGCAAGAGCGATCGGGTAGTTGGCCAGCATGCCCATAATCGCTGAGCCAATCGCGCCCGCTAAGCAGGTTGCAACAAACACCGCGCCATGATCCATACCGATCTCAGCGAGCATATTGGGGTTTACAAAGAGGATATACGCCATGGTTAGGAAAGTGGTAATACCTGCCAACACTTCGGTGCGCACTGTGGTGTTATTGGCTTGTAACTGAAAGTATCGTTCCAGCATAAGGTGCGCTGCCTGCGAAAAATGCAAATAATAGCAGTCTATGCGTGAAAATGCAGGTACTGCTCAGGTTTTGTTAGCGTGCTCTAGACTGAGGGCTTGGCTGTGCCGGAGAGGACTTTGAGCTCTACTCCAGTGCTGCGCGTTGGGCTTTGATTTGCTCTCGGGAACAGCGGTGCGCATAATCACTTGTATTTATATTTACCACGATAAGAGTAACCTGCTTGATGGACGCTTTGAAGACCACACCTTATGTCACAGTGGTACAACTGACTGACAGCCATTTGTTTGCCGGTTTGCATGACCGTTTAATGGGGATGCAGACAGATCACAGCCTAGAGCAGGTGATTGAGCTGATAGCGACCGAGCAGGCGCAGATTGATTTGCTGATGTGCACGGGGGATATCTCCCAGGACGGCTCGATCGCCTCCTATCAACGTTTTGCGCAAAAGGTTGGCCGTCTCGGCGCGCCAATGCGTTGGTTGGCCGGTAATCATGACGAGCGTTTGGCTTTGCAGCAGGTTTGTGCGCACACTGATCGACTGGAGCCTGTCTATGATCTTGGCGCTTGGCGTATCGTTGTACTAGATAGCTCGGTGCCGGAGCACGTCTACGGTCAGTTGGCGCAAGATCAGTTGGCTATTTTACAGCAGGCTTTAAGCCGTGCGGGTGAGCGCCATGTGTTGATTGCTGTACACCATCATCCGCTGCCGATAAAGAGTCTGTGGATGGATAAAATTGGCTTGCGCAATGCCGATCAACTGTTATCGATAATCAGCCGTTATCCACAGGTGAAGGCCGTGATCTGTGGTCATGTGCATCAAGAGTTTGATCAGCAGCTGCATGGCGTACGCTGGCTCGCCACGCCGTCAACCTGTATGCAGTTCACTCCGTACAGCGCCGATTTTGCCGTGGATGATAGCGCGCCGGGTTACCGTTGCTTGCGTTTATACGATGACGGGCAGGTGCAGACGACAGTCTCACGCTTAGACGCTAGGGCGTTTGCCGTTGATCACAGCGATCAAGGTTACTGAGCGTTGTGGTGGTGCCAACGACCGCTGGCGCACTTTGTATCGTTAATGCTATCCAGAGTGGATGTGCTGCGCAGTGGTTTAGAGATAATGGTATTCTAAGCCACTGTATTGATACCGTGGTTGTGTATGTGTAAGAGTCCCAGTGTTGTTTATATTCATGGTTTTAATAGCGCGCCAGCGTCCTTTAAAGCACAGCAATTACGCAAGGCGTGGCTGCAATTGGGTTTGCCCGCCGAGCAGTTGCAGATTCCTGAGTTGCATCATCATCCTCAGCAGGCGATTGCCCAGTTACAGGCGGTGATTGCGCAATGTGAGCAACCCGTCTTGATCGGTAGTTCGCTGGGAGGCTATTACGCAACCTACTTGGCACAGCAGCACCATTTAAAAACCTTACTGATGAACCCTGCAGTACGCCCACACCATATGTTTGATGCGTTTTTAGCCGAGCAAGAAAACCTCTATACCGGTGCGCATTGGCGACTAACTGAGTCGCATGTGCAGGCACTAGCCGCACTGGAGGTTGCACCGCCGGATGATGCACAACGTTTTCTTGTGTGGTTGCAAACTGGTGATGAAAGGTTAAACTACTGTTTGGCTGAACAGTACTATGCGGGTTGCTCTGTGCACATTGAACAGGGTGGCAGCCATAATTTTCTACGCTTCGCTGAGCATCTTCCAGCATTGTTTGCTTTTGTAGGCTTGCCGTCTTCAGCCCTGCAATCACTTGATCTTTCTGCTTTCTGAGTAACCACATTATCCATGACCAACTCGACCTATACCGCTGATGCTATTGAGGTTTTATCTGGATTAGATCCGGTGCGTAAGCGCCCCGGTATGTATACCGATACAACCCGCCCCAACCACCTTGCGCAAGAAGTTATTGATAACAGTGTCGATGAAGCCTTGGCGGGACACGCGCGCAATGTGCAGGTGATTTTACATACCGATCAATCACTTGAAGTCATTGATGACGGGCGAGGGATGCCGGTGGATATTCACCCTGAAGAAGGTATTTCAGGGGTTGAGCTGATCTTTACTCGTCTGCATGCGGGCGGTAAGTTTTCCAGTAAAAACTATGAGTTTTCCGGTGGTTTACACGGGGTCGGTATTTCTGTAGTCAATGCGCTATCAACCTTGGTTGAAGTGCGGGTACGGCGTGATGGCCAAGAGTACCAAATGAGTTTCCGCGATGGTTTTAAAGCCAGCGAGTTGGATATTATTGGCACTGTGGGTAAGCGCAATACCGGTACCAGTATCCGTTTTTGGCCTGATCCTAAATATTTTGATACCAGCAAGTTTTCCGTCAGCCGCTTGAAGCATATTTTAAAAGCTAAAGCAGTATTGTGCCCTGGGCTGACAGTTAAATTTGAGGATAAAAACAGTAATGAACAGATCACTTGGTTTTATGAAGATGGCCTGCGCTCCTATTTGACGGATGCAGTGGCTGAGTTTATTAGCCTGCCTGACGCGCCATTTTGTGGGCAATTTGTTGCTAAAACTGAGCGAGTGGATTGGGCTGTGTTATGGCTGCCGGAAGGCGGTGAGTTGGTGCAAGAAAGTTACGTGAACTTGATTCCTACTGCGCAAGGCGGTACTCACGTGAATGGTTTTCGCCAAGGCTTGTTGGATGCTTTGCGTGAGTTCTGTGAGTTCCGTAATTTGCTGCCGCGTGGGGTTAAGCTGGCGCCTGAAGATATTTGGGAGCGCATCAGCTTTGTCCTCTCGATGAAAATGCAAGAACCGCAATTTTCTGGGCAAACCAAAGAACGTTTATCTTC
>LFRZ01000123.1:37889-64163 GCA_001513025.1 Gammaproteobacteria bacterium DTU037
GCCATTAGCCATGCCGGTCGCCGCTTAAAAGCGGGGCGTAAAGTTGAGCGCAAACGTATTACCCAGGGCCCTGCATTACCGGGCAAACTGGCTGATTGTGCCGGTCAAGATCCGATGCGCGGCGAGTTATTTTTAGTGGAAGGGGATTCTGCTGGCGGCAGTGCTAAGCAGGCGCGCGATAAAGAATTCCAAGCCATTATGCCCTTGCGCGGTAAGATTCTAAATACTTGGGAAGTGGATGGCAGTGTGGTATTGGGCTCGCAAGAAGTGCATGACATTGCTGTGGCCATCGGCGTCGATCCAGGTTCTGCGGATATCAGCCAACTGCGTTATGGCAAAATTTGTATTTTGGCCGATGCCGACTCCGATGGTCTGCATATTGCCACGCTCTTGTGCGCCTTATTTATGCGCCACTTTAGACCCCTAGTTGAGGCTGGGCATATCTATGTGGCGATGCCGCCATTGTATCGGGTGGATATCGGTAAAGAAGTGCATTACGCGCTGGATGAGGATGAACTCAATGGCATTCTGGAACGTTTGCAAGCTGAGAAAAAGCGCGGCAAGCCGCAGGTCACACGCTTTAAAGGTCTGGGTGAGATGAATCCGCCGCAGTTGCGTGAAACCACCATGGACCCTAATACCCGCCGTCTAGTGCAGTTAACTTTGGATGATTACAGCGGCACCCAGGAGTTGATGGACATGCTGTTGGCGAAAAAACGTGCCAGTGATCGTAAAGCGTGGTTGGAAAGCAAAGGTGATTTGGCCGAGGTGCAAGTCTGATGAGCCTTATTCAGCATACCAATCCTGTTTTTATCGCAATCCTATTAAATAGAGGCTGGGCATGACGCAATCCGTTGATTTAAGTCTTGATGGTGTTGAGCGCCGCTCCATGGCGGAGTTTACCGAGCAAGCGTATTTAAACTATTCCATGTACGTGATTATGGATCGCGCTTTGCCGCATATTGGCGATGGTCTCAAGCCTGTACAGCGCCGTATTATTTATGCCATGAGCGAGCTGGGTTTAGACGCTGACTCCAAGCATAAGAAATCCGCGCGTACCGTGGGTGATGTGTTGGGTAAGTTCCACCCGCACGGTGATAGCGCCTGTTACGAAGCCATGGTGTTGATGGCGCAGCCGTTCAGTTACCGCTATCCACTGGTCGACGGGCAAGGTAACTGGGGTGCGCCAGATGATCCTAAGTCCTTTGCCGCGATGCGTTATACCGAAGCCCGTTTAGCTCGTTACTCAGAAGTGCTGCTTACCGAGTTAGGTCAAGGCACAGTGGATTGGATACCCAATTTTGACGGCACCATGAATGAGCCGGCGGTGTTGCCTGCGCGCTTACCTAATTTATTATTAAACGGCACTACTGGGATTGCCGTAGGTATGGCAACTGATGTGCCACCGCATAACCTGCGTGAAGTAGCCGCGGCCTGCGTTTTATTATTGGATCAGCCAAAGGCCACGCTGGATGAGCTCTGTGAGCGTATTCAAGGGCCAGACTATCCAACCGATGCGGAAATTATCACCCCGCGCGAGGACATTAAGAAAATCTACCAAACGGGTCGCGGCTCAGTGCGCATGCGCGCGGTCTACCATGTCGATGATGGCGATGTGATAGTCACGGCGCTACCGCATCAGGTCTCAGGCGCTAAGGTCATTGAGCAAATTGCTGCGCAAATGCAAGCGAAAAAGCTGCCCATGGTGGCTGATTTACGTGATGAGTCCGATCACGAAAATCCGTGCCGTATTGTGATTATTCCGCGCTCCAATCGGGTTTCCAGTACTGAGCTGATGCAACATTTATTTGCTACCACAGACTTAGAATCCAGTTACCGGGTCAATACCAACGTGATTGGCCTGGATGGCCGTCCGCAAGTGAAAGACCTGCGCACAATGTTGGTGGAGTGGTTGGTGTTCCGAGTGAACACTGTGCGCAAACGCCTGCAATTCCGCTTGGATCGGGTCGAGAAGCGTCTGCACTTATTAGAAGGCTTATTGATTGTCTTTCTAAATATGGATGAAGTGATTGAAATCATCCGCAGTGAAGATCAGCCCAAACCGGTGTTGATGCAGCGTTTTGGCATCACTGAAATACAAGCGGATTACATTCTCGATACGCGCTTACGCCAATTGGCGCGCCTTGAAGAAATGAAAATTCGCGGTGAGCAGGATGAGCTGGCTAAAGAGCAAGCCGCGCTGCAAAAATTATTAGGCAGTGAAGCCCGGCTGAAAAAGCTGGTGCGTCAAGAACTGATTGATGATGCCAAAACCTACGGTGATGAGCGTCGTTCACCTTTGGTTGAGCGCGGTGAAGCGCGAGCCTTATCGGAAACGGATTTATTGCCGACAGAACCTGTCACTGTAGTGATGTCGGAGCAAGGTTGGGTGCGCAGCGGCAAGGGCCATGATATTGATCCAACCGGCCTATCCTATAAGGCCGGTGATGGTTTTAAACACGCTGTGCTAGGACGCTCCAATCAGTTTGTGGTGTTCTTAGACAGCACGGGGCGCAGTTATTCTTTGCCGGCCCACACTTTGCCGGCTGCACGCGGGCAGGGTGAGCCACTCTCAGGGCGCTTAACCCCACCGGCGGGCGCTACCTTTGAATGTCTATTAATGCCAAATGACGAGCAGTTACTGGTGATCGCCTCGGATGCCGGTTATGGCTTTGTGGTCAAAGGCGCAGATATGCAGGCGAAAAACAAAGCCGGTAAAGCCTTGATTAGCTTGCCTAAAGGCGCGAAAGTATTAGCACCGCAAGTCCTGAATAATTTTGATGAAGATTGGTTGGCGGCAGTGACCAATGAAGGGCGTCTCTTGGTGTTTAAAGTGTCTGACTTGCCACAACTGAGTAAAGGTAAGGGCAATAAATTAATTGGTATCCCCACTGATCGAGCGGCCAAACGTGAAGAGTGGCTGGTTGGATTTGTTGTCTTGCCAACGCAGGCCACCTTGGTCTTAGTCGCAGGTAAGCGCACCTTGTCGCTGAAGTTCAGTGATCTTGAATACTATCAAGGTGAGCGTGGGCGTCGTGGCAATAAATTGCCGCGTGGCTTCCAGCGGGTAGACGAACTACGGGTTGAGCCTTAAAGTGTGTCAGTCAGTATAGGGTACAGCGCTATACACCAGTGTTCTAAGGCTATTAAAGGATAACCAGATGAGCAAGGCACCCTCGTTAGATTGGGACCGCAGCCGCGAGGCGCTCGTGCTACAGGTGGCGGGCAGTTGGACCTTAGAACAGCGCAAGCCTGAGCTAAGCGACGTGTGGCGACAAGGCGGGCGTCTGCCTGAGCAGCTATCGGTGCAGGTGGCCGTAGACGCTTGGGATAGCAGCCTGTTAGCCTTATTGCGGCGCATGCAGCGTTTAGCCAGCGAGCAGCAAATCAGCCTTAATTTACAAGGCTTGCCCGAGGGTGTTGAGCGCTTACTAGAAATGGCGGCCAGCCCCTCCACGCAAGCGCAAGCAGCCGCGCCGCCTGAGTATGGCTGGGTGGCGCGCGTTGGCTTGAGCGCACAGGCGGTTGCTGGTGCCATCAGCAACACCAGTATCTTTATTGGCGAAGTGGTGCAGGCGTTGGGACGCTTATTGGCAGGTCAAGCGCGGATGCGTCTGTCCGATTTCTGGATGGCCTTTCAGCAATGCGGCCCGGGTGCTTTGCCAATTGTGGCCTTGATTGCCATTTTGATTGGCTTGATCTTAGCCTTTGTGGGCGCGGTGCAGCTGGAAGCCTTTGGCGCGCAACTCTATATCGCCAATATGGTGGCCATTGGTATGACCCGGGAAATGGGGGCCTTGATGACTGCGGTGATTATGGCCGGCCGCACCGGTGCGGCCTATGCTGCGGAGTTGGGCAGTATGCAGGCCAACGAAGAAATCGATGCGTTAAAAACCTTTGGTTTCCCACCTTTGGAGTTTTTAGTGCTGCCGCGTTTATTGGCCTTATTGGTCAGTATGCCGATCCTGACCGTTTTTGCCGATATCTTAGGGATCTTCGGTGGTTTTGTGATCGGTTCAGGCTTATTTGATATCTCTGCGCAGCAATATATTAATCAAAGTTTAGAAATGCTGACCTTGACCGACTTTTTAATCGGTCTATTTAAAAGCCTGGTCTTTGCTGTATTGATTGGTTTAATTGGTTGTTATTACGGCTTATCCTGCGGCCGTAATGCGCAAGCTGTGGGGCAGGCGACCACTAACGCCGTGGTCAGTATTATCGTCGCCTTAGTGGTCAGTGATGCGGTGATTACCCTTATTTGCACGCAGTTGGGGATCTAAGCATGAGTGATGCGATATTAGAGGCCGACAATCTCAGTGCCGGTTATGGCTCTTTGGTGATTCAACGCGACCTGAATTTCAGTATTAAACAAGGTGAAATCTTTGTCATTATGGGCGGCAGTGGTTGTGGGAAAAGTACCTTGCTGCGCCACTTGATTGGTTTGCAAGCGCCCTTGGCCGGTCGCGTATTATTTCAAGGTGAAGATTTTTGGGCGCGCGATGCTGACAGTCGGGCCAATTTACAGCAGCATTTTGGTGTGCTCTATCAAAATGGCGCACTCTGGGGCGGCATGACCCTGAGAGAAAATATTTGTCTGCCGCTAAGTACGTGGCGGCCGGAATTAACCCAGGCCGATTTACATGAGTTGGCGGCGATTAAGCTGGCGCTGGTCGGCTTGACCGGTTGCGATATGCTTTATCCTGCTGAATTGTCTGGTGGCATGCGTAAACGTGCCGCTTTGGCGCGGGCCTTAGCTTTGGATCCGCAAGTGCTGTTCTTTGATGAGCCCTCGGCGGGACTGGATCCACTGAGCTCGATGGCTTTGGATGAATTGATTTTACAGCTGCGCGATAGCTTAGGTTCAAGTATTGTGCTGGTAACTCACGAGTTGCCGAGTATTTATGCCATCGCTGACACCTGTTTATTTCTTGATAATGCAACCCGTACGCAAATTGCTCTAGGCTCTTTAGAGGATTTATTAGCGCATGGCCCTGAGACAGTACAGCGCTTTTTACGGCGCGGTGAAGCTGCAAGCAGTGAGGTAACACAATGACTGAATCGCGCAAACCCTTTTTTATTGGTGCATTTTTACTCAGTGGCGTGGTACTGCTGGCGGCTGGGTTACTGCTCTTGAGTCGAGATAGTTTGCTCAGTCGCCCAGTGGAGTATGTGGTGTATTTTACTGGGGCTTTGGACGGCTTAGATATTGGCGCCGATGTGACCTACCGTGGGGTTAAAGTGGGTAATGTGCGGCAAATTAATTTATCCTATGATCGCAACTTAAATGATGTAGTTATGCCAGTCACCATTCGTATTAATGCGGAAAATGTGCCGAGCCAAAGTAGTCAAGAGAGTTTTGACCGCTCGATTGATCGCTTAATGCAACGAGGCTTACGCGCGCAATTGCAAACGCCGAGCTTACTCACCGGCAAGGCGATTGTGGCTTTGGATTTCTTTGCTGGCCAGCAAGGTTATATTCGTGAGCCGCATATTATTGATTTGCCCGCTATCCCCAGTGTGCCTTCACGGATTGATCAAGTGGCTGATGTGTTAAGAGATTTAGTGGATGGTTTAAAAGAAATACCTATGAAGGACACCTTAGAGGCCGCCAATAAAACTTTATTAGCCTTTGAACGTTTAGCTTCTGCACCAGAAACAGAGTCGGGGATGCAGAGTTTAAGTGTCACCCTAAGTAACTTTGAAAAAATCAGTCAGCAATTGCAACAGCGTCTGCCTGGCATGCTAGATAATGTCGAAAGTGGTAGCACAGAGCTAAAAAATGCGCTGGTTGATGTGCGCCAAGCGGCGCAAAGTGCTCGTGCTGCGCTGCAGCAAATGGATGACATGGTCAGTGATGGGCGCCGCAGTTTGGGGCCGCAATCAGAATTACAATATGAGTTGTTGCAGTCTTTACAAGACTTAGGCCAGGCCAGTAAGGCCTTACAACGTACCGCCGAAAGTTTAGAGCAGCAGCCGCAATCGATTATCTTTGGCAAGAAACGGTGAACAGATGAAACAAATAATGCGCTTGCCATTGGGTATAGCCATGCTTGGCGTTTTAGCACTAGGAACCGTAGGTTGCAGTGTTGCTCCGCCGACTCAATTTTATCAATTACAACAGCCTGTGGCTGATCTAGCCAGTCGTGACAATAATGTCACTGTGTTGCTCGGGCCGTTAAAAATTGCTGACTATTTGCAGCGCGAAAACGTCGTGCAACGTGAAGCAGATGGCAGTTTAAGTCTCAGTCAGCAAGCGCGCTGGGCTGGCAGTTTACAGGATGATATGGGGCAGTTTTTATTGCGCCAGATTTCTGCCCAGCTAGGCAGTAGTCGCATTTCTTTGTACCCGGACCGTGTTGGGATAGAGGCGCAGGCGCAAATAGTCCTGAGCATCAGTCGTTTGGATTCGGGTGTCAATCAGTCTGCTGTATTAGAGGCGCAGTGGCGTTTGCTGGATGCGCAGGGCAGCTTGCGTAACAGTCGCGTGGTGCGTTTCGAAGAAGCCCATAATGGCGAACTGAGTGATCAAGTGCGTGCGCAGAGTGACTTGCTGGCGTTGCTGTCGCAGCAGTTAGTGCGCGCGATACGAGAAGAAGTGCCAACTGAGACGGTGAAGAAAAAACCGAGCCGTTCCAGCCCTGCAAACAGCAGCGATAGCGCTACTCAAGGGGCCATAGTGCCACTGAAAATCCCTGTGGTTGATCCGGTGCGAGAGCCTGGTGTCTATCGTTTTTGATTGATTCGTTGAGCGCCTCAGGCTGCACAGTGAGGCACTTGATCTCTAGGCCCTGATGCGGATGAGCAAGGGGCCGCTAAATGGTAGGGCTCTGAGCTAGGCGAGGAGCAAACTCTGCAGTTGTTTTTGCAGTAGCCCAGGATAGGGTTGCAGCAGTGACTCTAGGCAGCTGGCCTCTGCCGGTTGTGTCACTGGGCGGATGCGCGAACAGCTAGCAATGCTGCTGTGTTGCGCTAAGCGATTGTTCATTAGCAGTAAGTTGCGGCTGTTTTGGCTCAGGTTTAGAGCGTTTTGTGCCGTCTCGCTTAACAGTAACTCACCCAGTGATAAATCCTTAACACTAGGGCCTTCGCTAAGTCCCAGTTGTATATGTAAGGCGATACCGCTATCCGCTACCTCAAGCTGTAAGCTATGGCCAAAGGCGCGCAGCAATTCGCCACAGCAGAGGGCGTTGCGATGGTATTCAGCGTGATCAGAGTCAAAAGTAATTAAGCTGCGGCCATCAACTAAGGTATGCAAACCACCATTGTATAAGGCTGCTGCTTGTTTAACCGCATGGCGGTATTTTTTCAGAAGGTCCGTTAAGCGCTCGCTGGGCAATTGGCGCAATGGCTCCATATTACCGAAGCCGACAGCTAAAATTACCGTGCGTGGATTCAGCGCTGGCTGCGTATAGGCTGCAGACGTGTCTGCATCTAGCACATGGACTGGCAGCGTATCAAGTAACGGGTCGTACGCCTGTATGGGCTCTGCGCTGGGTGTGGCGACAGTACTGCTTGGCACCGCTGCCGACGCGACGATTTCACTGTGGTGTAGGGTGGGAATTGCGTCTGCTTGTGTGTCGTCAATAAAGTATTTATTGAGTTGGCGGGCTAATAAGCCAATTTCATCTGAGCGCTGAATATGCGGTGCAGGCGGTGCTGGATTGATCAGCCAATTACTTAAGTTCTGCAGTGGTAAGGCAATGGAGCGGGCCACATGCAGGGCTAATAAAAGCGCCAGCAGCAGTATCACTAAGGCCAAGATACCCATGCTCTGCAGGCTGGTGGTGAGCGGTTGCTGCAATTTATCCATATCAATCTGGAGCTGCAGTGAGCCGCTGGTTATATTTTGCAAGGACAGTTGCTGCGAGTAGACACCTGCGGCCGTGGGTTTTGTTGATGGCCGCAGCCCCGCCTCGGCAAGAATGCGCTTGTCCACATTATACAGCGCGGCATAGGATACATAAGGGTTGCTGACCAGCTCACGCAATAATACCGCGATGCTAAGGGTATCATCGACGGATAACGCATCCTCTACGGGGCTGCGGGTTTGTTGCAGCAAGCTGTGCCCTAAGGCTTGGGCCTGTTGCTGTAGCGACCATTGCAGTTGCGTATGCACCATCCAAGCAAAGGCGAGCAGGCAGATACTAATGGTTAGGAAAACATAACTTGTTATACGCGAAGCAATACTGGTGCGTCGTGAGTGTGCAAAGTCGAGTGGCATAGACAAGGTTTTCCAAGTAAATAAAAATGTTAGACATACTGATAGGCACGCGAATCTAGTGTTAGCAGCCACAACAACGGTAAAGTATAGCGCTCGTAAAGCATAGAACAAGCAAAAGGACTGCCCGTGGCACGATTAAATGGCTAGAATGGCTCTTTTTTATCTGCGGAGAAAGCACCGTGCGCGAAATTGTCCTGATTAACATCACAGGTGAAGACCGTCCGGGGTTAACCGCCGCCATTATGGGCGTGCTGGCGCACAGTGGTGTGAATATTTTAGATATTGGTCAAGCGGTGATTCATAACACTTTGTCCTTTGGTATTTTAGTTGAGATTCCAAGCACTGAGCAGGCGTCGGCGGTACTGAAAGATGTACTGTTTACTAGCTATAAGCTGGATCAACAAGTACGTTTTACCCCCGTTTCGGAACAGGACTACCAGCAGTGGGTTGCCGGTCAAGGTAAGCCACGTTACATCGTCACCTTGCTGACACGTAAAGTCACCGCCGAGCAGTTGCAGCGGGTCAGTGCGATTACGGCGCAGTATGGTTTAAATATTGATCATATTGATCGTCTCTCTGGACGTATGCCGCTGGATACGCCAGAAAGCCAAGGCAAGGGCTGTATTGAGTTTTCCGTGCGTGGTGAGCCGGCGGATGCCGCGGCTTTACGTGCTGATTTTTTAAGTGTTGCGCAAGATCTGAATGTCGATATTGCCTTCCAGCGCGATACAGTGTTTCGCCGCAATCGCCGCCTCGCTGTATTTGATATGGACTCCACTCTGATTGAAGCGGAAGTGATTGATGAGTTAGCTAAAGCGGCCGGTGTTGGTGAGCAGGTGGCAGCCATTACTGAGCGAGCGATGCAGGGTGAGTTGGACTTTAAAGCCAGCTTTAAAGAGCGTTTAGCTTTACTCGAAGGCTTGTCAGAAGATGTCTTGGCTGAGATCGGTGCGTCATTACGCCTGACCGAAGGCGCGGAAGTGCTGTTTACTGAACTGAAACGTTTAGGCTATAAAACGGCCATTTTATCCGGTGGCTTCACTTACTTTGCCAAGCAGCTGCAAGCACGTTTAGGTATTGATTATGTGTATGCCAATGAGCTGGAAATTGTCGATGGAAAACTGACCGGGCGCGCCATTGAGCCTATTGTTGATGCGCAACGTAAAGCGGATTTGCTGCGTGAACTGACCTCATTGGAAGGCTTGCGTTTAGAGCAAACCATTGCCGTGGGCGATGGCGCTAATGATTTACCCATGTTGGGTTTGGCCGGTTTAGGTGTGGCGTTTCGGGCTAAACCTATGGTCAAACAATCAGCTCGCCAAGCCATTTCCACCTTAGGCTTAGACGGCATTTTGTATTTGCTCGGCTACCGTGATCGCGAAGGCTCTGACGACGAGTAAGCTACAGCGCATAGCTTGTGCTAAAGAGGGTGTGCTGGGCGCGCTAGGACCGCGCAGCACACTCAGTGATTTAAGACAGACTGCCTAGGGCATTACGGCTGAAAGGTAAAATTTCATCTTGACGACCATCGCGTACTTTTGCTGCCCATTCTGGGTCGACCAGCAGCGCTCGGCCGACCGCGACTAAATCAAACTCCTCTGCCTCGAAGCGGGTTAATAAGCCCTCTAAGCTGGCTGGCTGAGCAATCTCATCGGTATTGCTTAAAAAGCTGGTGAACTCACTGCCATCTAAACCAATACTGCCAACAGTAATCGTTGGTTTGCCGGTGAGTTGGCGCGTCCAGCCGGCCAGGTTGAGCTCTGAGCCAGCAAATTCAGGCTCCCAGAAGCGGCGCGTAGAACAATGGAAAATATCCACCCCGGCATCAACTAAGGGTTGTAAAAAGGTGTTTAGCTCATCTGGCGTGTGTGCTAGACGCGCGTTGTAGTCTTGCTGTTTCCATTGTGAAAAACGCAACACAATCGGAAAGTCAGGGCCGACCGCGGCACGTACCGCTTGAATAATTTCTACCGCAAAACGCCCACGCTTGGCCATGCTGCCACCGTAGTTGTCCGTGCGTTGGTTGCTGCCTTCCCAGAAAAACTGGTCAATTAAGTAGCCGTGCGCGCCGTGAATTTCTACGCCATCCATACCTATCGCTTGCGCATCTTTAGCGCCTTGGGCAAAAGCTGCAATCACGGCATCAATATCCGCTTGGCTCATGCCATGGACAATTTCTTCGCCGTCTTTATCTTTTTGCATCGGGCCGTAGCCCGGCACGCTGGCATCCGGTTCGGTGCCTAAGCGGCGTACATTACCTACATGCCAGAGTTGCGGCATGATTGTTCCGCCGGCCTGATGCACTGCGCGCACAACATCCGTCCAAGCGCTTAATGCATCTTCACCATAAAAACGTGGCACATGAGGATAACCATTGGCCGCGCAGTGATTGACGGTGGTGCCTTCAGTGATAATAAGCCCCACACCGGCGGCGGCGCGCTTGCGGTAATATTCAACCACCTGTGCATTGGGTACGCCGCCGGGTGAGAATGAGCGGGTCATAGGCGCCATTACAATTCGAGTAGGAATGCTTAAAGAGCCGAGTTGAAAGGGTTTAAATAATGACTTTGAATCGTGCATGACATGCTCCGTCTTAAGTTGTGCAGAAAAGGCGATCACATTGATTGCTTTTAGTCATAAAGCGACCTATGTCATCTCTAACGTATCAGAGGTCTCGTCACTAAAGCCACGCTCTAGCTTTATTTTCAAAGTTAGATCAGTTTTTGAGTCGGCAAACTTTAAGGCCTCCTCAAGGCTAATGCTTTTAGCGCTGAATAATCTAAACAACTCTTGGTCAAAGGTTTGTAAGCCTTGTTCTTGTGAGCGGGCAATTGCACTTTTCAGTTCATCCAGCTGATCGCGCTGGATTAAGTCCTTAATATAAGGTGTGCCGAGCATCAGTTCGATGGCCGCTACACGCTTTTGCTCAATGCCCGGGATTAAGCGCTGGCCGATAATCGCCACTAAGTTTTGCGAGATATCTGCTAACACTTGTCGGCGTGCGTCTTCTGGAAAAAAACGGGCAATACGCTCAAGAGCATGGGTGGTGCTGGTGGCGTGCAGGGTGGCTACGCAGAGATGGCCGGTTTCTGCATAGTGCAGCGCATGTTGCATGGTGTCTGCATCACGAATTTCACCGATCATAATCACATCCGGCGCTTCGCGTAAGGCGTTATGCAGTGCTGCGGCAAAGCTACGGGTGTCTAAGCCCACTTCGCGTTGGTTAACCACTGATTGCTTATGTTTATGTAAAAACTCAATCGGGTCTTCAATGCATAAAATATGCCCGCCAACGCGGCTGTTACGAAAATCCAGCATGGCGGCCAAGGTGGTTGATTTACCTGAGCCGGCGGCACCGGTGACCAAAATTAAGCCGCGACTGAGCAGTGCTAAACGCTCCAGCATCGGAGGTAAGCCTAAGGTGGCAAAGTCTGGGATGGTGTTTTTAATATGCCTGACCACCATCGACACTTCGCCACGTTGATAGAACACATTGACTCGAAAACGCCCAGAGCCTTGCATGCCAACCGCCAAGTTCATTTCCAGGTCGCGTTCGAATTCTGAAATTTGCTTTTGCGTCATTAATTGGTAAGCCATTTGCTGTACCGATGAGGGCGGCAGAGGTTGCTTGCCAATGGCGCGTGACGCCCCCTCTACTTTCATTTGCGGTACAGCACCGACACTAAAATACATATCTGAACCGCCTTGTTCGTGTAGCACATTCAGATAAGGAAATACGTCATGATCGGACATTCTAGGTCCTTATTTTTTATAAAAGGCTAATTGAGGGAGACATCGAAGACACATATTGTTGTCTGCAATCTTAGCCTGTTCATTATGGATAAAGTAGCTACAACGCAGTCTTTATTGAGTGGCGTCGGCTTTTTAAAATATTTATTACAACGCTCTAAAGCGGCCTGTGGGTCCATTAGGGTGTGGCTTACAGCGTGTTTGCTATGCATTTTTTGACAGTTGTTTTGTGATATAAGCCTTTGTTAGGAGCCAGAAGCGCTGTAATCCGTTAAAATCGGCTGTTTTGCACGGCCCGCTTTTATATAGGGTCCATACTTTTAATGATTAAGGTTTAAATTATGTCACAACAAGAAACCGAACATATACCTTCCTATTTGAACGCTGAGAACCCAGGCCCTTGGGGTATTTTCCTCCAGCAGGTTGATCGAGTTGCTCCGTATATGGGCGAATTAAGCAAGTGGACCAACACCTTAAAGCATCCAGAGCGCAGTCTGATTGTTGATGTGCCGGTACGTTTAGATGATGGCAGTATTGCTCACTTTGAAGGGTACCGTGTTCAGCACAGCCTTAATCGTGGCCCCGGTAAAGGCGGTGTGCGTTATCACCAGGATGTCACCCTGTCTGAAGTGATGGCATTGTCTGCATGGATGTCGATCAAAACTGCGGTGGTTGGGCTACCTTTTGGTGGTGCTAAAGGCGGCATTCGGGTTGATCCACGTAAATACTCGCAGGCTGAAATGGAGCGTATCACGCGTCGTTACACCAATGAAATCAGCTCTATTATTGGCGTGAATAAAGATATTCCAGGGCCTGATGTCAATACCAATGCACAAACCATGGCATGGATGATGGACACTTATTCCATGCATGCTGGCGCGACACAACCGGGTATCGTCACCGGTAAACCTATTGCCTTGGGCGGTAGTTTAGGACGGGTTGAAGCGACTGGTCGCGGTGTGTTTATTGTCGGTGTAGCGGCGGCTAAAGATGCGGGCATTAACTTAACCGGCGCGCGCATCAGTATTCAAGGTTTTGGTAATGTGGGCGGTACCGCTGCACGTTTGTTCACTGAAGTGGGCGCTAAAGTCGTGGCGGTACAAGACCATACCGGCACTATTTATGATGCCAGTGGCTTGGATGTTGAGGCCTTACTGCAGCATGTGAAAAAAACCGGTGGTGTCGGTGGTGCAGCCAATACCACAGCCATTGCTGCCGATGAGTTCTGGGCCATAGACACCGATATTTTGATTCCTGCCGCCTTAGAAGGGCAGGTTACCAAGCATAATGCGGATGCCATTCGTGCACGCATTATTGTTGAAGGGGCCAATGGTCCAACCACGCCTGAGGCTGACGATATCTTGACCCGTAAAGGCGTGATTATTGTCCCCGATGTATTGGCGAATGCCGGTGGCGTGACCGTGAGTTATTTTGAGTGGGTGCAGAACTCATCGAGCTTCTATTGGAGCGTTGAAGAGATTAATCAGCGTCTTGAGACCATCATGTTGGATGCTTACCAGTCGCTCTCTGCCACAGCCAGCGAGCACAGTGTATCTTTACGTACTGCTGCCTTTATTACCGCCTGCACGCGTATTTTAGAAGCGCGTCAGTTGCGAGGCCTCTATCCATAATGGCTGAGTAGTGTGTTCTAAAATAAAACGCCCACATCAGGTGGGTGTTTTATTATCAAGGTCGCGTAAGACCTCGTACTTTGAGAGGCTGTCGCGAAAGGGGTAATACTGTAAAATGGATCACATTTCCATCTGAGAGCTTACCGTGTCGACAGCATGCATGCCCACGCCTGATGACAGGCAATTTGCGCTTTTTCAGGAATAGCCAGCCTCATCACCTCCGCCCCACCGAGTGACGACAACCTCATCAGGAAGACGCTTCAAGCAGGGGGACGCTAAGGCCATTTTCTTGGGCATGATGCCACTTGAGGATCAGTTTTTTATAGACTCACTGCTTGGGATGTCAGGGCTCATCCTGTCGATGACAGAAAAAGATCGTAACTACCCGGATGAGCGCAATTGAATCGTCCTGTCATCGAAATCGCCGAGCAACTATTTCATCATGGGCTATTAAATGATTTGCGACAGCCTCTTTAGGTCGGGGAGGATGTCAAGGGCGCTACAGGGTTTTTTGCCATGGTGCGGGGTTGTTTAATTTAAAAATAATCAGTCTCAGCGCCGTACCCAGATACAAAAAAGCCTGCGTTATGCAGGCTTTTAAAGATAGCGAACCTATCAGTTAGCCGCGCTCATCCGGCAGCGCTGCAATCACGTCTTCTGCTTGTAAGCCTTTGTCACGGTCCATCACGGTAAACTCAACGCGCTGGCCTTCAACCAAAACGCGATGGCCCTCACCACGAATGGCACGGAAGTGAACAAAAATATCATCACCTGAATCGCGTGAAATAAAACCAAAGCCTTTTGAGGTGTTAAACCACTTCACAGTACCGGTTTCACGGTCGCTGAGGTCTTGTGACAGCGGTGCGCTTTTAGTGCTGACTTTACGCAGATTCAGCGCTAAATGGATGACCACCGCAGCAATTAGAGTGAATAGGCTTAAAGTTTGATTATCAACCTGCTCGCCGCCACTCAGCATAAACACCGCTTGCATGGCTGTGGCTAAGACGATTAAAGCTGAAACCAGACCTTGTAGTTGACGACGACCGCCCCGTGCCCAAGTGGGTAATATGGGAGCAATCAATAAGTTGGCTGCAGCCAATGAAGCAAGCAATAAGGCTGCAGGCTGATTATTACTGGCTAAAATAAGCGAAAGGAGCAGTGCACTTGCACCGGTAACCAAATGGACAATTTTTAACATACGCAATGGACTCACCTTGATAAGAATCACAATAAATAAGAGAACCGACTCCAAGTACAGCGCTCTGCGTGAGCAACGCCGCTGTCGTGTCCAAGTGACTGCAGATAAAAACTACAGCCACTATTCGCTTATTAAACAGCAAACACGGCAATGACTCAAACAACTAAAGTAGGTAGTAGGCTGTTTGTTAATCAAGAACCCGTCTCGATAAGCACACAGAGCGAGGCTCTCCGGTTAAACAGCACTTGTCAGTCGACCATACGCTACTGTTCGGCGGGCATGGCGCTGCTCTAGGCTGTGCTGATTCGACATGGCATAGCCGTCAGCGCGGTTAGGCTATATAATCAGGGTTTTCTGCGATGCCTTGGCGCGTGCGCTACTCAGTAAGCGTTTTGTGTGCAATAGGTATCGGTCTTTTCATATTTTCAAGGAAGCGAACGCTATCATGATGCGCAGCCACTATTGCGGGCACTTAAACGAATCCCTAAATGGGCAAACCGTTACTCTTTGCGGTTGGGTCCACCGTCGTCGTGACCACGGCGGGGTTATTTTCCTCGATATCCGCGACCGTGAAGGCCTCGCCCAAGTCGTTTTTAATCCTGAGCAGGCTGCTATTTTTGCCACCGCTGACCGCGTGCGCAGCGAATATGTCGTGAAAGTGACAGGTGTGGTTAATCCACGTCCAGAGGGCGCGGTCAATCCCAATATGCCCAGCGGCGCGATTGAAGTCATTGCCACTGATTTAGAAGTGCTCAATGAAGCGGAAACCACACCTTTCCCTTTGCATGAGCATTCGGATGTCGGTGAAGAAACCCGCTTGCGTTACCGTTTTATTGATTTACGCCGTCCAGAAATGGCCGCTAAGTTGAAATTACGTTCACGGGTGACCACCAGTATTCGTCGTTATTTAGATGAACATGGTTTTCTTGATGTGGAAACTCCGATTCTGACCCGTGCCACGCCAGAAGGCGCGCGTGACTACTTAGTACCAAGCCGCACCCATCCTGGCAGCTTCTTTGCTCTACCCCAGTCACCGCAGCTGTTTAAACAGTTACTGATGGTGGCCGGTGTTGATCGTTACTACCAAATCGCTAAGTGCTTCCGTGATGAAGACTTGCGCGCGGATCGTCAGCCAGAATTTACCCAGATTGATATTGAAACCAGTTTTATGGATGAAGCGGACATTATGTCCATCACCGAAACCATGGTGCGTCAGTTGTTTAAAGATGTGCTGGATGTGGATTTTGCTGAATTCCCGCATATGACTTATGCAGAGGCGATGCGTCGCTTCGGTTCCGATAAGCCTGATTTACGTATCCCGCTGGAATTGGTTGATATCGCCGATCAGCTGACCGGTGTTGATTTTAAAGTATTCAGCGGTCCGGCCAATGACCCTAAAGGCCGTGTGGCAGCCCTGCGAGTGCCCGGTCAAGGCAGCATGCCGCGTGGCAAAATTGACGAGTACACCAAATATGTCAGCAACTTTGGTGCACGCGGTTTGGCGTATATTAAAGTCAATGAGCGTGCGAAAGGTGCGGAAGGTTTACAGTCACCGATTGTTAAATTTATCCCAGAAGACAACCTCAATACCATCCTTGATCGGGTGGGCGCTGTGGATGGTGATATCGTCTTCTTTGGCGCGGATAAAGCGCAAGTGGTCAGCGATGCTTTGGGTGCCTTGCGTATCCGTTTAGGTCACGACTTAGACTTGTTAACCTGCAAATGGGCACCGATGTGGGTGGTTGATTTCCCCATGTTTGAAACCACTGATGATGGCTCGCTCACGGCGATTCATCACCCCTTTACTGCGCCGAAGTGCAGCGCAGAGGCGTTGCGTGCTAACCCAAGTGTTGCGCTGTCACGTGCTTACGATATGGTACTTAACGGTACTGAATTGGGTGGTGGTTCGATCCGTATTCACGACCGCACCATGCAGCAAACAGTCTTTGAAATTCTCGGAATTGAAGCCGCTGAGCAACAAGAGAAGTTTGGCTTCTTGCTCGATGCCTTGAAATATGGCGCGCCACCGCATGGTGGTTTAGCCTTTGGTTTGGACCGTTTAGTCATGTTGATGACCGGTGCGCAATCGATTCGTGAAGTGATTGCCTTCCCGAAAACCCAAAGTGCGGCCTGCGTGATGACGCAAGCACCAGGTACAGTGGATGCCACTGCGCTGCGTGATTTACATATCCGTCTGCGTGAGCAGCCAAAAGCTGAGTAAAGTGATTTAAGTAGAGCGTCGAGTGGTTTGCTGTTGACACAGGAGATCGCTCGTAGCGCATTTTTAACTACAGTACAGAGATAAAACGGGAGTTGTTATGGCTGGGCATTCCAAATGGGCGAATATCAAGCACCGCAAAGAGCGTCAAGATAATAAGCGCGGCAAGATTTTCACCAAACTGATTCGTGAGTTAACGGTTGCGGCGAAGCAGGGCGGTATTCCTGCCGATAACCCGCGTTTGCGTTTAGCGGTTGATAAAGCACTGTCTGCGAATATGACCCGCGATACGATTGACCGTGCGATTGCCCGTGGTGTAGGCGGTGGCGATGGCGATAACGTTGAAGAGTTGGTGTACGAAGGCTATGCGCCTAATGGCGTGGCGGTTTTTGTGGAAACCATGACTGATAACCGTAATCGTACCGCTGCTGAAATTCGTCATGCATTTAATAAATACGGTGGCAACTTAGGCACCGATGGTTCAGTTGCTTACTTATTTGAGCGCAAAGGCCAGATTTGTTATGCGCCAGGTGTTGATGAAGAAGCCTTGATGGATGCTGCGCTGGAGTTAGGCGCGGATGATATCCTGATCAATGATGATGGTTCGGTCGAGGTATTAACTGCCTTTGCTGACTTTATCACGGTCAGCGAAGCACTGACTGCTGCGGGTTTTGCTGCGGAAGAGGCGGAAGTGACGATGATTCCAACCATGACCGCTGAGCTGGATTTAGATGGCGCAGAAAAAGTGATGCGTTTAATTGATGCTTTGGAAGATTTAGATGACGTACAAAACGTCTACTCCAACGCAGAAATCCCTGATGATGTGATGGAGCAACTGTAAGTTTTAGCTTACAGGGTTTGACCTATAAGCCTCTGGATGCTTGTTTGCACAAGCCCAGAGGTTTTTTGTTTTAATGCCTTAGATCGAGCCTACAGTTGTAGCTCGCTAAACGTGGGCACCAAGGATTTAGCTATGACACTTATTTTAGGCATTGACCCAGGCTCACGAATCACCGGCTATGGGGTGATTCGAGATAATGGCCGTATGTGTGAATATGTGGCCTCTGGCTGCATCCGTACGGGTACAGGCGAACTGGCTGAACGTTTAAATGCAGTGTTTGCTGGGGTCAGTCAAATTATTCAAACCTATCAGCCGGACACCATGGGCATTGAGCAAGTGTTTATGGCGCGCAATGCTGACTCTGCACTGAAACTGGGGCAGGCGCGCGGCGTGGCCATTGTGGCCGGTACACAAGCGGGTTTAAGCGTCTCTGAGTACAGCGCCACACAAGTTAAATCGGCAATCGCCGGCAGTGGTCGTGCGGCCAAAGAGCAAGTGCAACTTATGGTTATGCACCTGTTGAAACTGACCAAGAAGCCACAAATTGATGCCTCAGATGCCTTAGCCATTGCTCTGTGTCATGCGCACCATCAGCAAACCTTATTACCCCATGGTTTATCTGCGGCTAAACTGCGCGGTGGTCGTTTGGCTCTTTAGCTTTATAGCTAGTTGAAAAGTAAAGTATTTGCTCTTGCGTAATGCGCGGCCCTTGAAATTGTGCAAATATGCCTCATGTAATACACCATTGAGACGAGCGCTGTGGCGAAAATAGCTGACCTGCTCGTTGTAACTTTGATGAGGAAAGGGAATTATGCGTATTGATCGTTTTACCAGTCAGTTGCAGTTAGCGCTGTCCGATGCACAGTCATTAGCTGTGGGTCAGGACCATACGGCCATTGAACCATTACACCTGTTAATGGCGTTATTGGATCAGCAAGGTGGCGCGATTCGTCCACTGCTGATGCAAGTGGGTTTTGATGTTAAAAATCTGCGTGAGGCCTTAACTAAAGGTTTAGATCAGCTGGCCAAGCTGAAAAATCCTACCGGCGATATGGGCATGTCGCAAGATTTAGTGCGCCTGCTTAATCAGGCCGATCGTTTGGCACAGCAAAAAGGTGATCAGTATATTTCTAGCGAGCTGGTGTTGCTGGCGGCGATGGATGCCAATACTGCACTGGGTAAAATTCTCTTGGCTCAAGGCGTTACTCGTCAGTCGTTAGAGAATGCTATTAGCAACTTGCGTGGCGGTGAAAGTGTGGATGACCCGAATGCTGAGCAGTCACGCCAAGCGCTGGATAAATACACTATTGATTTAACCAAGCGCGCCGAAGAGGGCAAGCTGGACCCGGTGATTGGTCGCGATGAAGAGATTCGTCGTACTATTCAGGTGCTACAGCGCCGCACAAAAAATAACCCCGTATTAATCGGTGAGCCGGGCGTGGGTAAAACTGCGATTGCGGAAGGTTTGGCCCAGCGTATTATCAATGGCGAAGTGCCGGATGGCCTAAAAAGCAAACGTTTATTGTCACTGGATATGGGGGCGCTGATTGCAGGGGCTAAATATCGCGGTGAGTTTGAAGAGCGTTTAAAAGGTTTGCTTAATGAAGTGGCTAAGCAAGAAGGCCAAATTATCCTCTTTATTGATGAGCTGCATACCATGGTCGGCGCCGGTAAAGGCGAAGGCGCGATGGATGCGGGCAATATGCTCAAGCCTGCATTGGCCCGTGGAGAGT
The DNA here is from genome assembly GCA_001513025.1 of Gammaproteobacteria bacterium DTU037. Classification (GTDB taxonomy): domain Bacteria; phylum Pseudomonadota; class Gammaproteobacteria; order Pseudomonadales; family Pseudomonadaceae; genus Denitrificimonas. The sequence continues at coordinate 57,482 of LFRZ01000123.1, forward strand.
TGCACTGCGTGGGTGCTACCACTTTGGATGAGTACCGCCAGTATATTGAGAAAGATGCCGCCCTTGAGCGTCGTTTTCAGAAAGTACAGGTGGATGAGCCGTCTGAAGAAGACACCATTGCCATCTTGCGTGGCTTAAAAGAGCGCTATGAAGTGCACCATGGTGTCACCATCACCGATGGTGCCATTATCGCTGCGGCTAAGTTGTCACACCGTTATATTACTGATCGCCAGCTGCCTGATAAGGCCATTGACTTGATTGATGAAGCGGCCAGTATGATCCGCATGGAAATTGACTCTAAGCCTGAGGCCTTGGACCGTTTAGACCGACGCTTAATTCAGCTGAAAATTGAGCGTGAAGCGCTGAAAAAAGAAGATGATGCCGCGACTAAAAAGCGTCTAGAAAAACTGAAAGAAGAAATTGTTGAGCTGGAGCGCGAGTACGCTGATTTAGAAGAAATCTGGAAGGCTGAAAAGTCTGAAGTACAAGGTTCTGCGCAGCTGCAGCAAAAAATTGAGCAAGCTCGTCAAGAGATCGAACTGGCGCGCCGTAAAGGTGATCTGAACCGTGCTGCTGAATTGCAATATGGTGTGATTCCTGAGTTAGAGCGCAGCTTAGCGCAGGTTGATGAAGGCAGTAAGGTAGAAAATCAGCTGTTGCGCACCAAGGTCACCGATGAAGAAATTGCTGATGTGGTGTCGAAATGGACAGGTATTCCCGTGTCGAAAATGCTTGAAGGCGAGCGCGATAAGCTGCTGAAAATGGAAGACTTGTTGCACACACGGGTGATTGGTCAAGATGAAGCAGTCACCGCAGTATCCAACGCGGTACGTCGTTCGCGGGCTGGATTGTCTGACCCTGACCGTCCAAGTGGTTCCTTCTTGTTCCTTGGCCCAACCGGTGTGGGTAAAACTGAGCTGTGTAAAGCCTTGGCTGAGTTTTTGTTTGATACCGAAGATGCCTTGATCCGCATTGATATGTCCGAGTTTATGGAGAAACACTCGGTGGCACGTTTAATTGGTGCGCCTCCAGGTTATGTGGGTTACGAGGAAGGTGGTTACTTAACTGAAGCGGTACGCCGCAAGCCCTACTCAGTGGTACTGATGGATGAGGTGGAAAAAGCCCACCCTGATGTGTTTAACGTACTGCTGCAGGTGCTGGATGATGGTCGTTTAACTGACAGTCATGGTCGTACTGTGGACTTCCGTAATACCGTAGTGGTAATGACCTCGAACTTAGGTTCAGTGCAGATCCAAGAGTTGATGGGTGATCGTGAAGCGCAGCGTGCCGCGGTGATGGATGCGGTAGGGACTCACTTCCGCCCAGAGTTTATCAACCGGATTGATGAGTTGGTGATCTTTGAACCGCTGGGTACTGAGCAGATTGCCGGTATTGCTGAGATTCAATTGGGCCGTTTGCGTCAGCGTTTAGCTGAGCGTGAATTGCGCTTTGAGTTAACCGCAGAAGCCTTAGAGAAGTTAGTCGCCGAAGGCTACGACCCCATCTATGGTGCGCGTCCATTGAAACGAGCGATTCAGCGTTGGATTGAAAACCCATTGGCACAACAAATTCTCGCTGGAGAGTTTGAGCCAGGTACAACCATTAAGGCATTGGTTGAAGACGGTGAGATTGTCTTTAAGTAAGTCTTAAGCTGCCGTAATGACACAGAGCGCAACCTTCGGGTTGCGTTTCTGTTTGTGTGACATGGCTAACCATTGACTTGACGTGTAGATGGATGGCTGTGTTTATTGTGTTGATTCGCTGCCGGCCTGGGCTCTAACCCGCAGCGGACTGGCGGTTAAATCTGCTAAACTATGCGCTTTACCTTCTTGGGATATCCCTATGCCGCACGCAGTATCGCGTTTGCGTGATGAGCGCTTGGCGCGCAGTAAGAAACCTTTTCTAGCCCGTGGTGCATCTTTAGTGCGCTGTGAACGCTGCCGCGTCGGTGCGGCCTATTGTATGTGTGCTTGGCAACCTCAGGTGACCGCGCAGAGTGCGGTGTGCTTGTTGATGTACGATGCCGAGCCGCTGAAACCGACGAATACGGGTTGGTTGATTGCTGATGTCGTGCCGGATACCTTTGCTTTTGCTTGGTCGCGTACCGAAGTTGATAAGAATATTTTGGCTTTATTAGCTGACCCACAATGGCAGCCTTATGTGGTGTTCCCAGACGAGTATGTACCCGCTGAACGGGTGGTACATGCTGTGCCGCATACGCAGCTTAAAGCCGCGGGTAAGCGCCCTTTGTTTGTGGTGCTCGATGGGACGTGGACAGAAGCGCGTAAGATGTTTCGAAAATCAGCTTATCTTGCGGATTTTCCAGTGCTAAGTTTGCAACCTGAGGCTATTTCGCGCTACCGTTTGCGTCGTTCAACCCGTGAAGAGCATCTGTGTACCGCGGAAGTCACGGCGCTTTGTCTGCACCTGGCCAACGACAGCACGGCTGCTTTAGCTTTGGAAACATGGTTTGCGCGTTTTAGCCGGCATTACTTAGCCGGTCGCAAGCCGCCATCTATAGCTGAAAAAGAAGCTTTGCGCAGCGGTACGGCGTTATAAGTCTTAGCGCGACTGAGTCAGCTAGATCAAGGCTGACATCCAGCACTTAAGTTTATGCACTAAGTGCCGCTGCAGGGGCGGACTGGAATCAGTCGCAATGTATGTGTGCCGTGAGCGGGGCTACCGCTGTTGTTCCGTCGATGAACCCGTCTAGGGTTCAGCTCCGGCGCTACGCCATCCATGGCTGCGCTTGTCACAGCAATAGCCCCGCTCGCACCGAATCATTTGTGTTGTCTGCTAGTCTGTTGCACTGTTCTTGCCTAGATTAAAATCCTCTGCTGTTGTTATGAAAGTAGGCATGATGACTACTTTTTCGATATAGTTAGCAAGCTAACTAATTTATGAAGGTGTTATGAGTACGTCGCACAAACCACTCTATGGTGTTCTTTTAATCCTCTGTTCGAGTCTGTTGTTGGCCTCGCATGATGGTTTTTCGAAATACCTGACCCATATCTATCCACTGATTATGGTGATTTGGCTGCGCTATCTGGTGCAGACGCTGGCTATGATCGTCTTGTTTTTCCCAAAAATGCGCTGGGCCATCGTACGTACACAGCGGCCGCGCTTACAGCTGCTGCGAGGCATCTGCCTGCTGAGTATTAGCGTGCTATTTATCAGCGGCTTACGCTATATCCCATTGGCTGAAGCTACGGCGGTGATGTTTTTAGCGCCACTGATTGTGACCGTGCTGTCAGCCCTGTTTCTGCATGAAAAGATCAGCAAAGGGCAGTGGGTTGCGGTCATTGTCGGCTTTTTAGGCGTGCTGTTTATTGTACGCCCAGGTGGCGCGTTATTTACCCCAGCTATTTTATTGCCAGTAGGCGGATCATTTTGCTTTGCGATTTATCAGCTGATTACCCGTCGACTGTCCAGCACCGACCACGCGGTAACCAGTAATTTTTTATCAGGCTTATTTGGCGTTATCGTGCTCAGCGCATTATTACCAGGGCGCTACACACTCGAGGTCGCGCCGATTGATTGGCTGTTTATGCTGGCACTGGGCTTGCTGGCGATGACCGCTCATCTATTGCTGACCATGGCCTTAAAATACTCCACCGCCGCCACTTTAGCGCCCTTTACCTATGCGCAAATTATTTTTGCTGGGGTGGTCGGTTATCTGGCCTTTGCACAGTTACCCGATGCGCTTTCCATCATAGGTGTGCTGATTATCAGCTGCAGCGGTTTAGCCGTGGCCTACCTGCAACACCATGCGCAACCGCGAGGGTAAGGGTGTTTAATTCTTGCTTAAAATAGCTTGCAGCTTGGCCAGTTCGATTGGTTTAGCTAAGTGACCATCCATCCCCGACTCTTTCGCACGTAGATGATGCTCTTCCAGCACATGTGCCGAGAGGGCAATAATTGGTACATGTGCTAAAGCGTGCGCGGCTTCATAGTCGCGCTGTTTTCGTGCGGCGGTATAGCCATCCATTACCGGCATTTCACAATCCATCAGGACTAAATCATAGTGATTGTTTTGTAACATCTCTAAGGCAATTTGTCCGTTGGTGGCAACATCTAGGGTCACACCCAGTTTGTTTAAGAGGGCGCTGATAACTTTTATCGAGATGGCATTATCTTCCGCGACAAGCACATGCTTGCCGGCAATAGACTGCGGCTGATGTGGCTGTGCTGTGCTTAATTGTAGTGCGTTGATCAGTGTGGTTTTTAACGTGGAGCCGCTGATGGGTTTCATCAGTACATGGCTAATCCCTGCATTACGTACCGCAATATGATCGATATGACTGCTACTGGTCAGCATAATCAAACTGGTGTTGGCAGCGATCAGCGGGTCTTCCTTAATCCGTACCGCAAAATCAATCGCGCTGGGCTTATGAATGGTTTCACTGATTAAAATCGCGGAGAAATGCTGCCCTTGAATGGCTTTGTTGCGCAGTAAAGCCACCGCATCCAGGGTTGATGAGCGGCTGCTGACCAGTAGCCCCCACTCACTGCATTGCTGTGCGAGAACTTTTTGGGAGAGGGTGTCGCTGTCAATAATTAAGATATGTTTTTGGCGTAATACGCTGTCTGCTTCCACGCTGGTGACGTGGCTGTGCTGTGGGGTAAAGGGCAGGTTAAAGGTAAATACAGTGCCCTTTGCACTGTGCAGAATGGTGAAGGTGCCCTGCATCAGGGTGACCAGCTGGCGAGCAATAATAATGCCCAAATTACCACCGATAAAAGATGCGCTGAGCAAGTCTTTACTGTGTAATTGTGCGGTGCTCAGAATATGACGCTCTTCATCGCTTAAGTGCGTGCCGCTGTCTTCTATTCTAAACACCAGTTGCGCATCCTTACTGTGCTGGTCGACGGTTACGCTAAGGGTGACTTTGCCATGGCGAGTACGTTGAAAGGCACTCTTAAGAATACTGAGTAATATCTGTCGTAAACGGACGGGGTCACCCAGCAAAATTTCTGCAATCTGTGGCTGCAAGAAGACGGTAAGTTCGACCTGTTGCTCATGCGCGCTATTCGAAAAAGCTTGGCTGCATTCTTGCAGTAAACCAGCAAGATTGAACTGAGTGTGGCCCAACACAATATCATTGGACTCTAAGCGTGAGATATCCAGTATTTCATTAATCAGGCCTAGCAGCTCATTGCCCGAGCCCTGAATGGTTTGCGCATAATCGCGCTGTTTACTCGAGAGCGGAGTGTCCAAGAGTAATGTTGTCATGCCCAATACCCCGTTTAGAGGGGTGCGTATTTCATGGCTTATTTTCGCCAGAAGCTCAGATTTTGCTCGGTTTTCGGCCTCTTCAGCCACTGACTGACGAGACATACTGCTGGTTTGGGCAAGCTGATAGTGGTGGTTTTTATTGATGCCGATACTGATGATAACCGCACTGATGGGCAAGCTAATCAAGGTAAATAAAGAGGTGCTATCGACCGGTAAGAACGACTCATTAATCAACGAGGGCCAAACCGCAATCAGGGTTATAAAAAACACACTTAGACCAATAAATAGCGTGCGCGCAGGGGGATAATTGCTTTGCCACAGATGCAAGGTGCTGCCCAGCAAAATAACCGCAGAGCTAATCAGTAGATAGTAGGTGAAGATATGCGCATAAGAGGTGGGCAGTGCCAGTAAGCCAATGCCGCTTAAGCTGAGTAAAGCTATATGGCGAATCAGTTGCTTGGGCAGTCGTTTAAAAAGCGGTGAGCGCGGTGTGCAGCTGAGGCAGAGCACATGCAAAAATAACAGGCCCAGCACCACTGGAATATAGATAAAATCATTATTGCGGTTGAGATAAAAACGGGACTGTGGGGTCAATATCTCGGCTAAAAAAAACAAAAATATCAAAAAGAAACTGAGCGCAACGGCAAACAATATATTGCCGTAGAATTGTGTATAAATAAATTGCAATATGTTGTAGCAGATAATACTGATCGACGCACCAAGTAGCATGCCGAGCATGAGAGGGGGCACAGTATTTAAATTTAAATCAGCGAAGGACTGCTGAGTAAAAAAGCTTAGCTGAGCGGCATTGTCTACCGAGAATATTAAGCCATAGTAACGTGGCACGCTGATAAGCAAAAATAATGAGCCTAACAATAGGCTGAAGATTAATGTGGTAGTTAAGCGTATAGGATTCACGTCAGTACTTAACCCCTCAACAGTGCTAAACATGCTCCCCCGCTAGGTTGTATAAGCAGGGGAAGCATGCTGATTGGCTTAGCGGTTATTGCTGCTCGCGCGCAATGGCACGGTAACCAATGTCTTTACGGTAGAAGCTGCCTTCCCAGCTGATTTGCTCAGCCAGTTTATAGGCATTGGCTTGCGCCTCAGCAACCGTATTACCCATCGCAGTAGCGCAGAGAACGCGACCGCCAGTGTTGACGATTTTACCGTCTTTGAGGCTGCTGCCGGCATGGAAAACTTTACCTTCCAGCTTGGCTGCCGCCTCTAAGCCTTTGATCTCGTGGCCCGCGCTGTAGTCGGCAGGGTAGCCGCCAGAGGCCAGAACCACACCTAAGCTTGGGCGTGGATCCCACTGGGCTTCAACCTTGTCCAAAGCTTTAGCTAAGGCCGCTTCAATCAGCAGAATTAAGCTGGACTCTAAACGCAGCAAAATGGGCTGCGTTTCTGGATCGCCAAAGCGGCAGTTGTACTCGATTATTTTTG
>LFRZ01000029.1 GCA_001513025.1 Gammaproteobacteria bacterium DTU037
TATGGCTCGCAAGGGGACAGAAGCACAGGTCACATCGGAGACCGATCCTGATGCAGCCATCAAGCACTACCTTGATAGCCGGGCCGGGTAAGGAGATTACTGATGCTAAGACGTGATCCCGAACAGCCCTGGCACCCAAGTTACTGGCTGGCGTCACTGGGCGCGGGCGGTCTTTCAGTCTCTTTCTTTATGTACCTGATGTGGCTGGTGCCCCATCCGGGCTTTCCCATGCCGACCTGGCAGCATCTTGAAACTGTTCTGAACGGACAGGCTTCATTTCCGACCGGCGTGCGTGCCATCGCACTGTTGGCTACCCTGTTGATGTTGCTGCTGGCGGCTCTGCACTTTGTATTGCTGATCTGGAATTTCCGTGAACATCGTGCGGCACGAAGCACAGAGAGCTACAGCAAACTTCTGGACTCACCGGCAGAGGTACAGTTGATGACCCAGCCGCTGACGCTGGCGATGACAGTGAATGTCTGCTTTGCGCTCGGCGCTTTGCTGGTGCCCGGCCTCTGGTCAATCGTTGAGTACCTGTTTCCACTGGCGCTGTTGGCCTTCGCTGCCATCGGCATCTGGGCGTTGAAACTGTACGGACGCTACATCACCCGCATGCTGGTCAGTGGTGGCTACCGCAGTGAAGAACATAACCACCTGTCCCCTTTGATTGCCGTTTTTACTTTTTCCATGCTGTCGGTCGGTTTTGCAGCACCCGCCGCCATGTCGCATTCACAAGCCTTGGCGGCCCTCGCCGGTACTCTGTCGATTCTGTTTCTGGTGGTTGCGGTCGTCACCGGCATTCTGGTCCTGATCTCCGGCCTGCAGGCGATGCTGCAGCACGGTCTGCAGGCTCAGGCCACCCCCAGCATCTGGATGCTGGTTCCCATCCTGACCCTGCTGGGGATTGAGTGGGTACGGATGCAGCACGGGCTGAGTCATCACTTCTCGGCACCGGTAGAATAGGGCCGCCTGTTTGTTGTGCTGTCAGCCATTTTCATGCTGCAGCTGGGCGTTATGCTGCTGGGTTTTCGCGTAATGCAGCTCAACGGCTACCTCAAAGCCCACCTTAAAGATGCTGAACGCAACCCGGTCAGCTTTGGTCTGATCTGCCCTGGAGTCGCCCTGTTCGTGATGGGGATGTTCTGGTGGCATCTGGTCTGGGTTGAAAGCGGCATCGTCACGGCCTTTGGTCCCGTTTATTGGCTCGGCATCGCCCTGCTCGCCATCATTCAACTGTTGACACTGGCTGCCCTGCTGCGTCTGAGCAACCGACTGTTACGCCACAAAGCCGTGCTGATCGCCTCAATGCAGTAAACATAAAATTTTGGCTATTACGGGCATAGACAGATTCAAACAGAGAAAGGCAGACACGGGGCGTTTTTTCTCTTAGCATTAGAACAATCTAATATTTTACAGCGAGGAAAATGCCATGAGTACAACACAGGCACCGCATTCAAATCCGCAGGTAAAGACCTTCTTTGACGAGCCAACCAACACCTTCAGTTATGTGGTGAAGGATCCGGCCTCAAAGGCCTGCGCCATTATCGACTCCGTACTCGACTTCGACTACGCCAGCGGCCGTACCGATGTGCGCTCGGCCGATGACATTATCGCCTACGTTAAAGACAACGGCCTGCAGGTCGAGTGGATACTGGAAACCCACGTTCACGCCGATCACCTCTCGGCGGCTCCCTATCTGCATAAGGCATTGGGTGGCAAAACAGGTATCGGTGCCATGATCACCGTAGTGCAGGACACCTTCGGCAAGGCGTTCAATGCCGGCACTGAGTTTGCCCGTGACGGCAGCCAGTTTGACCGTCTGTTTGAAGAGGGTGACCAGTTCAAGATCGGCACTCTGGAAGGCCGAGTATTGCACACGCCTGGGCATACACCCGCCTGCCTGACCTATGTGATCGGTGATGCGGCCTTTGTCGGCGACACCCTGTTCATGCCGGATTACGGTACCGCCCGCTGTGACTTCCCGGGTGGCGATGCACGTACCCTGTATCGCTCAATCCAGAAGGTGCTGAGCCTGCCGGGTGCAACGCGGATCTTCCTCTGCCATGACTACAAGGCACCGGACCGTGAAGAGTACTGCCATGAAACCACGGTGGCGGAGCAGTGCCAGTACAATGTCCATGTTCATGAGGGCATCAGCGAAGACGAGTTCGTGCGCATGCGTACCGAACGTGATGCCACCCTGGCGATGCCTGCCTTGATCCTGCCATCGGTGCAGGTCAACATGCGCGCCGGACAGATGCCACCTGCCGAAGACAACGGTCAGGTGTATCTGAAAGTACCGATCAATCTGTTTTAATCTCCCCTGACCCCGGCCGGTTAGCTATCGACAAGGAGTGAATATGCGCAAGGTTAAAGTCGCTGTAATTGGTGCCGGCACCGCCGGCTTGAGTGCCTATCGTTCAGCTCGCAAGCACACCGATTCCGTGTTGCTGATGGACCCCGGCCCGCTGGGCACAACCTGCGCCCGTGTCGGCTGCATGCCCAGCAAGCTGCTGATCGCCGCAGCCGATGCTGCCTGGCACATGCAGCACGCCTCGATGTTCGGTGTCAGCGCCGGTCAGATCGAGATTGACGGTGCCAACGTCATGCAGCGCGTACGCCAGATGCGTGACCGTTTTGTGGGCAAGGTGCTCAAGGGAATGGAGTCCATTCCCGAGCAGGACCGGCTAAACGAAGGGGTGCGCTTCAAGTCCGACCACCTGCTGG
>LFRZ01000053.1:0-18410 GCA_001513025.1 Gammaproteobacteria bacterium DTU037
AATCTGCACAATACCGGCTGCTGACAGGAACAGCGTGATAAACACCATGCTGATTGTCATTAACCAGAAGCCCCACATTTCCATGACTTGCGCTTTATTATCAGCTGCTTCGCCAAGGCCACGTAACTTCGGCATGGCGTAAGAAATCAAGGTCATCACGATCATGGCATAGGCACCATAGAAGGCTAAGTGACCATGTGCTGCGGTTAATTGCGTACCGTGCGTGTAGTAGTTAACTGGCGCGAGGGTATGCAAGAAACCCCAGACACCGGCACCTAAGAACGCAGTCACCGTAGTACCCATGGCCCATAAGGAAGCGGCTTTATTTGGGTGCTCACGGCGGCGGCGGTTGATCATATTGAAGGCAAACAGCACCATCGCAAAAAACGGTAGCGGCTCCAGTGTGGAGAAGATCGAACCCACCCACAGCCAAACGGTTGGCGCACCAATCCAGAAGTAGTGGTGACCCGTACCTAAGATACCGGAGATCAGCGCCATCGCAACAATCACATACAACCACTTCTCAATCACTTCACGGTCAACACCGGTGATTTTGATCAATACATAGGCCAGCATCGCCGCCATGATCAATTCCCACACACCTTCTACCCACAAGTGCACCACATACCACCAGTAAAACTTATCGCGCGTCAGGTTATCTGGATTGTAGAAAGAGAACAGGAACATCACTGCCAAACCGATCAGACCGGTCATCATCACCACGTTAATCGCGGTTTTGCGGCCCTTAAGCACCGTCATACCGACGTTGTAGAGAAAGCCTAGGCAAACCACAACGATACCGATCTTAGTGATCAACGGCTGTTCAAGGAACTCACGTCCCATGGTCGGTAATAGATCATTACCGGTCATTTGCGCCAACCCAGCATAGGGTACAAACAAGTAACCTAAGATAGTCAGCGTGCCAGCTGCAGCAAACACCCAAAATAAGAAGATCGCTAGTTTTGGACTGTGCAACTCACGATCCGCTTCTTCAGGAATCAAATAGTAAGCCGCCCCCATAAAGCCAAACAGCAGCCAAACGATCAACAGGTTGGTGTGCACCATCCGTGCGATATTGAAGGGAATCAGCGGGAACAAAAAGTCACCGACGATGTATTGCAGCCCCATGATCAAACCAAACAGAATTTGCCCGACAAACAGAATCAGAGCAAACACCAAGTACGGCATGGCCACCTTTTGTGAGGCGAATTTTAAGTACGGATTATTGGTCATAATCAGTTCCCCTTAGACTGCAAGCCGCTTGGGCTGACAGTGCATAAATGTTCGAAAACAATGTAGCAGGCATATCAACCCTCCTTATTTGGTGGCCAGTTATTGGTATCGATTTTCGAAGTCCACTTAAGGAACTCACCTAAATCATCCAACTGAGCATCGGTTAAGTTGAACTGCGGCATTTGCCGACGGCCAGGAATCTTAGTGGGCTGTGCTTTCATCCACGCAGGTAAGAAGTATTTGAAGCCTTCCTCACCACCACGACGGATGAACACGTTACCCAGTTCAGGTGCAAAGTAAGCACCTTCACCCAGCAAGCTGTGACAGCCAATGCAGTTATTTTCTTCCCAGACTAGCTTTCCACGAACCACTGACTCAGTCAGCAAATGGCTATTGGTGCGCTCTGGAACGGTTCTTTCTGTATGGTAAGTGAGTGCAAGAAACACCAGGACGAAGAACAGACTTCCTCCATAGTAGATATTTCTCGCCATACCTTTTGTGAAAGTTTCAGACATGACGCCTCCTAATGAGTTATGCCCGACCATCATAGAAACAGTTGGTAACAAAGCCACTTGATAGCAATCAAGTATTCTCAAGTGCAGCAGCAGTCGGTGCTGCAGACAGAAAAGCACCAAGGGCCCGCAAAACCAGCCCCTAGAAAAGCACTCCAATATTTTTTATTTCTAAAAACTTGAACTTGCATTATTAATTACTGTCTTATATACATAGCATTAGAGTTTCTAATACGCTGTCTAACATTTTAAGGCATTTTGCAGGGCCCTGAATTTTTCTTGAAAGCCTGCCACTATGCGGTTTAGCCGGTGTTTTCAAGTAAATACATGCTCTCAGTGCCGGAAGATATAAAAACCAAATGGAGCTACACGCTATGCAAAAGAAAACTTTTTTAAAAAGTTCTAAATTTTTACTTTCTGCCTTAGCAGCAAGTAGTGTATTGGTCTTAGCCGGTTGCTCTAGCAATCCACCAACAGCACAAATGGCTGTGGCGACTCAAGCAATCAATGCGGCAGAAACCGCTGGGGCAACTGAATTTGCACCGGTTGAAATGCAGTCTGCACGTAAAAAAATGAATGATGCAGAAAAAGCAGAATTTAAAAAAGAATATGAAGAAGCGCAGCGCCTAGCTGAACAAGCCGAGTGGGATGCCCGCGTTGCTGAGCGCAAAGCTCAAGCAGAAAAAGTGCAACGTTCGGTAGACGATGCAAAACGTGGCGTAGAAGCATTACGCAATGAAAGTTTGCGCGGTAAGTAATTGAGCCGTCATCACCCGCTCACTTTATAGAATTTAAGGATATACCCTATGCGTAAATTATTTTTTGTTCCAAGCCTACTTGTTTTAAGCCTAGGTCTAACCGCCTGTGCCAATCAACCAAACGCCGCTTTAGAGCAGGCGCGGGCCAATGTTACTCAGTTACAAAACAGCCCAGAAGCATTGAAACTGGCACCTTTAGAAACCAAAGATGCGCTGAAAATGCTTGATCAAGCAGACAAAGCCTACCGCGACGGTAAAAAAGAAGAGAACGTCAATCAACTCGCGTATCTCACCGCTCAGCGTGCTGAATTAGCCAAACAAACCATTGCTCTTAAAACCGGTGAAGCAGCGCTAAAAAACAAAGCCAGTGAGCGTGCCCAAGCAATTTTAGATGCGCGCGAAGCAGAAATCCAAAAGTTACAAACTAAGCTCAGTGACTTAGATGCTAAGCAAACTGATCGTGGTTCTTTAGTAACTTTTGGCGATGTGTTGTTTGATTTAAATAAAGCTGAGCTAAAACCAGCAGCCCATAACAACCTGCGCCAGCTGGCCGAGTTTTTGCGTGAAAACCCAACCCGTAAAGTCTTGATCGAAGGTTTTACCGATAGTACCGGTAGCGCAGCCTATAACATTCAACTGTCTGAACTGCGTGCGCAGTCGGTTAAGCGCGCTTTAGTTAAAGAAGGTGTCGACTTTAACCGCATCCATACCATTGGTTTCGGTAAAGAATACCCTATTGCTGATAACGCAACTCCAGCCTCACGCTCAATGAATCGCCGTGTTGAAGTGACGATCTCACATGATGAGAAAGCCGTGGCACCACGTCGCTAAGCATGACGCAATCTAAAAAAACCCAGCTTAAGCTGGGTTTTTTTATGTCTATAGACTCATCAAATAACTGATTAAAAGGTAGGCACAACCGCACCTTTATATTTATCATTGATAAAGGCTTTGGTTGCATCACTGTGCAATGCTTTAACCAGTTTCTGTACCGCAACAGCGTTTTTATTGTCTTCGCGCGTCACCAAAATATTCACATAAGGTGAGTCTGCACCTTCAATTACTAAGGCATCTTGATGTGGGTTGAGGCCTGCTTCCAATGCATAGTTGGTATTGATCAAGGCTAAATCTACTTGATTGAGCACACGCGGTAAAGTTGCTGCTTCAAGCTCACGCACCTTAATCTTTTTTGGGTTCTCAGCAATATCACGTGGCGTGGCGGTAATACCTGCATCGCCTTTAAGCTTAATGACACCGGCAGTTTGCAACAATAACAAAGCACGACCACCATTGGTCGCATCATTAGGAATCACCACATTGGCACCGATTTTTAAATCATCCAGTTGCGTGATTTTGCTGGAGTAAGCACCGAAAGGCTCAATATGCACACCGGCCACACTGAGCAGCGTCGTGCCTTTGCTTTTATTAAACTCATCCAAATAGGGCTGATGCTGGAAGAAGTTGGCATCTAAACGACCTTCGGCCACCTGCACGTTAGGCTGCACATAGTCGGTAAAAATTTTGATATCCAGTTCCACACCTTGTTCAGCCAAAGCAGGTTTTAAGAACTCTAAAATTTCTGCGTGAGGTACAGGTGTCGCCGCAACGCTTAAGGGCTCAGCCTGTACAGCAAAGACGCTTAAAGCAGCCAAGGCTAATAATGTTTTTTTCATAACGTACTCCAATGCTATGGATAAATGGCCGTACAACGGCTGTTTTAAAGTTATTTTCGAGAAAACCGTAACACAAGACGATCACCCACACTTTGCAAAATCTGCACCAGTATCAGCAGTAACACCACTGTTACCACCATCACATCCGTTTGAAAGCGTTGATAACCAAAACGAATGGCTAAATCGCCCAAACCACCTGCGCCCACCACACCAGCCATTGCGGTATAGGACACCAAGGTGATCGCCGTAACCGTAGTGGCTGCAATAATACCTGGTCGGGCTTCGGGCAATAGGGCATTAAAAATAATCTGCCGGGTACTGGCCCCCATGGCTTGGGTGGCTTCAATAATGCCCCGATCCACTTCACGCAAAGCAGTTTCGACCAAGCGGGCAAAAAACGGTGTGGTACCAATCACCAAAGGTGGAATCGCGCCCGCTACGCCCAAAGAGGTGCCGGTCATCACTACGGTGATGGGAATCATCACAATCAACAGAATGATAAAGGGTAAAGAGCGCAGCACGTTCACTACAAATGACAAGAGCGCATATAAAGCACGGTGCTCAAACATTTGTCGTGGGCTGACTAAAAACAGCAAAATACCCACAGGTAAGCCCAGAATCAGGGTAAACAGCAAGGAACCACCGAGCATCAATAAGGTATCTAAAGTGGCCTGCCAAATCTCATACCAATCAATATGAATCAGTAACTCGTTCATGGACGTAACACCTCCACATGCACACCTGCGGTGCGCAATTGTTGCTCGGCTAACTCTTCTTTACCACCCGTCAGCGCAAGGGTGAGCTGGCCACAGGCCTGATCTTTGATGCGTCCAATACGTCCGGCTAAAATACTGTAATCCACCCCTGTATCGCGGGCCACTTGGCCTAATAAGGGTGCATAGGTCCTTTCACCTAAAAAGGTTAAGCGCACAATACGTCCGCTAACCAATTGAAACTCGTCCTCCTGCGTTAGACCTGAATCGCCCTCCGACTCTTGCACAAAGCGCTGCGTGGTTGGGTGCTGCGGATGTAAAAACACCTCACTGACTAAACCGCTTTCTACAATCACCCCAGCATCCATAACGCCCACGCGATCACAAACACGGCGGATCACATCCATTTCATGGGTAATCAAGACAATGGTCAGACCCAGTTCACGATTGATCTCAGCCAGTAGCTGCAGGACTTGCGCAGTCGTTTGTGGATCTAGGGCACTGGTCGCCTCATCACAGAGTAAAATCTTTGGATCTGTGGCCAAGGCGCGCGCAATACCCACCCGCTGCTTCTGGCCACCGGACAGCTGTGCGGGGTATTTATCCGCATGTTCACTTAAGCCCACCCGCGCCAGTAACTCCAGCACACGCTGTTTAATCTGCGGACTCTTCAGCTCGCCCGCCAACTTAAGCGGCATCGCCACATTATTGGCAACCGTCTTCGATGAGAGCAAATTAAAATGCTGAAAAATCATTCCGACACGCTGACGAAAGCGGCGTAAACCTTGCGCATCTAAAGCGGTAACATCCACCCCATCAACCACAATGCGCCCGCCACTGGGCTCTTCTAAGCGGTTGATCAAGCGCAATAAGGTACTTTTTCCTGCGCCAGAATGGCCAATCAGGCCAAAAATCTCACCGGGCTGTACCTGCAACACGGTTGGCTGTAACGCAACAATACTCTGCCCGTTTACGGCATAGGCTTTGTGCACATCGTGGAATTCAATCACAGGTTAACCTTGTTAGGGCAATGTTAAGGCCTAGTGTGCCCAGCATCGCTTAGCGTTAAAAGTTATTTAAAATTCTATAGGTAGAACAATTTACAATAATTTATTCGGGGTAATCACTAGCTGTGCGGGCGTATCACTGCGAATCACTTCCTGTAAACGAGGCTTAAAGCTGGCATCGAGTTTTTTAACTCGTGCCGACAATAGCGCGGCAACCCAATGAAAATCACGCGTATCCGCCACTTCAATACTCACTGCCGCACGAAACCTCACCACATCAGCCGCCACATCATCGAGGAGACGCCCCAGTTGGTGGTTATTACGCGCATTTAACATCGGCATTGGCACAACCGTATAGGGCGCATCCACGTCTAGAAGACGCGCTTTAAGGGTGCTACGCACAGCCGGCGCTGGCGGCGTTTGCACGACAGGCGCAGGCTGGGTAATACTCGGTTGCACTTTCGGCAGCGGCTTACTCGGCGCAACTGGTTTTTTTTGTACCGGTTTTTTGTCTGCTGCAACAGGCGGCGGCACGGCCACAGGCTCGGCTATAGGTGCTTGTACTGCTGCCAAAGCAGCGCTTAAGCCTTCAGTTAAAGCTGGGGCTTGTGGCAATAAACGCTTGGCTTGAATCAAAGCGGCACTGGCCGTATCCACATCGGCGTCTTGTAGCGCTTGCTCACCACTTTGCAGCCATGCACTAGCAAGGCGTTGCTGTAAAGCAGCAAGGCGTTGCTCATCGGCAAACTGATCACGCAGCGTTACCAGCTGCTGCCCAGCTAAATCCAGTTGTTTGGCGGCCAAATATGTATCGAATAGCTGCTCAGCAACGGCAAACTCATCCAGCACAGGCGCGACTGGTTTAACAGTGCTCTGACACGCGCTTAATATAAAAAGCAAACTACACGCCAGTACACTGCGCGCGATAAAATATGACATGCAATATATCCCCCCACCTATAAAACAGCAGGCAGTCTACACTGCTCTGTAATGATGCAGAAGGTACAGCGCACGCAACACAACGAAAGCGAGGCAAAGCTAAAGTGTGTTGCGCCTGCTCAAGCAGGTATTACTGCGCAGTTGCCGATTGCAGCGTTTGGCTGCCAGTCCACACGCGATAGCGCAGTTCAAGATCCTGCGGTGTATACACCACGATAGGCAATTTACTGTTATAATTTAAGCTGTAATTATCCCCTTGAACGGCAACAAAAGCTTGCTTTTCAGTGCCTGGAGGACAAGCCATCAGCGTGGCAATAGGCCCTTGCACATCACTCACTTCATAGTAGCTGTAGCCCCAGCCGGTTAACTCTTTAGCCGTGAGGGTGGCGCTTAAACCGCGGGTATTACAGTCGGTTAGCATCACTTGTCCCGGCACCAACTCAACTTTCAATAAGTCTTCATGGGTTTGTTCAGGCAGCCAAATCACATGGCGAATCTGCCCTGCTTGGGCGGCAGGATAGGGAGCAACATCCTCTAACTTAGGCATAGCGCTACTTTGAGTATAGGAGCCGGCGGCACAGGCAACAGAGGCAAATGAAAATACCGCAATAAGCGTCATGGAAAGTGCTTTATTCATCCGAGATAATCCTTAGAGAACTTTTGTCTACAGACTCAGACCGCCGCTAGATACAGCGGTTCAAGTTATGGCGCCTTGTTAACGGCGACGCGGCACAATAAAGCTGATTAAAAACAACCCTGCAGCGCATACCACAATCGAAGGGCCTGCTGGCGTATCGTAATGCCATGACATGGCCAAACCGGCGCACACCGCGAGCATACCAATCACTGTGGCACCGATCGCCATTTGCTCTGGACTGCGCGCATGGCGTTGCGCTGCAGCAGCAGGAATAATCAGCAATGAGGTAATTAACAGCACCCCAACAATTTTCATTGCCACAGCAATCACCAGCGCCATCAGAACCATCAGCACCAAGCGCAATTTAGCCACTGGCAAACCCTCAACCTGAGCCAGCTCTTCATGCACGGTAATCGCCAGCAGAGGCCGCCATAAGGCAATCATGCAGACCAACACCACGGCACTGCCGGCACCAATCCAGATTAAATCCATCGCGCTAACGGCTAATAAATCTCCAAATAGATAGCCCATTAAATCGACGCGTACCGATTCCATAAAGCTCAAGGTGACTAAACCTAAAGATAAAGTGCTGTGCGCTAAAATCCCTAAAATAGTATCTGAAGCTAAGGGCTGGCGACGCTGCAAGGCTACTAAAACAAAGGCAAGCAGCAAACAACCAACAATCACTGCCAAGGCTAGATTAATATCAAACAATAAGCCCAGTGCTACACCAAACAGCGCCGAGTGCGCCAAGGTGTCGCCAAAGTAAGCCATGCGCCGCCATACCACAAACGAGCCTAACGGCCCCGCCACCAGCGCTAATAATAAACCGGCGCAGAGTGCATATAAAAGAAAATCAGGCATGTGTACAGTCTGGCCCATGTTGGTGAGTTTTTGGCGTTAGCACGCAACCGTGCAAATCATGTTTATGATCGTGATCATGGTGATAAACGGCTAAATCACTGGCCGCGCGCGGACCAAACAGCTCAACAAAAGCTGGATCGCCGCTGACCTGCTCGGGGTGACCTGAGCAACAAACATGGCGATTTAAACAGATCACTCGATCGGTAGAGCGCATCACTAAATGTAAATCATGCGAGATCATCAGCACGCCACAGCCATAACGTTCACGCAACTGGCCGATCAAATTGTACAACTCAAGCTGACCATTGACATCGACACCCTGCACCGGCTCATCCAGCACCAGCAATTGCGGTTTACGCAATAAAGCACGCGCCAGCAACACGCGCTGCAATTCACCACCAGAAATACGCTGCAAGGGACTATTTAAAACTTTTTCCGCCCCTACTTCAGCCAACGCTGCAATCACATCGGCACGGCTCACACCGGGCACTAGACGTAAAAAGCGTAATACTGAGAGCGGTAAGGTCGAATGCACTTCAAGCTTTTGCGGCATATAACCAATGCGCAAATTTGGCGCTTGCCACAGGCTACCCGAATCAGGCTTGAGCAAGCCCAGCAGCACACGGACCAATGAAGTTTTACCTGAGCCGTTTGGGCCCACGATGGTAACAATCTCACCTGCAGCCAACTCAATGCTGACATCGATTAAAACGCTCTGCTCAGAGAGGGCTAAATTCAAATGCTCGGCACGTAACAATAGCGGTGAACTCATGCCTGTTCTCGACAGGCAGCACAGGTACCGAATATTTCAACCATTTGGCTTTCCACTGTAAAACCCATCTGCTCTGCTTCAGCGTTAATCGCGGTATCAATCGCGGTATGCTGAGCCAGTTCATAGGCATTGTTACACTGTTTACAAATCATAAAGTAGCCGTTATGCGCCACCCCAGGATGGCGGCAGCCAATATAGGCATTCAGCGAGGCAAGACGATGAATTAGGCCATTTTCTAATAAAAAATCCAAGCCACGATAAACCGTTGGCGGTGCGGCACGACGGTCATCTTCGCGACTGAGCATCTCTAAAATATCATACGCGCCCAGCGGCTTATGGCTTTGCCAAACCAGCTCTAAAACACGCTTACGTAGGGGTGTTAAACGAACACCGCGTTGCGCGCACAACTCTTCTGCAGACTCAAGCGCCTGACTGATGCATTGGTCGTGATGGTCATGTGAGTGGCACAGCGTTGATGTTTTTAACATAACAGCAGCATCCTTCTTGAAGAAACGTTATTATATTACTCTTTACTTATGGAGTGTACTCTAGTGTTTCGTTTCCTGCTGCTCGGTTGTTTATCTGTATGGGGCATTAGCGCTCAAGCGCAAGTGCAAATATTAACCAGTATTAAACCACTGCAACTGATCGCTGCAGCGATCCAAGAGGGTCAAGGCAAACCCCAGGTGCTGTTGCCGCCAGGTGCGTCACCGCATTATTTTGTGTTGCGCCCCTCTGATGCTAAACGTTTAGATACAGCAGACTTATTTTACTGGATTGGTCCCGATCTTGAAAACTTCTTGCCCCGTCTACTTCAACAGCGCAGCCAACCCAGCCTTGCCGTGCAGAGTTTAACAGATTTGCATCTGCAATATTTCGCTGACAATCATCAGCATGAAGATGAGCACGACGCTGAGCATGCCGACGATCTGGTTGAGCATGACCATGCCCATCAACCCGGTACTGTCGATACGCATCTTTGGTTATCAACGCATAATGCGCGTGTGATCGCACAGCGTATGAGTGCCGATTTAAGCCAGCTGGACCCCAATAATGCCAGTCTGTACGCGACGAATCTGCACGCGTTTATCCAGCGTTTAAAGCATCTAGATCAGCAACTTAAAACTGAACTTAAACCACTGCAAGGCAAACCCTTCTTTGTTTTCCATGAGGCGTTCAACTATTTTGAACAGGCCTATGGTTTACAGCATGCGGGCGTATTTGCTTTATCCGGCGAGGTACAGCCCGGTGCAAAACATGTCAATCAAATGCGCACGCGTTTACAACAAGCAGGCCCCAGCTGTGTCTTTAGCGAGCCGCCCATCCAGCCTCGCTTGGCACACACCTTAGCGGATGGCTTACCGGTGACCTTAGCTGAACTGGATGCACTGGGCGCAAACCTAGATGTTTCCGCGCAAGGCTATGAGCAGCTGCTAAAAAACTTAGCTGGGCAATTTTCTGCTTGTTTATCCAGCTTATAAAAACCCAATGAGCGCGTGGTTAAAAGGCTAAACACCGCAACACGCGACGTCCTGAGCAGCCGAGACTCAGGCGTTGCGCGAGAGCTCTTGGCTCAGCTAGCGCTTAAATCCAGAGTCGTTTACTGCACTAATCAGTAACAGTTCTCAAAAAGTATAAGGCAGCAAAATTAAATCAGGCGGTTATACTGCGCAGTATTGCTTAAAGCGTTACTGATTAAACGAGGTTTTTTGTGGCCCTCCCTGCCCAACGTCGCTGGTACCCCATTGCATTATTTTTTGCCGCACTGGTCTGTTTACCCATCAGTGTTTTATTGCTGAGCTGGCACTCGGTCGACACGCAAATCTGGAGTCACCTATGGGAGACTCAGATGCCACGCTTGATCTCCAACACCCTAATTCTAATTGGTGGCGTAGGTGTCGGCGTTATCTTCTTGGGCGTTAGCTTAGCCTGGCTGACCAGCCTCTGTGAGTTCCCCGGGCGACGCTGGTTAGACTGGGCCTTAATGCTGCCCTTTGCAATTCCTGCCTATGTGCTGGCCTTTGTCTTTGTGGGCTTATTGGATTTTGCTGGCCCAGTACAAAGCTTAATGCGCGAATGGCTGGGCAGTGGCCTAGAGTTTCCTAGGGTGCGCTCCACGGGTGGGGTAATTATTGTTTTCACCTTGGTCTTTTACCCCTACGTGTACTTGCTGGCTCGCACAGCCTTTTTAGCGCAGGGCAAAGGCTTTATGGAGGCCGCGCGGGTGTTAGGTTTAAGCCCTTGGCAAGCCTTTTGGCGCGTGGCCTTACCGGTTGCACGACCTGCCATTGGCGCTGGTGTAGCGCTGGCCTTGATGGAATCACTGGCGGATTTTGGTGCCGTATCAGTATTTAATTTTGATACTTTCACCACCGCTATTTATAAAACTTGGTACGGCTTTTTTAGCCTCTCCAGCGCCACTCAATTAGCCAGTTTATTGCTGTTATTTGTCGCGGTCCTGCTGTTTTCTGAACACCGCGCGCGCGGTGCCATACGTCCCAGCAATGAGCGCCCACGCGGTAAAGCTTTGTATACATTAAAGGGCTGGAAAGCGGTGTTGGCCTCAGGCTGGTGCGGTTTAGTCTTTCTCTGCGCCTTTGTCATTCCCGTTTTACAATTACTGGCATGGTTTTGGCAGCGTGGCCGCTTTGATTTAGATGAGCGCTATACCGCCCTGATTACCCATACCCTCTATTTAGGCTTAATGGCCGCGGCACTGACCGTTTCGGCCGCCTTATTACTTGCTTTTGCTAAGCGTATGACAGCCACTCGGCGCATGCGTGCGCTGGTTGGTTTTGCCAATTTAGGTTACGCGCTACCTGGCTCAGTGTTAGCCGTCGCTTTGATGCTGGCCTTTAGCTACCTCGATGAGCACGCAGTGATTCCTTTATCGACTTGGCTGGGTGGTTCCGGACGGCCTATTTTATTGGGCAGTTTAAGTGCACTGCTACTCACCTATGTGATCCGCTTTATGGCTGTCGCGCATGGCCCTCTTGAAGGGGCTTTAGCGCGGATTAAGCCATCTTTACCAGAAGCCTCACGCAGTTTAGGCGTCAGTGGTGTGCCGCTCTTTCGCCGTGTGTATTTACCTTTATTATTGCCCGGTAGTTTATCTGCAGCCTTACTGGTCTTTGTTGATGTGCTAAAAGAAATGCCAGCCACCTTACTGATGCGGCCTTTTGGTTGGGATACCTTATCGGTGCGAATTTTTGAAATGACCAGTGAAGGTGAGTGGGCACGAGCCTCCTTACCTGCACTCACCTTAGTCCTAGTAGGGCTGTTACCGGTGATTCTACTGGTGCGCCGCTCGGCGCATCGTCCGGGGCATTGATACATAACGGGCAATACTGCCTATACTTACAATCACCGGTGCAGCGCGTCTCTAACCTCGCTACACTATGCACCGATTGAATTACTCACAGGCACAAACACTGCGTTTGGCCGGTTAGGAGATCCCATGGGATTGCGTACACCTCTGTATGATATGCACCTGGCCCTTGGTGCAAAAATGGTTGATTTTAATGGCTGGGATATGCCATTACATTACGGCTCACAAGTGGAAGAGCATCACCACGTACGCAAAGAATGCGGCGTGTTTGATATTTCCCATATGAGTATTTTTGATATTCAAGGCGCACAAGCCCAAGCTTTTTTGCAGCATCTACTCAGTAATGATGTGGCTCTTTTAGACGCTGTAGGTAGCGCACAACACAGTATCCTGCTCAATGAGCAAGGGGGTGTGATTGACGATATGATGGTGTTCCGTACTGACACAGGCTATCGCTTGGTCAGCAATGCAGTGACCCGTGAGCGGGTGCACACTTGGCTTGAGCAACATGCCAACAGCTTTGCCTGCTCGGTGCTGTGGCGTAACGATTTGTGCCTATTCTCTATCCAAGGCCCACTCGCGCGTCAACGCCTAGCTAGTATTTTAAGCTCCTCACGTGCCAATCTTATTCAACACTTGCAGCACCATGATGCGGCAGTAGACGGCGACTGGCTGATTTCCTGCACGGGTTACACCGGTGAGGACGGTATCGAGATTATGCTACCAGCCACGCAAGCGATCGACTTTATTAATGAATTGGTCGGCGCAGGTATTTCACCCATAGGTATAGGTGCACGTGACACGCTACGCCTGGAAGCGGGTTTCAATTTGTATGGTTTTGACACCAATGAACAGGTCTCACCACTAACGGCCAATATGGGTGAGCTGATTTGCTGGCAACCACAGTCCCGTGATTTTATCGGTCGCCGTGCTTTACAGGCTCAACTGGATCAGGGTATTACGGAAAAACTGGTGGGTTTAGTTCTTGAGGAACGTGGCGTATTACGTGCAGGTCAGCCGGTGCGTATTAATAACCAAATCGCCGGCGTGATTACCAGTGGTAGCTTTTCGCCCACGCTAGGTAAAGCGATTGCCTTGGCCCGTGTGCCTATGGAAACCGTTGATCGCGGCGAGGTGGAAATTCGTCACAAGTGGTTCCCTGTACGCGTTGTTAAGCCACGCTTTGTGCGTGATGGAAAGATTCTTATTTGATCTAACGGTGAAACAGTCGATGACCTATCAGTGACCTTAAAAACACTGCTTTAAGTTTAACCTTGGTTATGTTTATTATTGACTAAAGTACGCGCTCATTCACTAAGCAGCAGCGCACAGACCTATAAAAACCCGTATCGCACCTGTTAAGGAAATCAATATTATGAGCACAATCCCTGCAGACTTACGTTATGCCAGTACCCACGAATGGGCACGCCTAGAAACTGATGGCACGGTTACCGTAGGTATTACTGATCACGCACAAGAAGCATTGGGTGACATCGTATTTTTAGAGCTGCCGGTATTGGACAGTTCACTGACTGCAGGCCAGCCTGTCGGCGTGGTTGAGTCCGTCAAGGCGGCGTCTGATATTCACGCACCGATCAGCGGCACAGTGATTGCGGTCAATGACGCTTTGACTGAAGTACCAGAAGGGGTCAATACACACCCCTACCAAAGCTGGTTTTATCGCTTACAACCGAGCAACCCCGAGCAACTGCAAGTCTTGCTCGATGCTGACGGTTACCAGGCGATTTGCTAAACATAGCGGGACAAGCACTGCTTTAGCGGCGTTGCCATACTTCAAAGCTATAGCCCGGCTGTTGCTCTTGAGCTGGGTGTGCTTGTGCATCGGTCTGCTGCCATTGCTGTGGATCCAGCACAGGGAAAAATGTGTCCCCTTCCAACTCAAGGTCGATGCGGGTTAAATACACCCGTTGCGCTAGGCTTAAGGCATGTTGGTAGAGTTGTCCGCCACCAATTATCATGACCTCATCAACACCCTGTTGCGTCGCCCACTCTTGTCCACGCTGGATAGCTGTTGCAAGGTCGGCAAAAATTTCCGCACCGTCCAGCTCAACATCGGCTTGACGACTGATCACTATATTTAAGCGCCCTGGCAAAGGCCGGCCCAGTGACTCCCAAGTTTTGCGCCCCATAATAATCGGCTTACCCAAGGTACGCTGTTTGAAATAACGCAAATCAGCAGGTAAATGCCATGGCATTTGATTGTCGCGACCAATCACTTGATTGCGCGTTGCCGCGACAATCAAACTTACTGGCAATGAATCTTGCATACAGATGGTTCCTCAAGAATGTCTAAGCCTATTGTTGTATCTTAAAGGATTTACTCTGCATTAGCGTTATTAAGAGCGCATTATCAGGCACAATAGTGACATTACCGTGACTCAATGGAAGGCTTGTGACTGACTCACTCTCACCCTTACAAACACTCTGGCTGTGCGAAACTGTACGTTTACGCGAGGAGCAAACCGGTCTGCTCGAAGACAGCGAGGCCTGTCGCACAGCGCGCGCGACGCCAGGTTCACTGGCTCAACGTCTACAGGTGCGCGGTTTGTTTCTAGCGCAGCGCGATGGCCTTGTTAGCGCGATGCAGCATTGGTTACAAGGCGCTAGGCTCGCAGTATGGTTATTAATCATCAGCGCAATAGTATCCGGTATTATTCTGGCCAAAACAGCACTCAGTGGTGCACCACAAACAATTAATATTTTCTGGGCGCTGGCCGGTCTGATCGGCTTAAATCTACTGAGTTTATTGCTGTGGTGCTTCAGCATGGTATTCTCCCGGCAAGCCAACTCGCCACTCAGTCAAGTGTGGTTATGGCTAAGTAATAAGCTCGCTCGCGATGCGAAGGCGGCACAACTGGCGCCGGCCTTATTGGTGTTACTGCAACGTCATCATCTGCTGCGCTGGGGTTTAGGACGTCTATTACACGGCTGGTGGCTGTTGACCTTATCCAGCGCTTTACTCAGTTTAGTGGCACTGCTAGCGACACGCCGCTATGGCTTTGTTTGGGAGTCGACTATTGTCGCCAGTGATTCTTTTGTACTGCTGGTCAACAGCCTTGGCCGTCCAGCAGCATGGCTCGGCTTTGCCGTGCCAGACAGCGACCTGATCCGCAGCAGTGGTATGAGCCCATTGGCCACGGAACAGGCTCGACATATTTGGGCCAGCTGGTTGCTGGGCACGCTGTTAATCTACGGCATTCTCCCGCGCTTGCTGTGCAGTATGCTCTGCGAATGGCGTTGGCGGCGTGGCATCAAGCGCTTAGAGCTTGATCCTAGCGATCCACTCTGGCAAGTTTTCCAGCAACGCGTGCAACCCAGTAGCGAACGCTTAGGCATTATCGATGCGGCACCGGACAAGCTGCCCAGCAGCGCGATAGGCTCACAATTAAGCGGGCAAGCAGCGCTGCTCCTCGCGATTGAATTAGATGACAGTATCAGCTGGCCGCCAGAGCATCCAGCCACGGTGCTGGACGCAGGGATTATCGACAACCGTGAGCAACGCCAGCAAATCCTTGAGCAGCTGACGGCCAATCCGCCGGCGCGCCTGTTAATTGCCTGCAATCCGCAGCGCTCAGCTGACCGCGGCACCCTGCATTTAATCGCGGAGTTATCGCGCACAGCAGCACAAACGCGAATGTGGCTACTGCCAACTGAGGCGACTGTTGAACGTTTAAACGACTGGCAAGAACAACTGGATAAATTAAAATTGACGCACAGTCGTTCAGCCCCTTGGGCGTGGTTGGAGCATGGCGATGAGTGAACAATCCGTGCCGTTAAAACTCGCGGTAGTCGGCCACACTAATGTGGGCAAAACCTCATTACTGCGCACCTTAACCCGTGATGTCGGTTTTGGTGCGGTCTCACATCGCCCCAGCACCACTCAACATGTGGAAGGCGTGCGCTTATCCGTCGATGGCGAAGCCTTGATTGAACTCTATGACACACCCGGCTTTGAAGATGCTGTGGCGCTGTATGAGTATATTGAACAACTTGGACAAGCCGGTGAGCGTCTCGATGGCCCAGAGCAGGTACAGCGCTTTCTTAACAGTAGCGAAGCTCGACAACGTTTTGAGCAAGAAGCCAAAGTACTCCGCCAATTACTGCAGTCCGATGCGGGCCTTTATGTGATTGATGCGCGTGAGCCAGTCTTGGCCAAGTACCGCGATGAGTTAGCCATTCTAAGCATGTGTGGCAAGCCGATCTTGCCTGTTTTAAACTTTGTTAATGCTGTTGAGCAGCGCGAATCACTCTGGCGTGACATGCTCGCGCGTATCGGTCTGCATGCCGTTGTGCGTTTTGACAGTGTCGCGCCGCCACAGGATGGCGAGCAGCGCCTGTATGAAAATCTAGGTCTCGTCCTCGACAGTCAGCGTCCACGTCTGCAACGTTTAATTGACTACAACCAAGCGCAAGTACAGCTGCGCCGTCGCGCAGGTTACCGTTTAATTGCCGAATTACTGATTGATGTCAGCGCCTGCCGACGCAGCGTGCACCCTACTCAGCTCAGTACGGCCATCGAAAGCCTGCATCAGGATGTGCGCCAGCGTGAACAGCTCTGTGTTGAGGCATTATTAAAGTTGTATGCCTTTCGTAAAGATGATGCCAAAGCCAATGCTCTACCGCTTGAAGAAGGCCGCTGGGGTGATGATTTATTTAACCCCGCCACCATGAAGCAAGTCGGCGTGAAAGTCGGCGGCGGGATGGCCGCAGGAGCCGCCACAGGTGTCGGTATTGATCTACTCACCGGCGGTTTAAGTTTAGGGATGGCGACAGTGGTGGGTGCCGCAGTTGGCGGCCTCACCCAGACCTTTCGTAACTATGGCGAGCGCTTAAAAGGTAAATGGCGCGGCGAACGTGAGCTGACGGTGAATGACAGCACCTTACGTTTGTTGGCAATTCGTCAGCAGCGCTTGCTCAACGCTTTAGAGCTGCGTGGACATGCGGCGCAACAACGCATTCAAATGAATACACCGCTAGAGCAACAATGGCGTGAAGGTGAATTGGCACAACCTTTAATAACCGCGCGAGCCTACCCTGCTTGGTCCAGTTTAAATGGCCACAAAATACGCCACACCCCAGAGCGCACAGAGGTAATTGAGCGTCTAGCGGCCAGCTTAGCTAACCCAGCGCCATCTCATAAGACCTCTTGAGGAGCAGCACAACACTGTTCTTCAAGACGTTCAATGCCTGACCAAGATTTAGTCAGGCTCGCCCATTTGCGTTTGCAAATAATTCTGAATGCCAACTTTTTCAATCAGACCCAGTTCAGTTTCTAACTGGTCAATATGCTCTTCTTCATCATCGAGAATTTTTCTGAATAAATCACGAGTGACGTAATCTTGCACGGTCTCACAATAGGCAATGGCTGCCTGTAAATCTGCACGGGCAATATGCTCTAAAGCTAAATCGCTAGCGAGCATTTCTTGGGTGTTTTCACCGATATGCAGCTTGCCAAGATCTTGTAGATTAGGCAGTCCCTCAAGGAATAAAATACGTTCGATCAGGGTGTCTGCATGACGCATTTCCTCAATCGACTCATTATATTCCCACTTGGCGAGCGCTTTTAAGCCCCAGTCTTTATACATACGTGCATGTAGAAAGTACTGATTAATGGCTACCAGCTCATTACCGAGAATACGGTTTAGGTGCTCAATTACTTTACTATCGCCTTTCATATTTGCCGCCCTCATCAATACGAATGATGAACACAGCATAGCAGACTCAATTCAGGCAGCTATAGCAAGACTGATTAAAAACCATACAATTAGGTACAACGCACTTAGATAGCGTAAGCCAAATCATCGGCAGAGGCGATTAGGGTGTCTTTAATGGCATGTTGAGTGATGGTTTTCGCTGAGCAGGCACATTTACCGCACTGCGTGCCGCAACCCGTAACCTCACGAACCTCACGCCAACTGCGGGCTCCATCTTCAACCACTTGACGTATTTTGTG
>LFRZ01000053.1:18473-18745 GCA_001513025.1 Gammaproteobacteria bacterium DTU037
CTAATGATTCTCATCAATAATTGCAAGTATCAACTTGAATTTTTATTTGCCGGCTTCTCAGCCTAGATAAGCAAGCTAAAACCCTCTCGACACAAGAGCCATCCACGTATGCTGTATAACCCCGCTGAGCCAGTACATACGTGGAGGGGCGGACAGCGTTATTTCTGCAGCATCGCCACAGCACCTAATAGCATCTGCTCAGTCTTAGCCCAGCCTAAGCAACCATCAGTAATGGAAACGCCATATTGCAAGTTATCGCCAAGTGCTTGCTG
>LFRZ01000103.1 GCA_001513025.1 Gammaproteobacteria bacterium DTU037
ATCTACATTGACGA
Organism: Gammaproteobacteria bacterium DTU037; assembly: GCA_001513025.1. Taxonomy (GTDB): domain Bacteria; phylum Pseudomonadota; class Gammaproteobacteria; order Pseudomonadales; family Pseudomonadaceae; genus Denitrificimonas. The sequence goes on from LFRZ01000103.1 coordinate 15, forward strand.
CCTGCGCGAAGAGTTCGTTCGTGATTTTGTCTTCCCTATGTTCCGTGCCAACACGATTTACGAAGGCGAGTACTTACTCGGCACCTCGATTGCGCGTCCTTTAATCGCTAAGCGTTTGATTGAAATTGCCAATGAAACCGGCGCTGATGCGATTTCGCACGGTGCAACCGGTAAAGGTAATGACCAAGTGCGTTTTGAATTGGGTGCTTATGCGCTCAAGCCCGGCGTAAAAGTGATCGCCCCTTGGCGTGAGTGGGATTTATTGTCGCGCGAAAAATTGATGGATTATGCCGCTAAGCACAACATCCAGATTGAACGTCACGGTAAGAAAAAATCACCCTACTCAATGGACGCCAACTTACTGCATATTTCCTACGAAGGCGGTGTGTTGGAAGATACCTGGACTGAGCACGAAGAAGACATGTGGCGTTGGACTAAGTCGCTTGAAGAAGCGTCTGCAACCCCACAGTACATCGAGCTGACGTATCGCAAAGGTGATATCACCGCGATTGATGGCGTTGATATGACGCCAGCTATCGTCTTGGCTGAGCTGAACCGCATTGGTGGTGAGCACGGTATCGGCCGTGTTGATATCGTCGAAAACCGTTACGTGGGCATGAAAGCCCGTGGTTGCTACGAAACCCCAGGCGGCACCATCATGCTGCGCGCACACCGTGCGATTGAGTCAATCACCCTCGACCGTGAAGTGGCGCACCTGAAAGATGAGTTGATGCCAAAGTATGCATCAATGATCTACAACGGCTACTGGTGGAGTCCTGAGCGTGCCATGTTGCAGCAGATGATTGATGCTTCACAAGCGAACGTCAATGGTGTGGTGCGCTTGAAACTGTACAAAGGCAACGTTGTGGTGATCGGTCGTAAGTCAGACGACTCACTGTTTGATGCGGCGATTGCCACCTTTGAAGACGATGCTGGTGC
>LFRZ01000137.1 GCA_001513025.1 Gammaproteobacteria bacterium DTU037
ACGCACAGCAGCGGAGTTAAAGTCACTGCAAAGAGCCAGCTGAGCATCATTGAATAGAGAATCACCCAAAACAGCGAACCGGCGTACTCACCCATATCCGTGGGAGATAAGCCTATGGCACTAAAGGCCAAAATACCCACCACAGTACCGCCCAACAAGGGAAACTGCGTGCCTTTCACCACAGCAATGGCCGCACTTTCAGCCGCCTCACCTTTTTCCATGCGTACTAAAATGCCATCAGTGACCACAATGGCGTTATCCACCAGCATACCTAGCGCAATAATCAGTGCACCCAGCGACACCCGCTGCATGGCGATATCGTCCATATACATGGCAATTAGGGTGCCAGCCACCGTTAACAGTAAAACCGTGCCGACAATAATGCCGCTGCGCCAACCCATAAAGAGAATCAGGACTAAAACCACAATGGCCACCGCAGCGGCCAGATTAGCAACAAAACCATCCACAGCTTCACGCACTGAGTCGGATTGATAAGAGATGATCTGCAGATCAATACCAATCGGACGCTGCAAATCCAGTTCTTGCAAACGTGCGCGTACTGCATCGCCCATATCCACCACGTTACCGCCAGCCACTTGGGAGATACCTAAACCTATCGCGGGCTGGCCATCAAAACTCATTAAAGCGCGCGGTGGCTCAATCGTTGAGCGGGTGATTTT
>LFRZ01000038.1:0-7534 GCA_001513025.1 Gammaproteobacteria bacterium DTU037
TGGTCGGGACGGAAAGATTCGAACTTTCGACCCCTAGCACCCCATGCTAGTGCGCTACCAGGCTGCGCTACGCCCCGACGGTGTTTTCATGCTGGGCTTGAAAACGAAGCAAACTATACCTTAAGTATTTGAATTCTGGAAGGTTCTTGGCAAAAAATCTTTATCAATGATGTTATTGGTTATTTTTTGAGCCATTTTCCGTTCAACTGGATATATTGTCCGGGCTGTGTTTTTTCCAGTGCTTTTTTACCGGCCATGGTTTCTACATCAGAGAGCTGAATGTTGTTGTCCTTCGCCAAACGTTGATATTCGGCACGGCGTGCCTCGTTAATCAGGCGGGCTACTTCAGCGGCATTACCTTGTGGCGTGACTACGCCTAAGTAACCGTTGGGTTGCTCGCCGAGTAGGCCCGCAGCTTTAGCAGGGCTCAGATTGCTCATAGCGTCGTTCAGATTCATAGCCAGCACCGCAGTGCTGAGGAGACTGCTTGCCAACAACACCGGCATTAAGAATTTACGAAAAGTCATACTGCGCTCCTTAGAATAAACCACTGGATTCATCGAAAAGATTATCAAGCTCTTTATCAACCTTGATATAAATTTGATGTTCGATTTTGACATTGAGATTAATATTGATCGGTTCGTTGGGCATGGCTAATTGCACAGTCGGGGTGCACGCAGTGCTAAATAGAGCGAGTATAAATACACTTGAAAATAGGCTTATACGCATAGATGCCTCCTGTATTAACGTTTCTCGAGGCGTTCTCGAACACGTTTTTGAATAATCTCGCTCACTTGACCGCTCAGCTGAATACTGGCGAGTAACGCGGGAATGTCTTCTTCTAAATTAATGTTTAAGTGGATGGGGCGTCCTTTTTCAATATCTGGATTTTGCCCCTCTAAACGAATATTAAGTAACAGCTTACCGGATTGATCATAACTTAATCCGCTACTGAGTAGGTTAAAGTGAAAATCCTCCAAGGCATCGGCGACTAAGCGCATGGCTGGATTGCTTTGCCCTAGTGCGTGGATTTTCTCCGACTGAAACTGCAAAACACCAGGTTGTCGTGCCTGCAATTGACCCGCTTCGATATAGAGCTCGCCGTCTTTAATATGGATGGGTAGCTGACCATCGATGATCGCGTTGCCTGATAAACCTTCTGCAGGATAGACCTTGAGCAGCTCTTGCAGTTCCAGACCTTGTATGTGTAGCGGTAAAGTTTGCGCTTGCTGCAGATCCAGTTGCTGTGCCTCTAGCCACAGACTGCCGTTAAGGAGGTGGGCTTGTACTCTTTGCCAGTCGGCCACGCCCTGCAGGGGGGTGTTGAGCTGGGCTTGATAATGGCCATTGTTCAGTTGCAGCTGGCTTAGAAGAATACCTGGGTTAAGCTGCTCGATGCTTAAGCTTGGGATGCTGAGTTTAAGTGTTTGCCCTGTGAGCTGTGCGTTGAATTGTGCTTCAAGGTTCTTCAGTTCGCTGCGATTGATAATACCGTTCAACCCGCTGGCGCTGCCATGGATCGAGAGCTTAAGAGGCCCTGTAGCGGGCAGAGTAAAATCTATTTGGCTGCGCAAGCGTCCGCTATTAAAAGTGACCAGTGCGGGCCAGTCTTTAAAAGTTTTCTGCAGTGGATTGCCGGCTTTAAAGAACACTTCTTTGAGCGTAGCACGGCCCTGGATTGAGTCATCAAGCAGACGAACTGTGCTGGTAAGGCTGAGTCCCTGTTGACCGCTTAGGCTGCCGTTCAATTCAAACTGTGGCAGTTGACCGCTGAGCGCACCGTTGAAGTCCCAGTTTTGTGTATGCAGTTGTTCGATTTTGAGCTGTTCGATCTGAGCGCTGAGTGGGCTCTGTACTTCAATCTGATCGAGTGTACTGCTGCGGCCTTGGAGCTCGAGGCCGGCTAATTGCACAGTTAGTTTTTGTGCCTGCGCCAGATCAGGCAATTGCAGAGTATGGGCCTCTAAGCTGGAGTGTTCGCTGACGCTGATAGAAAAGCGCTCGGGGTTGGCCTGTGCAGAAAAATAGGCACGGGCCTTCAGTTGTTTGGCGTGCAGGGTTGGATGGCTGAGGCTGTCCAGTTGCATAACGAGTTGCGCGTTGTTGAGCGAACCTTGCCATTCAGGGCTGTGTTGCAGGGTTAACAGAGCGTTAAATTGTAAGCGCATGGGGCCGTCACTGTGTAGATCGACAGTGAGTAATTGTGGGCCGTTGGGCGTGTCTTGATGATCTGGATGGGTGGTGATTTGTGCGCTGAATTGAGTCGGGTGAAACTCGCTGGGAATATTATCCAGCCAAGCACCTTGCAGGTCTTTTAGGCTGAGCTGGCTGTGAATAAAGCTGGGTTGCCAGAGTAGTCCTTGAGCGCTGGCTTGTAGTTTGAGTTCACCTTGTAAATGGCCAAGCCCGGGTAGTTTGGCGTCAATGTCTTGTAATTCAATATGCTGTGGCAGCCATTTGAGTAGTGCTTCAGGTAAGGCTTGCTTGCCACTATCCGCGGCTGTGGTAGCGCCGCTCAGCGGCCAATACACCTGTATACCGGTGGCCTGTAGGCGTTGGATGGGGAAGCGTTGCCATGCCCAGCCAAGCTGCAATTGCTCGATCTGCAGCTGATAAGGGGGGCCATCAGTGCTGGGCAGTGTCAATTGTAGCTGAGACACGCTAAAGCCATGGCGTTGCCACTCGGGGCGTTGCCAATCAAAATCAATGCCTTGTTGTTGCAGTAACCAAGGCAGTGCATGCGGCAGAGCTAGAATTGCTGCAATCAGTAGCAGCACTAATAATATGCCGACACGCAGCAGGCGCCCAAGCCAGGATGCTGTGGGCGCTTGCTTGGGTGGTTTATTCACCGCTGTATTCACAGCCGCAGGTGCAGGTTTCATGTACACGAACCCGTGATAACTCAGGGATCAGCGGTTTCATTTCGTCCCAAATCCAGCGTGCTAGATTTTCGCTGGTGGGGTTTTCTAGACCCGGAATATCATTTAAGTAATTGTGATCTAAGCGCTCATAGGTGGGCTTAAATAGGGCTTTGACTTCACCAAAGTCGCGAATCCAGCCCGTGTGTGGATCAACAGGACCCTGCAAGTACAAAGCCAAACGAAATGAGTGGCCATGTAAACGTCCACATTTATGTCCTTCTGGAACATGCGGTAAACGGTGTGCTGATTCGAAGGTGAACTCTTTAAATATTTCCACTGGGGTGTCCGTCATCATCGTTTTGAATGGGTGCAGTTTAGCAGGTATGCCCAGCAGCAGGGCAGTTGCTGTTGGGTTCTAAAAGACTGAAGCCAAATGAGTGTTGTTTAAGCTTCAGTTAAGCCAGCCGCTGTAGCTTATGCAGTGTCGGCATAAAACACTTTTTGTGTCGACTCACTTTAATTAAGGAAGCAACTATGAAGACTCTAACGGCGCTATGTGTATCTGCGACTTTGCTGATGGGTGCAGGCCTTGCTCAAGCTAAGGACGTTAGTCCTGCGCAAATTGTTGAACTGAGTACGTCTGGGGCAATTATGTCTTTTGATAAACTCAATCAAGCTGCGTTGGCAGAACACCCTAATGCAAGCATACTGGATACGGATCTTGAGGAAAATTACGGCCGCTTCATCTATCAGGTCGATTTGCGTGATGAGAAAAACCAGAAATGGGAAATTGAGATGGATGCAAAAACCGCAGAAATTCTTAAAAATCAGCAGGATGACTGATGTTTAAAGGCTGGCGATATGTTTATTTTACTGCACTCTGGCTGGCTGTTGCCGGCCAGGCTGCTGCGCATGATTTAAGCCATGACGAGGCATTAAAGTTGCATAAAAAAGGTAAAATTCTATCCTCGCAAACATTTATTGATCATGCTTTAGAGCGTCACCCTAAGGCCCGTTTGCTCGAGTTAGAGTTAGAAAAAAAACATCATCGTTATATTTATGAGGTTGAATTGCTAACCGTGCACGGACAGGTGCGAGAGCTGAAATTTGATGCCAGCAGCGGCGAGCTGTTAGAAGATGAAGAGGACGATTAATGCGCCTGTTATTGGTTGAAGACAATGTGGCGTTGGCCGATGAGTTATCTGCGGGCCTGCAGAAACTGGGCTATGCCGTTGATTGGCTGACCGATGGCCGTGATGCGGCCTATCAAGGCGCCGTTGAGCCTTATGATTTAATTATTTTGGATTTAGGTTTGCCTGGATTATCTGGGCTGGAGGTGTTGGCGCAGTGGCGCGCGGCAGCAATCAGTACGCCGGTATTGATTTTAACTGCACGTAGTTCTTGGAGTGAGCGCATTGATGGCTTAAAAGCGGGTGCTGACGATTATCTAACCAAACCGTTTCATCAAGAAGAACTGTATTTAAGAGTGCAGGCGTTGTTACGCCGCAGTCATGGTTTTTCCAATCAAAGTGATTTAAGCGCCGCAGGGCTGCGTTTAGATGAAGCACGGCAAATGGTGCACAGCCAAGGGCAGGCGATTGAACTGACCGGTGCTGAGTTTCGCTTATTGCGTTATTTTATGCTGCACCAAGGTCAGGTGTTGTCGAAAAGTCATTTGGCCGAACATTTATATGATGGTGAAACTGAGCGTGACTCCAATGTGTTGGAGGTGCATGTTAATCATTTACGGCGCAAATTGGGTCGTGCAGTGATTGAGACGCGTCGGGGTCAAGGCTATCGTTTTACGGGCGCTGGAGTGCCGCAGTGATGCATTCGATTCAGCGGCAACTGACCTTTAGTTTAGCCATGCTGCTGATTGTGATGGGCTTATTGCTGGCTCAAGCCGGATTATGGATTGTTGATCGTGGTTTACGGCAACATATGCAAGATAATTTGCAAAGCCAAGCGGAAAGTTTATTGTCTGCCTTGGTTAAAGGCACCGAAGGTATTGAACTTAATAGCCGCCATCACGATGCGGTTTTTTTAAAGCCCTTTTCTGGGCATTATTTTATTATTGAATTTAACCAACAGCGCTGGCGCTCACGTTCGCTATGGGATTTTGAGCTACCAAGCGTTGAGCATTTGGGCTTTTCTGAGCAACTGAAACCGGGGCCTGAACAGCAGCAGTTATTAATGTATCAAGGGGCGTATCGACGCTATACAACGGATATTAAAGTGACTGTGGCGCATGATTACAGTCCGGTTTTAGCCAGCTTTAAGCAGGCACAAATTATCGGTGCGGGCTTAGGCTTGTTGGCATTGTTGCTGACTCTGTTGTTGCAGCGACAGTTGGTGCGTCGAGCCTTAAAGCCCTTGGAGCAAACGCGGGTGCAAATTGAGCAATTACAGCAGGGGCAGCGCAGCCTGTTGGAGCAAGATACGCCGCTTGAATTACAGCCCTTAGTACGGCAGGTCAATCGCTTATTGGTGCATACCGAAGAAACCTTACAGCGCTCGCGTAAAGGCTTAGGTAACTTAGGTCATGCGTTAAAAACACCTTTAGCCGTATTAATGAGTCTGCTGCAGCGTGAAGAGTTGCAACGTCAGCCCGAGTTATCGGCAATCTTGCAAGAGCAGCTTGAGTTTATTGAGCAGCGTATCACCCGCGAACTCACGCGTGCGCGCTTATCTGGCGAGGCCTTACCCGGAGCTTTTTTTGATTGTGCTGAGGAGTTGCCTAGTTTATTTCAGTTGATCAATCGAGTGCATGGTGAGGTGCTGACGCTGGACTGGCATGCCGCTGCTGGGTTACGTCTGCCTTGGGAGCGTGATGATATGTTGGAGATGTTAGGTAATCTGCTGGATAACGCCTGCAAATGGGCTGATAGCAGGGTCGAACTGAGCATTGAGCAGCGTGGGGCAGCGTATTGTGTGTGTATTGATGATGACGGCCCCGGTATCGCAGAGAGTCAGCGCGAGCAGGTGCAGCGGCGCGGTTCGCGTTTGGATGAGCAGAGTGTAGGGCACGGTTTAGGTTTGGGTATTGTTCGCGATATTGTCGAGACGCTGCAGGGGACTCTGCAGTTACTCGACAGTCCATTGGGTGGTTTGCGCGTTGAAATCTGTTTGCGGCCATGTTCTGCATAAGTATTTTGTGGGCAGACTTGGTAATTATAGGGCGGTGCTAAAGAGCTTTTGTGCGGCCAATGAGAGGCTTACCGACAAAAGCATAATGGCAAAAATGCGCTGCAGCATAGGGCCGCCGAGACGGGTTGCTAGCTTATTACCGATTAAGACACCGCACGCGCCACCCATGGTTAAGCCGACCAGCAGTTGCAGAGGTGGTTGCGCCGCCCCCATATACATTAAGAAGCCTGCGCCAGAGACAAGGGCAATCACCGCCATTGAGGTGGCGGTTGCCGCCAGCATTGACAAGGGACTGAACCACAGCAGCGCAGGTACAATTAAGAAACCGCCGCCGACTCCCATCAAGCCAGATAGCACACCAACCCATAAGCCGATAAAGACCAACATACCGCGATTCAGTGGTTTTTTCTCGGACTGCTCGGGCAAACTGGCATTACTCCACATGCGCCAAGCCGACCACAGAACTAATACGCAAAACCCTAGCACTAACCAGAACTCACTGACTAATTGGCCCAGTTGTTGACCTATCCAACTGCCAGGTAAGCCGCTGACCGTCAGTAGTATCACCGGTGTTAAGTGCACATCTCCGCTGCGCCAGCGGCCTATGGCACCAATTAACGCGGATAAACCGACTGCGCCTAAGCTGACTCCGACCGCATCGCGCAGGGGTAAGTGCAAGCTGAGTAATAAAGGTAACGCCACGAGCGAGCCGCCCGCACCGGTTAAGCCTAAGAGGGTGCCAAGTAATAAGCCAATGCCGAGTGCTTCGTAAATTAAGGTTTCCACGGGTGAGTCTCTATAGGCAAGATGGTGACGCATGCAGTGTACGGTGTTCGCGCCTTGGGGTAAAAAAATCTGCAGTGGTTTTTAAGAGGGGGAGTAGTTGAGCCTAGCTTAAGTACCCTAGGCAAGCGGCGGACAATGGTTTCGCGCAGAGAGGCTCTCTTCCCTGAGGAAGAGAGCGGGTGTGATTACTGTTTTGCAGCAGTGTGGCGTAGGGTGAATGCACCGCGAATATCGCCCACGGAGTAACCGCGCGCCTGATCATTAGGGTATTTTGCATCTAGAGCAGCCGCAATTTCAGGTTTAATGGCGTTACCATGACAACCTAGGCAGCCTTCCTGTAGGGGGATGGCTTTCATTAGACGAAACTGACCATTTACCGTTTCTGCATAGCTGATGGTCTTAACATCTTCACCTTTAGCTGCGCGCTCAGCAAATTGCTGAAGAACGCCGCGCTCCCATTCGTCTGGGGCATTGTCGTCGCTGCGTGTTTTTAATGAGGTGCGACCCAGGCTCCAGTCGCTTGTGCTGTGCTGCTTGGCAATGTTGGGGGCTAAATCTTGGCAGGCGTCAATTGCTGCAATGGGGCCGCCATCTTCTTTAGCTTTTTGTACTGTATCCATCAGCTGTTGAGCAAAGGCTGGAATCAATGCCGCTGCTTCTTGTTTAAGTGCATCGGGGGTGGTTGCAGCGCTGACACTGTGCGATAGAATTGTGGCGCAGAATAAGGTGCATAGAGTGGG
>LFRZ01000038.1:7711-8153 GCA_001513025.1 Gammaproteobacteria bacterium DTU037
GTGAGCAGGCGCAAGAGCTGACCGCCTATCAAGCCAATCAGCTGCCTTGGCTCTTGGTGGTGCCGGATGGTACTTGGCGTAAAGCGCGGAAGATTTTGTACTGCAATCCACTGCTGGCAGAGTTGCCTCGGGTGACCTTGCCTGCTGGGCTACGCAGTCGCTACCGGTTGCGTAAAGCGCCCAGTGTTGAGGCCTTGGCGACAGTGGAGGCGGTCAGCTGTGCATTGAGCATCCTTGAGCCTGATGCTGACTTTAGTGCGCTCTTGCGACCTTTTGAAGCACTGATTGAGGGGCAAATTGCGGCGATGGGGGCTGAGGTGTATCAGCGTAATCATGTAGACTGAAAATAATAAGCGAGCATGTGCCCCTGAGCTTTTCAGTATCAGCCAGCACGGGTGTGCTGTTCTATCCTGCGCTGTTTGCGCCTCCGCTGAGGAGAATA
>LFRZ01000038.1:8187-24686 GCA_001513025.1 Gammaproteobacteria bacterium DTU037
TTTGGTGGCAGTTTATTGCGCTGGGTAGATGAAGAAGCGGCGATTTATGCCATTGTGCAATTGGATAACCAGCATGTGGTGACTAAACGTATTTCTGAAGTGAACTTTGTCAGCTCGGCCAAGCAAGGCGATATCATTGAGTTGGGCATTACCGCGACTGAATTTGGTCGTGCCTCTATTACCTTGCGCTGCGTGGTACGCAATAAAATCACCCATAAGGAGATACTGCGGATTGAGCGTATGGTGTTTGCTAATATTGGGCCCAATGGCAAGCCTGCGGCGCACGGTAAGACGGCCATCACGTACGGCTATGAGCGCATGAGTCAGCAGCAGGTTAAAGCAGGCTAGAGTTGGATGGGGATTGATTATTTGCGCAGCAAGCGCGCATGCGCAAATAATCAGATGAGGCGAGGATTATACGTTGAATCTGAAGTGCATCACATCGCCATCTTTAACGATGTATTCTTTGCCTTCTAAACGCCATTTCCCCGCTTCTTTAGCGCCGGCTTCACCTTTGTACTGGACAAAGTCGTCGTAGGCGATGACTTCGGCGCGGATAAAGCCTTTTTCAAAGTCAGTGTGGATGGCCGCCGCGGCACGAGGGGCTGTTGCACCCACTTTAGTGGTCCAAGCGCGCACTTCTTTCACACCAGCAGTAAAGTAGGTTTGCAGCTCTAAGAGTTTGTAACCGGCACGAATCACACGGTTCAAGCCAGGTTCTTCAAGGCCCAAGGCCTCAAGGAACATGTCTTTTTCTTCGCCGTCATCGAGTTCAGCAATTTCTGCTTCGATTTTATTGCACACAGGGACCACGGGTGCGCCTTCTTCTTCAGCAATAGCGCGGACGATATCCAACAGCGGGTTATCCTCAAAGCCATCTTCGGCGACGTTAGCGATATACATCACAGGTTTGATGGTCAGCAAATGAAAACCACGCGCCGTTTGTTTTTCGTCTTCGCTCCAACTCTTCAGCAGTGAACGTGCGGGTTTGCCTTCGGTAAAGTGCTCAATCAATTGCTCAAGTAAAGCTTTTTGTGCAACAGCCTCTTTGTCGCCGCCCTTCGCATTACGCGCTACGCGCTGCAGTTGCTTTTCGCAGCTGTCGAGGTCAGCAAAAATCAGTTCTAGATCGATGATTTCGATATCACGCTTAGGGTCAACTGAATTGGAGACGTGAATCACATTGTCGTCTTCAAAACAGCGTACCACGTGGGCAATAGCATCGGTTTCACGGATATTAGCCAAGAACTTATTGCCTAAGCCTTCACCTTTTGATGCGCCCGCAACGAGACCGGCGATATCAACGAATTCCATGGTGGTGGGTAATACGCGCTCAGGTTGAACAATTTCAGCCAGCGGACCTAAGCGTGGATCGGGCACAGCGACGATGCCAGTGTTGGGCTCGATGGTGCAGAATGGAAAGTTTTCGGCAGCAATGCCTGATTTGGTTAAGGCATTAAATAGGGTTGACTTGCCAACGTTGGGCAAACCTACGATACCGCAGTTAAATCCCATGATGATTCCCTCGGGAGAAAAAGTTCAAGCCTTTTGGCTGTGTAGCTGCTGCATTGCGCGGGAAAAATTACCGTCAAGGAGATCAGGCAGTACGCCAAGGGCAAATTCGATACTGGTGTGTGTGAGTTCTTGCTCGCTGCGTGGGGCTCGGCCTAACACATAGTTAGAGACCTGGCTGCTATGGCCAGGATGACCGATACCAATGCGCAAACGATGAAAATTCTTTTGGTTGGCGAGGCAGGCAATAATATCGCGTAAGCCATTGTGCCCACCGTGTCCGCCACCTTGTTTGAGCTTGCATACGCCGGGCGGCATATCTAGCTCATCATGCGCGACCAGTATTTCTTCAGGTTTGATTCTAAAGAAGTTGGCGAGCGCGGCAACCGCTTGACCACTACGGTTCATATAAGTAGTTGGAATCAATAGACGTATATCACGGCCTTGATGGCTGAATTTTCCAGTTAAACCGGAATATTTCTTATCAAAGCTGAGGTTCACGCCATAGGCTGAGGCGACACGCTCAACAAAAAAAGCCCCCGCGTTATGCCGGGTCTGGTCGTATTCTGGGCCTGGGTTACCTAAGCCGACGATCAGTTGCACAGCATTCACTACGGGGGCTCCTTGTCTTGCAGGGGAAGCGTTAAGAGATTACTTCTCTTCTGCTTCGCCTTCAGCTGCTGCTGCAGGCTGATCTTGGTTTTCGTCTTCTACTGTAGCGACGCGAGCAGGTTGCACGCTGGCTACAGCTAAGTTGTTGTCGTGGCTCAGGGCTACAAACTCAACACCTTTAGGTGCTGTGATTTCGTTCAAGTGAACGATTTGACCGACTTCGATGTTGAGCATGTCAACTTCGATTGCATCAGGCAGGTCTTGTGGCAAGCAAGTCACTTCAAGCTCAGTGGTCAAGCGGAAGATATCGCCGCCACCCACTTTAACGCCAACGCAAGTGTCTTCGTTCAGCAGTACCACTGGGATCATAGCCGTCAATTTCTGACCTGCAACAACACGAATAAAGTCAACGTGCATCACAAAGCTTTTTGCTGGGTGACGTTGCATTGCTTTGATCAAAACGTTTTCTTTTTTACCGTCAACATTCAGTGCAAGAATGCTGCTGTAAGCCGCATCATTGAGTAACAGTTTAGCAACTTCACGCGTTTCTAGGCTGACTGAAACAGGTGCTGATTCACCACCGTAAATAACGGCAGGGATTAAGTTCGCGTTACGACGTAGGCGGCGGCTCGCACCTTTCCCTAAATCGGTACGCGCTTGTGCGTTAAGAGTAAATTCGCTCATGTGTATCTCTCCAGAAAAACAACAACGCCCGTCAACTTGCGACCAGTGACGAGCGGGGTTGTGAAAGCCTAAATAAGTTAGGCGGTAGTTGATCGCACGTTGTTCAACGGAACATCGCGCTAATCGATTCTTCATTGCTGATACGGCGTACCGCTTCGGCAACTACTGGGGCAATGTCGAGTTGACGAATGCGCGAGCAGGCTTGAGCAGCAGCAGACAGCGGAATAGTGTTAGTCACCACGATTTCATCAAGCAATGAGTTCTCGATATTCTCGATGGCTCGACCGGATAAAATAGGGTGGGTGCAATAGGCTAATACTTTAGAGGCGCCGCGCTCTTTTAGTGCTTTAGCGGCGGTGCATAAGGTACCTGCTGTGTCGACCATATCATCTACTAAAATGCAGGTACGGCCTTCAACATCACCGATAATGTGCATGACTTCAGATTGGTTTGCTTTAGGACGACGCTTGTCAATAATGGCAAGGTCAACGCCTAAAGATTTAGCCACAGCTCGGGCGCGAACAACACCACCAATATCCGGTGAAACAATCATCAGGTTGTCAAAGCGCTGGGTGTGGATATCATCCACCAGCACTGGAGAACCGTAGATATTATCCACTGGAATATCAAAGAAACCTTGGATTTGGTCAGCATGTAAATCAACTGTCAAGACACGGTCAACGCCAACACCAGAGAGCATATCAGCAACCACTTTGGCGCTAATTGCTACACGAGCTGAACGAGGACGACGGTCTTGGCGGGCATAACCGAAATAAGGAATCACCGCAGTGATGCGCGACGCTGAAGAGCGGCGGAATGCATCAATCATGACAATGAGTTCCATAAGGTTGTCATTGGTCGGAGCGCAAGTGGGTTGGATTAAAAACACATCCTTACCGCGTACGTTCTCGTTGATTTCCGCACTGACTTCACCGTCAGAGAATTTACCGATCGAAGCATCGCCCAATGGAATATACAATTGAGCTGCTACACGACGGGCGAGGTCGGGGTTTGCGTTCCCCGTAAAGATCATCATCTTCGACACGCGCAGTACCTGTTTTACTGAGGGTGGACCTGACGAAAAAAACCTTCGTGTCTCGCGATCAACGCGAAACCACGAAGGTCTCGTAATGTGGCAGGGGCGGCTGGATTCGAACCAACGCATGGCAGGATCAAAACCTGCTGCCTTACCGCTTGGCGACGCCCCTGTAGAGTTGTACATCTTAACAATGTAGAACTATCAGTTTTCAATTAAGTTTTGTAGTGCTCGGTGCAACATCGAGATGTTTGCGCCTTGTGCTACAAAGCTTGGTAGTGAACTTGAAATCTGGGTTGCTATGTTAACAGCTTGTTGTTCGTTTGGGAAGCCCCCAAATATACAACTTCCAGTTCCAGTTAATCGAGCATCAACATATTTGTTAAGCAAGATCAAAGCGTTACGTACCTCTGGATAACGCCTCTCAACTACTGCTTGGCAATCGTTGTGACCGCCTTGCTTGAGAACGGTGCGTATATTAGTTAGAGGCGTGTCACGTGTCAAGCACTTATCTGAAAATATTTTTGCGGTGCTGATTGAAACAGCCGGTACCGCCACTAAGTACCAGGGTTCGGCTAATTCGACTGGCTGTAATTTTTCACCGATACCTTGCGCAAATGCCGCGCGGCCTATCACAAATACCGGCACATCAGCACCTAAGCTTAAGCCCCAGTGCGCCAGTTGTTCCAGTGAGTATTGTGTCTGCCATAAATAATTCAGGCCCACTAAAGTGGTCGCTGCGTTGGAGCTGCCGCCGCCTATACCGCCGCCGATGGGTAGTTTTTTATCCAGCCAAATATCAGCGCCTAGCCTTGTGTTGCTCTGGGCTTGCAATAAGCGAGCAGCACGGACAATTAAATTATCATCGTGTACCACGCCATCAATGGCGCTGTGTAAGATGATTTGCCCATCATTGCGTGCAGTAAAGTGTAGGGTGTCTGCGTAATCGAGAAACTGAAATAAGGTTTCCAATAAGTGGTAGCCGTCAGCGCGTTGGCCGACGATGTGCAGCATTAAATTAAGTTTAGCTGGGGCTGGCAGGCTTAATTGTGCAGATTCTTTATTGGGCTGCGTGGCAGCGCTTGTTAACGTCGCATCGTGCATGTGCTTACTGACCCAGTTGACGTGCTTGCCATTCTTTGATCACTAAAGTGATATTCAGGCCGGCACCGCTTAGTTTGATCCGCTCAGGCAACTGTAGGCCGTTTTCCGTGCGGTAGCTTAAGTATTCAATCAGCCACTGATCCTGTTTCAGCTCGGTTAGCAGGCTATTGCTGTCCAGTTGCAGTTGGCTTTTGCTATATGGCGCAGGCAAACCGCGCACCCACCAGAGTAGGTTGCTTACCGGTAAGCTCCAGCCCAGTTGCTGCTGCATTAAAGCTTCAGCTGATTGCGCTTGAAAGGTGCCGCGACTGGCGATGTCTAAACTGACCGCACCTTGGCGTCCAGTTAAGCGGGTTGAGCCTTGGCCCAGAGGGCCGGAGAGGCGGATGTCAAAGTAATCTTGGCGTTGTAGCCAAAATAACACTGCGCTGCCAGATTGTTGTTCGCTGCGAATGCCCAACTTGCCGCTGATTTGCCAAGCATCGAGCGGTGCAATTTGTTGCTTGTGACTCTGCCATGAATCGGCTTGGCCACTGCCGCCGAGTTGTTCTTTTGAGGCGAATTGACTGCAGCCGCTGAGCATAATCAGCAGGCTCAGTACAAAGAAGCTAGAACGACGCATCAGTTTAGAGGTCCTTGTTGGTCAGTCGCTGTATGGTTTCCAGCAAAATAGGGTTGTTCGGTTCATCTGTTAGAGCCTGCTTCCAAATGCGTTGCGCTGCGTTGTGTTTACCTTGTTGCCACAGGACTTCGCCAAGGTGCGCGGCAACTTCAGCGTCAGGGAAGGCGCTAAAGGCTTCGCGTAACAGACGCTCAGCGGTGGCTAAATCGCCGAGGCGGTAATAGACCCAGCCTAGGCTGTCAGTGATGGCCGCATCGTTGGGTTCGAGTTGATGGGCTTTTTCGATCAATTGGCGCCCTTCATCTAAGCGATCAGTGCGATCGGCGAGGGTGTAGCCTAGCGCATTGAGTGCCATGGCGTTATCGGGGTTTTTGTCGATAATCGAGCGTAAATCGTTTTCAAGCTGAGTTAAGTCATTGCGCTTATCAGCAATCATGGCGCGCGTGTAAAGTAGGCTGGGATCGTCGTTATACTGCTTTAAAGCTTGATTGATACGCAGCCAAGCGGTTTCGACTTGATCGTAACTAGACAGTGCTTCGGTTTCAATCAGGTACAGTTGGATGGCTAGATCAGAGCGCATCATACGTTGTAGCTCAAAATGTGTAGTTGCTTCAGCGAGGCGCTGATTGCCGAGCAGTAGGGCGATAATGCGTTGCTGCGCGGCGAGGTAGTTACTGCCCGATTGTATGACGTTATACGCACCGAGTGCTTGCTCAGTGTCGCCAAGTTCTTCAAATACTCGACCTAGATTGTACTGCGCAGCATTGCTATGGCTGCCACGCGCCAGCAACTCTTCAAAGTAGGCTTGCGCTTCTAGCCAAGCGTCTAGATCCATATTAATTAAGGCCAGCGAGAAGCGTAGATCATCGTCATCCGGTGATTGCTGTAATAGCTCTATAAACTCGGCGCGGGCTTCCTCCAGTCGGTTAAGCTCAATCAGTTGGCGAGCGTAGGCCATGCGTAAGCGGCTATCATCGGGGTGTTGTTTTAGGGCGTTACGCAATAAAGGTAAGGCCTCTTCACCACGATTGAGTTGGTTGAGTAAGCGCGCTCTTAATAGCGTTGTGGCCACCACCGCATATCTTTTAGGCTGATCTGCTAGCAGCGTTAGAGCCTCTTCGCTGCGCTCATCTTGGTTCAGTAAAATAGCTTTGCTAAACACCAACTGTTGATTATAGGGATGCTTGATTAACAAACGATCAAAGCTTTGCAAGAGTGCTTGACGTGTTTTAGCATCAGATTGCGCCGCCGATAAGGCGAGGAAATCAAATTGTGTTTCGCCGTTGGCTAATAAGACTTTTTCCATGCGCTGCATGGCTTCGTCATAGCGCTTAGCTTGTGCCAGTTGAATGGCAGCAGAGCGTTGTGCTTCTAAATTCTCTGGTGCCGCATTGGCCCAGATGAGCGCGCTGCTCAAGGCCCGTTGTTCCTCGCCGAGGTATTCAGCAATGCGAAAAGCGCGCTCGGCAACCCCAGGATCGCCGGTGATCAGTGCTTGCTGACTGTAGTTTTCGGAGGCGAGATCAAAGCGATCGCGCTGCCCGGCAATTTCTGCCGCGAGTAAGCTGATTAAGGTGTCTGGTGCAAACTGTGCACTAATGTTTTCCGCTGCGCTGGTTTGTATCACAGCGGGCGTAGCTGTATCGTTTGGCGCTGGAGTGCTGTCCGGAGACAGTGCTTGGCAGCCAGATAAGATAAAACTGATTGAAACAAGAGTAAAATATTTATTCATAGGTACAAGCTAAGACAAGTTAGAATAGCCGCATCATGACACAAGCAGAGTAATGGCGCGCGATACTCTAAGTTTAGCCGCCGAGTTAACCGCTTGTGCTGTGACAGGCTTTGCATGTGATAGTCTAAAATATATGCTTTTTCTTACACTTAATGTTGTGTTTTGTTTGGGAGGTTGTTCTAAAGGCTTTGAAGTAGGACAATTGCCCGCTTTAAATCCCCTTTAGCGACGATGCATGGCTTTTATAGCACTTGGAATTAATCATAAAACGGCTTCTGTGGCTGTTCGCGAGCGCGTGGCGTTTAACCCTGAACAATTAGTTGAGGCGTTACGTCAGCTGTGCCGAGTCGTGGGCAGTCGAGAAGCAGCGATTCTATCAACCTGTAACCGCTGTGAACTTTATCTAGAAGTCGAGAATGTGCAGCCAGACATAGTGCTTGCTTGGTTAGCTCGGTTTCATGATGTGCCCACCGAGGATTTACAGGCCTGCGCCTATGTACATCAAGATGATCACGCGATTCAGCATATGATGCGTGTGGCCTGTGGTTTAGATTCCTTGGTGCTGGGTGAACCGCAAATTCTTGGGCAGATTAAGACTGCTTACGCTGTTGCGCGCGAGGCTGGGACGCTCGGGCCCTTATTAGGACGACTGTTTCAAGCCACTTTTAGCACGGCGAAAACGGTGCGTACCGACACCGCGATTGGCGAAAACCCCGTTTCTGTGGCCTTTGCCGCGGTCAGTTTAGCCAAGCAAATATTTACCGATCTGAGCCACAGTCAAGCGCTGCTGGTGGGGGCTGGTGAAACCATTACCTTGGTCGCGCGGCATTTACATGAGCAGGGGGTGAAAAAGATTGTGGTGGCGAACCGTACCCTGGAGCGGGCCACGCTGTTGGCGGATGAGTTTGGCGGACAGGCGATTGTTTTGTCAGATATTCCCGATGCTCTCGTACGCAGTGATATTGTCATCAGTTCTACCGCTAGCCAATTACCGATCTTAGGTAAAGGGGCTGTGGAGCGGGCGTTGAAATTACGCAAGCATAAGCCAATTTTTATGGTTGATATCGCCGTGCCGCGGGATATTGAACCTCAGGTCGGTGAGCTCGATGACGTGTATTTATACAGTGTCGATGACTTGCATGAGGTGGTTACAGAGAATTTAAAAAGTCGTCAAGGCGCAGCTAAAGCCGCCGAAGAGCTGGTGGTACAAGGTACTGCTGACTTTATGCAGCGCTTGCGTGAGCTGGAGGCTGTGGATGTACTCCGCGCCTATCGCCAACAAGGTGAGCGTTTGCGCGATGAAGAGTTAGCGCGGGCGCAACGGGCCTTAGCCAATGGCGCATCACCTGAGGATGCGTTGGCAGCCTTGGCACGCGGCTTAACCAATAAGCTGCTGCATGCGCCGAGTGTGCAATTAAAACGTTTGTCTGCCGATGGTCGCTGTGAGGCGCTGGCGGTTGCGCAGGAACTATTTGGTTTAACAACAGGTGACTCGAATTAATGAAAGCGTCGTTAGTCAATCGTTTGGACCGCCTGCAGGAACGCTATGAGGAACTCACAGCGTTATTAGGCGATGCACAGGTGATCAGTGATCAAAATAAATACCGCGCCTACTCCAAAGAGTATGCCGAGGTAGAACCTGTGGTGAAGGTGTTTCAAACGTGGCGCAAAACCCGCAGTGACCTTGAAGAAGCGCAAGCTTTACTGAAAGATGCGGACCTTGATGTACGTGAAATGGCGGTTGATGAAGTGGCAGAATGCCGTGCAGCCATCTTGATCATTGAAGCGGACTTACAGCGCCTGATGTTGCCTAAAGATCCCAATGATGGCCGTAACGTATTCCTTGAGGTACGTGCTGGAACCGGTGGCGATGAAGCAGCTATTTTTGCCGGTGATTTGCTGCGTATGTATTTGCGTTATGCTGAGCGCCAAGGCTGGCGGGTGGAGATTCTTTCTGAGCACGCGGGTGAGCATGGCGGTTATAAAGAAGTGATTGCCCGTGTTGAGGGGGCTAATGTGTATGGTCGCTTGAAGTTTGAGTCCGGTGCGCATCGTGTACAACGCGTCCCCGAAACTGAGTCGCAGGGCCGTGTGCATACCTCTGCCTGTACCGTGGTGGTTCTGCCTGAGCCAGATGAGCAAGCGGCGATTGAAATCAATCCGGCTGATTTACGTGTGGATACTTACCGTGCCTCGGGCGCGGGCGGTCAACACATTAACAAAACGGATTCTGCGGTACGTATTACTCACCTGCCCAGCGGCATGGTGGTGGAGTGTCAGGAAGAGCGCTCGCAGCACAAAAACCGTGCCCGCGCCATGGGTTGGTTGGCGGCGCGCCTCGAAGATCAGCAAACCAGCGCTGCCGCGCAAGAAATGTCCGCCACACGCAAGTCGTTGGTGGGCAGTGGCGACCGCTCTGAGCGTATTCGTACCTATAACTTCCCGCAAGGGCGGGTCACGGATCACCGGATTAACCTCACCTTATATTCTTTGGCCGATGTGATCAGTGGCAGTTTAGAGCAGATCATTGATCCGTTATTGCTTGAATATCAGGCCGATCAGCTTGCTGCGTTAGGCGATTAATCGTCATGCAGCGCATTGATCAGCTATTGGCCCACGCTGCGCAGGGTGATTCTCCCACTGCGCAGTTGGATGCCGAATTGCTCTTGGCTTTTGTCCTCGATAAGCCGCGCAGCTATCTGTACACCTGGCCAGAAAAAACACTCAGTGAGGCGCAAGTTGTGACCTTTATGGCGCTGCTGGAGCGGCGTCTACGCGGTGAGCCAGTCGCCTACTTATTAGGTCGCCAGGGGTTTTGGACGCTGGATTTACAGGTGGCAGAACATACCTTAATTCCTCGTGCCGATACTGAGCTGTTGGTTGAAGCCGCTTTGCAGTTGGCCGATACAGATACAGCGCTACAGGTGCTTGATCTAGGCACGGGCACCGGCGCTTTAGCTTTGGCCTTGGCCAGTGAGCGGCCCGCCTGGAGAGTGACCGGTGTTGATCGAATTGAATCTGCAGTGGCGCTGGCGCAACGCAATCAGCAGCAATTGCAGTTGCCTAATGCAGTGTTTTTGCACAGCCATTGGTTTAGTGCCTTGGCGGGTCGGCGCTATGATTTAATTATCAGTAATCCGCCTTATATTGCCGATAATGACCCGCATTTGCAGCAAGGCGATTTGCGTTTTGAGCCGCTGAGCGCCTTGGTCTCTGGCCCTGATGGGCTGGATGATCTGCGTCTGATTATTGCTCAGGCGCCCTCGTATTTGTCGGCCAATGGCTGGTTGCTGCTGGAACATGGTTTTGATCAAGCAGGCGCAGTACGTGAATTGTTGCAGCAAGCGGGTTTTGTCGATGTGAGCAGTCAGCGTGATTTATCCGGTCATGAAAGAATCACTTTAGGTCGTCTTCCCTCCTTATCTTAGGTGGTCATACTCCATGTTAAATGATGAAGAATTACTGCGTTATAGCCGCCAGATTCTGTTAAAACAGATTGATGTAGCAGGGCAGTTGCGCTTAAAAAAGAGCAAAGTGCTGATTGTCGGCTTAGGTGGGCTGGGTTCTCCGGTGGCTTTATATTTGGCCGCGGCGGGTGTTGGTGAATTGTATTTAGCCGATTTTGATCACTTGGATCTGTCTAATTTACAGCGACAAATCGTGCATGACAGTGCCGCTGTAGGTCGCTTGAAGGTGCAATCAGCACAAGCCCGTTTGCAGGCACTCAATCCTCATATTGCTGTGCATGCGCTCAGTGCAAAGCTTGATAGCGACAATTTACCCGCACTGTTGCAATCGGTTGATCTGGTGGTTGATTGCACGGATAACTTCACCATTCGTGCTCAACTTAATGCGGCCTGCTTTGCCAATAATACCGTCTTGGTTAGTGGCGCCGCGATTCGCGGTGAAGGGCAGATCAGTGTCTATGATCCCAGTAACGCTGCCAGCCCCTGTTATCACTGTGTCTTTGGTGATGGCGAAGAAGAAGGCCTAACCTGCAGTGAGGCCGGAGTGTTGGGGCCTTTGGTGGGTTTGATTGGTAGTTTACAAGCGCTTGAGGCAATGAAAATTCTGGCCGGTTTTGGTGAGACTTTGGTCGGGCGCTTGTTGTTAGTTGATGCTTTCAATAGTCGCTTTCGGGAGCTCAAAATTCGCCGAGATCCGCAGTGTTCTGTCTGTGGCGTGCGTCATGCATAAGCAGGCCCCGATTGGTGTGTTTGATTCGGGCTTAGGCGGTATTTCTGTGCTGCATGAGATCCGCCACTTACTGCCGAACGAGTCATTAGTGTATGTCGCCGATAGCGCGCATGTACCTTACGGTGAGCAAACCCCCGAGTTTATTGTTCAGCGCAGTTTAGCGATTAGCACATTTTTACTGGAGCAATCAGTTAAGGCCATAGTGGTTGCTTGTAATACCGCGACGGCAGCGGCAGTGATGGAGCTTAGGTTGCGTTGGCCGCAGTTGCTGATTGTGGGGATGGAGCCTGCAGTAAAACCAGCGGTACAGGCCTCGCGGTCGGGCACCATAGGCGTGCTAGCT
Organism: Gammaproteobacteria bacterium DTU037; assembly: GCA_001513025.1. Classification (GTDB taxonomy): domain Bacteria; phylum Pseudomonadota; class Gammaproteobacteria; order Pseudomonadales; family Pseudomonadaceae; genus Denitrificimonas. Next base: position 20,030 of record LFRZ01000038.1, read on the forward strand.
ACCACCGGGACTTTACGCAGTGCGCGTTTTGCTGCCTTGCTCGAGCGCTTTGCCAGTGATGTACAGGTGGTCACTCAGCCCTGCCCAGGCTTGGTTGAGTTAATTGAGGCTGGGCAGTTAGACAGTCCGGCAACACGAGCGCTATTAACCTCTTATGTGGAACCTTTATTGCAGGCGGGTTGCGATACTCTCATTTTAGGCTGCACACATTATCCGCTGGTCAAACCCTTATTACGCAGTTTAGTTCCTGCTCAGGTACAGTTGATTGATACAGGAGAAGCGGTTGCACGGCGACTGCACAGTGAGTTAGCTACGCGCGGCTTATTAGCGGACGCTCAGCATCCGCGGGATTATTTTTATAGCAGTGGCGATCTGCATAAAACAGAGCAAACCTTGGCTGCTTTGTGGTCTGCACCGCAACCTGTAATAGCGTTAGGCTTTTAAAAATTAAAAACACTATTTAACAGTGGAGAAACATATGCGATTGCGAGTAACCGGTCCTATTGTTGCGTTAATGCTCGGTCTGAGTGTGCAGCAGGCCGCTGCTGTGACGCTGAGTGCTGCTGTTGCTCGCACTGAGGAGTCAACGACGAACCTGAATATTGGGCTGCAAAAGGACTTCCAGTCCCGTTGGTGGCAAAGCGATGTCGGTGCTTTGACAGGCTATTGGGATGCTGGTTATACCTTCTGGAAAGGTAAGAAACAGTCCGATAACCACAGTGTCTCATTCAGTCCCGTATTGGTATATGAGTTTAATGCGGATGTGTTTAAACCTTATATAGAAGTCGGCATTGGTCTGTCTTTGTTTGAAAATACACGCATTGAAAGCCGCCGTTTAGGCAGTTCGTTTCAGTTTGAAGACCGTTTTGGTATGGGTCTGCGTTTTTATAATCAAGCGCTGGGCGTACGCGCGATGCACCATTCCAATGCGGGCTTAAAAAAGCCTAATCATGGTATTGAGGCGTATAGCTTGCATTATCGAGTGGCCTTGTGATGCATGAGCAACACACCACATATTTGGCTCAGCGCTTGGGTCAGCAATTGTTTGCTGCGCGGGCGTGGGTAAGTACTGCCGAATCTTGTACTGGTGGTGGTATCGCCGAAGCTATTACGCGAATCGCGGGCAGTTCGGCATGGTTTGAGGTGGGTTTTGTCACCTATTCCAATCGGCAAAAGACTCGTGTGCTGCAGGTCGCGGAAAGTGATTTGCAGCGTGATGGTGCAGTGAGTCAGACGGTTGTCGAAAGTATGGCTCGCGGTGCACAGCAGCTGTCGGGCGCGCAGTATGCCGTGGCGGTTAGCGGTGTGGCGGGGCCTGATGGCGGCAGTCCGGAGAAACCTGTCGGTACGGTATGGTTGGCGTGGACACAGGGTACGCTGGTGCAATCCGGCTGTTGGTGTTTTGCTGGTGATCGGCACGCCGTTCGTCAGCAAACTGTGCAAGCAGCGCTGGCTGGTCTATTGTGTTTAACAGAAGGGCAAGCGGCTACTGCGTGGCCACAATGGCTAAATAAACATTTGCCTAATCAATAAAGACTGTGGATAATGCTGGTTAGTTATCCAGTATTTAGGGCGTCGCCCAATTGTTATTTGAGGATCTGTAATGGACGAGAACAAGAAAAAAGCTTTAGCAGCTGCGCTTGGTCAAATTGAACGCCAATTTGGTAAAGGTGCTGTGATGCGCATGGGTGACCATGAGCGAGTTGCGATTCCTGCGATCTCTACCGGATCCTTAGGCTTAGATATTGCTCTGGGGATTGGCGGTTTGCCAAAAGGCCGGATTGTTGAAATTTATGGTCCAGAATCATCGGGTAAAACAACCCTGACTTTATCGGTGATTGCTGAAGCGCAGAAAGTGGGTGCTACCTGTGCCTTTATTGATGCTGAGCATGCGCTTGATCCGGAATATGCCGGAAAACTTGGCGTTAATATTGATGATCTCTATGTCTCGCAACCGGATACCGGTGAGCAAGCGCTGGAAATCGCCGATATGTTGGTGCGTTCCAATGCGATGGATGTGATTGTGATCGACTCCGTAGCGGCGTTGGTACCTAAGGCTGAAATTGAAGGTGAGATGGGCGATACCCACGTGGGTTTGCAAGCGCGTTTAATGAGTCAGGCGCTGCGTAAAATTACCGGTAATATCAAAAACGCCAACTGCTTAGTGATCTTTATTAACCAGATCCGGATGAAAATTGGGGTGATGTTCGGTAGTCCAGAAACCACTACGGGTGGTAACGCGCTGAAATTCTACTCATCAGTACGTTTGGATATTCGCCGGATTGGTGCAGTCAAAGAAGGTGATGAGATCACGGGTAACGAAACTCGGGTTAAAGTCGTTAAAAACAAAGTTGCCGCGCCTTTCCGTCAAGCTGAGTTTCAGATCCTCTACGGTAAAGGTATCTACCGTAACGGTGAAATTATTGATTTAGGTGTGCAGCTTGGCCTGTTAGAAAAAGCGGGTGCTTGGTACAGCCATCAGGGCACTAAGATTGGTCAAGGTAAGGCTAACTCGGCACGTTATTTAGAAGAGAATCCTGAGTTGTGTAAAGCGCTTGAGCAGCAGATTCGTGATCAATTGCTGGCACCGGCACCAGGCAGCAATAAGCAGCCAGAGGTTGTCGTTGAAAAAGCTGAAAAAGCTGAAAAATAATTCAGTAGAGGTTTATTGATAGAGAAAACGGCACAGTGCAACGCATTGATGCCGTTTTTTTGTGAGGCTGATATGTTAGAAACTCCAGTTGCGATTCGCCGTGCGGCAATGAATTTATTGGCACGGCGTGAGCATGGGCATGTTGAGTTGGCGCGTAAATTACGTCAACGTGGTGCCGATGCTGAGATGATCGAGGTTGAGCTGCAACGCTTAACAGAGGAAGGCCTGTTATCAGAGCAGCGCTATTTAGAAAGCTATATCCGTAGTCGCGCTAATGAGGGGCGAGGGCCCATGCGTATCCGTGAGGAGCTGACCCAGCGAGGACTTGAGCGTAGCGATGTGGAGCAGGCGCTGCAGGCCGCAGCTATTGAGTGGGACGATAAAATGCACGACTTGTGGCAACGTCGTTTTTCAGGGCAGGTTGTTGATCTAAAAGATAAGGCTAAGCAAAGTCGTTTTTTTGCACAGCGTGGGTATGCGGTCGATGCGATTCGCCGTTTGCTTGACGGTCGGGGCGGTTTTCAAAGCGTCGATGACTAGCGTGTTTGGCCCTGTGCAATCTTGCCCATCTCTCTGTTGGGCAGCTGTTACAGTGCGCTGGAGTCTTAGCCGTCACTTAGCCCTAGAGTCATCTAGGGCTAAGTTGGATAAGGCTTATGCGCGTAATTGACGGCTGATGACATCCAGCGCTTGATCAATGGCAATATGCTGGCTTTCAGTATCGCGACGACCTTTGTACTCTAAGGTACCTTCTTTGAGGCTGCGCTCACTGATCACCACACGTTGTGGAATGCCAATGAGTTCCATATCGGCAAACTTCACGCCAGGGCTGGTTTTCTTATCGCGATCATCCAACAGCACGCTAAAACCTGCAGCGGTTAACTCGGCGTAGAGTGTATCGGTGGCTGCTTGCACGTCAGGGTTATCGTATTTTAATGGCACTATGGCCACATCAAAGGGCGCTAACGCTGCTGGCCAGATAATGCCACGCTCATCGTGGTTCTGCTCGATGGCCGCCGCTACCACGCGTGATACGCCAATACCGTAGCAACCCATAGTCAGGGTGACAGGCTTACCGTTTTCGCCCATGACTGTGCAGTTCATCGCTTCGCTGTATTTGGTGCCCAGCTGGAAAATATGTCCCACTTCGATACCGCGTTTAATTTCTAGCGTACCTTGACCGTCTGGGCTCGGGTCACCGGCCACCACATTGCGTAGGTCGGCAATGTCAGGCAGGGGTAGATCACGTTCCCAGTTTAAGCCAAACCAATGTTTACCATCTTGGTTAGCGCCGGCGGCAAAGTCGCTGATCAATGCGACTGAGCGGTCAATAATGCAAGGGATGGCCAAATCTTTCGGGCCTAAAGAGCCAGGGTTTGCGCCGCACGCAGCCAAAATTTCGGCATCGCTGGCGAATTCCAGTGGGCTGGCCACGGCGGCGAGGTTGGCTGCTTTGATTTCATTGAGTGTGTGGTCGCCACGGACGATCAGCGCGACTAAGCTGTTTTCTTGAGTGCCGCGTACAATCAGGGTCTTAATGGTTTTTTCAATGGCAAGAGAAAATTGCTCGACCAATTGTTCAATGGTCTTGGTCTCTGGCGTATCCACTAGACGCAATTCTTCAGTTGCTTCAGCGCGGCTGGTTTCACGTGGGATGGCTGCTGCTTTTTCAATATTAGCGGCGTAATTGGAGACAGTGCTAAAAGCAATATCATCTTCGCCGGAGGCGGCCAGTACGTGGAACTCATGCGAGCCAGTACCGCCAATTGAGCCCGTATCCGCTTCCACAGGGCGGAAGTTAAGGCCTAGGCGAGTAAAGATCGTGCAGTAGGCTTGGTGCATACGATCGTAGGTGTCTTGCAGTGATGCTTGGTCAGTATGGAAAGAATAGGCATCTTTCATAATAAATTCGCGGCCGCGCATTAAGCCAAAGCGTGGGCGAATTTCATCGCGAAACTTGGTTTGAATCTGATAAAAGTTGATCGGCAGTTGTTTGTAACTGCT
>LFRZ01000038.1:24709-43957 GCA_001513025.1 Gammaproteobacteria bacterium DTU037
TGATGGCGGTCTTTTACGCGCAATAGCTCAGGACCGTACTCTTCCCAGCGGCCGGACTCTTGCCATAATTCAGCCGGCTGAATTGCAGGCATTAGCACTTCTAGCGCACCGGCGGCATTCATTTCTTCTCGCACTATGGCTTCGGCTTTACGCAATACGCGCAAACCCAGTGGTAGCCAAGTGTAGAGGCCGGAGGCAAGGCGACGAATCATACCAGCGCGCAACATCAGTTGATGACTGATAACAACCGCGTCGGCAGGGGTTTCTTTTAACGTGGAAAGCAAATACTGGCTGGTGCGCATGGCTAAGATCTACATTGGAAAGGTTAAAGAGGGCGTTATTGTAGCGCATTTGTCTGTATAGAGCGCGGCGCAGCGTCAGTAGATTATGTCGCTGAGTCGCTGACTTCAGTCCGGCTCTGCGCTTAAAAACAAGAAACCCAGCCGAGGCTGGGTTGCTTGAATGATGCGAGTTTACCGCTTAAGCATTACAGAATGCTTAGTGGGTACTCAACAATCAGACGTACTTCGTTGTTGTCACGCACGTTAGCTGCATCGTTAGCACGGTAGGTCGCTTGACGCACGCGGAACGATAAATCTTTTGCTACGCCGTTCTGTAGAACGTATTTTGCTTCGATATCACGTTCCCAGTTTTTACCGTCGTTACGCGCGCCGCTATCAATGTTGCTACCACGTACATAGCGAGTCATAAAGCTTAAACCTGGAACACCAAAGGTAGCCATATCTAAGTCATAGCGCGCTTGGAATGATTTCTCACCTTTCTGGTGGAAACCTTGGTACTGAACATCGTTGGCGAGGTAGACAGAGCCACCACCATCATAACCATACATGTAACCACCGTCTAAGCCGCCGGTTACGCGCTGATGAGCAACGGTAAAGGTGTGGGCGTCAAGCAGGCTGTAGGCTGCTGCTAAGCTCCAAACGTTGTTGCTGGATTTGTCGCTGGCATCTTTATCTTTAAACTTCGTGTTGTACATATTGAAGTCAAAGTTCAGGTTCTGTTGCTCAGCCAGTGGCAAGTTGTAGTTAACATTGGTGTAATGTTTTTTGATTGTCGCTTCACCAGCGTTTTTATGACCTACTTCTGCATCTGAGTAGTAGTAGGCTGCGCTGAGGTCATTGGTCAGGTTATAACGACCGCCGATTAAATCAAGTGAGCGCAATAGGCCGTCATTAGAGCTATCGCGGTAAGATTGGTCCATTGCTGTTAAAGCAGTGAAGTGACCCAGGTTCAGCTCTAGGTTTTCAATTTCATTGCTAGTCACTAAGAAACCGGTAGTGGTTTCTGGCAGTAGACGTGCATCGTCAGTTGACAGAACAGGTAGGTCAACAAACTGCTCGCCGTATTTCAAAGTAGTATTAGAAATACGTGCTTTAACTGCACCGCCGGCTTGGCTGAAGTTGTCTTCTGCTTTGCCGTTGCTGCCCGTTGGGAACTGACCGTTACCGTTACGGCCACGGCCTGAATCCAGCTTAATACCTTGTAAACCAAAGGCATCAACACCAAAACCTACAGTGCCTTGAGTAAAGCCAGACTCGTAAATGGCTTTTAAGCCTAAGCCGAAATCTTCGCGATAGCTCTGCGTGCCGCTAGGCTGATTACGGAAATCACGGTTCATATAAAGAGTACGCGCATGCGCATTTAGGCTGCTGTCTTCAATAAAGCCTTTTGACTCTGATTGCTGGCTAGCAACTGCCATTTGTGTGCTTGCTGCGGCTACTGCTAGGGCAATAACGCTCAACTTAATCATTTGCATAAGTAATGCTCCTGGATTGGTGTGAAGATTGTTTTGCCTGCAAACCGATTGCCGGCAGGACTTACTCTATTAATCGGGGCATATTATAGATGCCTTTATCTGTATTTGCGAGGCTAGGGTGCTGTTCATTCAGCAAGCATTCAGAAAACTATAGGTTTTTCAGCTGTTTATTTCTGAAAAGATTATAGTGGCGTCAGCAATTGAGTCCCTATCTTGATTTAAAGCAATAAGGCAGAGGTTTGTGTATGTTTGAGATGGATAAGCGCTTAGTGAAGGATACTGTTGTTCTTGGTGATTTTGCGCTCAGTCGTGTTTTGCTGATGAATGACAGTCGCTATCCGTGGCTTATTTTGGTGCCTCGCTGTGCTGGCGTCAGTGAAGTGTTTGAGTTGACTGCCGAGCAGCAGCAGCAACTTTGGCATGAAACCAATACCGTGGGGCAGGTGGTAAAGGCGGTGTTTCAGGCCGATAAAATCAATATTGCCACTTTAGGTAATGTGGTCAAACAACTGCATATGCATATTGTGCTGCGCATGCAAGGTGATGCAACATGGCCTGCGCCAGTTTGGGGGCAAGGCGTTGCTCAGCCCTATACTGCAGAAGCTCTGGCGCAGATGCGTACCGATCTAGAGGCCGCGTTGGCTAAGCTTTGGATCATCAGCAGTGAGGTGGACAGATGAGTGTAGAGGCACGTATTGCTGAATTGGAAATGCGCCAAGCATTTCAAGATGACACTATTCAGGCGCTTAATGATGTGATTGTTGAGCAGCAGCGTCTGTTGACACGTATGGAGACGCAGCTTGAGCTTTTGGCGCAACGCCAGGCTGATTTACATAACCAGTTTGATGAAACGCCTAACGACCCACCACCGCATTACTGATCAGCAACTATTAAGCGCGTAACCCTGCGCTACCAACCCCGTCAAGGTGTGTAGCGCAGGGCTTTAATACGCACAATGATCAGCGCTGGTTGCGCTTAAATCGTACGCCAACTGCTCAGTACATCGAGCATGCGATTGGAAAAGGCCCATTCATTGTCGTACCAGGCCAAGACTTTAACCAATTGCCCTTGGGCGCGGGTTTGTGTCAGATCGGCCACGCAGGATACGGGGTAGCCATTAAAGTCGCATGAGACCAGTGGCTGCTCATTGCACTCCATCACGCCAAGTGGCAACTGCGCTGCACCAGTAGTAAGGATGTGATTGATTTCGTCCTTGCTGGTCGCGCGCTCAGCTATAAAGCTTAAATCAACCAGCGACACATTATGTGTCGGTACACGGACCGCCATGCCATCTAAGCGGCCGGCCAGCTCAGGGATCACTAAGCCAATGGCTTTCGCTGCGCCGGTGCTGGTTGGGATGATCGAGTTGGCTGCTGCGCGAGCACGGTATGGGTCAGTATGGCTTTTGTCGAGCAGACTTTGATCGTTGGTGTAGGAGTGTATTGTGGTCATCATACCTTGTGCTATGCCGACGGAGTCATGCAGTACTTTGGCTAGCGGGGCTAAACAGTTGGTGGTGCAGGAGGCGTTAGAGATGATTTTTTGATCGTCTAATAAATGATGATTGATGCCGTACACTACAGTTAAGTCGGCGCTATCCATGGGATGCGCTAAAAGCACGCGGCGTGCGCCGGCACTGAGGTGTTGTTCGGCTTGGCTGCGTTGCTTCATTTTTCCGGTGCACTCAAGTACTACGTCAATACCCAGTTCCTGCCAGGGCAGGCGGGCTGGGTCTGCTTGGCTGAGGAGGTGAATGGCTTGCTCGCCAATCAGTAGTCGGTCACCGCTGAGTTGCACGTTCTGTGTAAAACGGCCAAAGGTTGAATCAAAGCGCGTCAGGTGGGCTAGGATTTTAGGGTCCCCTAGGTCATTGATGGCGACGATTTGTATGTTTGACTGCAGGTCGCGCTCAAACAGGGTACGCAGTATATTGCGGCCAATTCGTCCGTAACCATTAATTGCAATTCGTAGCATTGTTATTGTCCTTATGCTTGGCTTGATCTGTACGGTCGTGGTTAATCACGCAAGGCGCCAAATGCAGCGCAGCCGTTAAATGTCTGTTGATTCCATTGCAGCTTGGCCTGTAGGTGATACACCGCGCCGCTCATGTTGTCGATGCATTGTTGCGTAGTGATCCATATATCTAAGTTTTGATTGTTGGCTTGGCTGCTGAGATGAAAGCGGCCGTTGGGTAGTTGTTCTTCAATATAGGGTAGAACAAGCGCGGCTTCACCTATTTGGTTAAAAATTAATCCACGTGGTGTTTGTAAGATGGACCACGCCGGCTCATTGCCACTGGCTCTTAGTTGTAAGCGTGCAAAGTCGGGATCGCTGCAGTCATGGCCTTCGATTTCTAAACGATAGCGTTGCGTGGGGGTAAAGCGCTGTTGAGCTGCGTCGAGATCACCGCTCAGATCAGCAAAAAAGCCATTGGGTGCGGCAGTGATCAGTGGGACGAATTCTTGGTCAAGGGCGGATGAGGAATTGATGATATAGGCGTTTGGGCGGTTGCACTGCTGAAAGACCCATTGGCCTTCACTGTTCGTGATGGTGCCTTGCATGCGCAGGGCTGGTTGCGTGGGGCTGGCGCTGGGTGTGAGCAGCTGGCAGGCGCTCAGAGAGGCGAGCAGGACGAGTAGGCTGAAAGCACGAAAGTGGAGCATAAGATTGAATTCCATAGCTGGTGATAAGTGGCGCTGAATTGTTTTTTGTATTCTAGGCTCAATTGGCCGCGCTGCCCATCTTTGCCAAGTGGTGGGCGTATTTGGTGGGCGAGAGAGTGTGCGGTTGAATGCTGGCCTGTGACTGCACGCGAGAGGTGCTGTCTTGGGGTGGCTGTTGTTACTGTGTTGGATGGGCTGTTTTTAAGTTAAAAAAAAGCCCCGAGCATTACTGCTTGGGGCTTTTGATTTGGAGGCCGAGGTCGGAATCGAACCGGCGTTCACGGATTTGCAATCCGCTGCATGACCACTCTGCCACCCGGCCTAAATAAAAACGCCGCACTAAGCGGCATTTTTGATGACAATTTGGAGCGGGAAACGAGACTCGAACTCGCGACCCCGACCTTGGCAAGGTCGTGCTCTACCAACTGAGCTATTCCCGCATATGTCTTGGTGACGGGCGCTATTCTAGCGAATATAAAGATCCCGTCAAGTCTTTTTTTAAAAAAGTTAACTATCTTGTTGATTTGTATGTAAATGCGGCTTGGCTGCACGCAAATATTGGATCATTGACCATAGAGTGAGTACGGCTGAAATAATCAATAACGCATAGCCGCTGATCACCCAAGCATTAAATGCGGGCGGATTGGCTAATAAAACAATTAATGCCATCATCTGCGCTGCCGTTTTCCATTTGCCGATATTCGACACGGCGACTTGCGCACGCTCACCCAGCTCAGCCATCCATTCACGCAAGGCCGATACCATAATCTCGCGGCAAATAATAATAATGGCAGGAATAGTAAGCCATAAGTTGCTGTGCTCAGCCACCAGCAGGACTAAAGCGACAGCCACCAAGAGTTTATCGGCAACCGGATCAAGAAAAGCGCCGAAGGGCGTGCCTTGATTGAGACGTCTGGCTAAATAGCCATCGAGCCAGTCGGTAAAGCTGGCAAAGGCAAAGACAGCACTGGCGGCCCAATAGCTCCAAGAGAAGGGCAGGTAAAAGAGTAAGATAAATACGGGAATTAGAGCGACGCGCATCAGCGTTAAGATATTTGGAATATTCATTAAGTAATTCTTTTCTTAGCAAAGAATGAAAGGGGTAGTTTACGCTTGGTGCAGTGCACTATATATAGAATCAGCAAGAGTTTTGCTAATTCCAGGTGTTTTTGCAATTTCATCAACGCTGGCGCGTGTCAATTCCTGTAGGCCGCCAAAATATTTGAGCAGTTCGCGGCGACGTTTGGGGCCAACTCCAGCGATACCTTCGAGTACCGAGGTGCGGCGGGTTTTACCGCGGCGTGCTCGGTGTCCGGTAATGGCAAAACGGTGTGCTTCATCACGGATTTGCTGAATCAAATGCAGAGCCGGTGAGTGGTCGGGTAAATTCAACTCAGTCGCCGTGTCATTAATATATAAGGTTTCAAAGCCAGCCTTACGGGTCACCCCTTTGGCCACGCCCAGCAGTAAAATGTGCTCAATGTTGAGTTCGGCAAATACTTCGCGAGCCATATTGAGTTGGCCTTTGCCGCCGTCGACCAGCAGTACGTCAGGCAGCTTGCCTTTATTGTCTAAAGCGCTACTGAGGCGACGATAAAGTACTTGGCGCATCGCTGCATAATCATCGCCTGCGGTAACCCCTTCAATATTATAGAGACGGTAATCTGATTTACGCGGGCCTTCAGGGCCAAATACCACGCAAGAGGCCACAGTGGCTTCACCGCTAGAATGGCTGATATCAAAACATTCCAGATGAGTCGGTGGTTCGGATAAGTCCAGTGCCTTGGCTAAGGCTTTAAAGCGTGCGGTCATTTGTGTGCGATTGGCTAAGCGTGCTTGCAGAGCTTGTTCAGCATTGGTCATCGCCAGCTGTTGCCAGCGCGCACGAGTGCCGCGCACACGGTAGCGAATGCCCATGTTATGCCCGCATTGCTGGGTGATGGCGTCGGCGATCGCAGGCCAGTCGGCATGCTCGCTGCTGACGATTAACTCGCTAGGAAAGTCGCGGTCTTTCTGACCTAAATAATATTGTGCAGTAAACGCGGCTAAAATATCAGCGCTGTCTTCTTCTATTGCCACTTGCGGAAAGAAGTTATTACTGCCCAAAACACGGCCATCGCGCACGCTAATAACATGCACGCTGGCACCACCGGCAACCGCGCTGGCGGCAATAATATCGACATTGCCGTGTCCGCCTTCCATGCTTTGTTGGTCTTGCACTCGGCGTAAAAGAGCAATTTGATCACGTGCCGCCGCCGCTTTTTCAAAGTCTAGTTGCTCGGCGGCTTGCTCCATACTGAGGGTTAGTTCATCGGTTAAGGCGCTGCTGCGACCTTCTAAAAACATCACTGATAAACGCACGTCTTCTGCGTACTCAGTCGCATCAACTAGGCCTACGCAGGGCGCTTTACAGCGTTTAATTTGATACTGCAGGCAAGGGCGGCTGCGGTTATTGTAAAAACTGTCGTCACACTGACGCACTTTAAATACTTTCTGCAAGACACTGAGGCTTTCGCGCACTGCAGCAGCGCTAGGGTAGGGGCCAAAATAGCGTCCATTGGCTTTTTTACTGCCGCGATGAATGCCTAAGCGTGGAAAGTCGTTGCTGGAAACAATTAGATAAGGATAGCTTTTGTCATCGCGTAATAAAATATTATACGGTGGGCGCCACTGCTTAATCAGGGTTTGCTCAAGCAATAGGGCTTCTGTTTCGTTCGCGGTAATGGTCAGTTCGATACTGGCAATTTTTGCCACTAGAGCGGCTGTTTTTGGCGCATTAACCGTGCTTTTAAAATAGCTGCTGAGTCGGTTTTTAAGGTTTTTAGCTTTGCCAATATAGAGCAACTGTTGATCGGCCGAGAACATGCGATAGACCCCAGGATGCTGGGTGCAGGCGCGTAAAAAAGCTGAAGCATCAAAGTGCGGAGTGGTCATCGGCTAGACTTATCAGTGGGAGTTTTCAACAAGATTATGGCGTACGGCCAGTAGTGCCAGTTCAACGTCATTTTCAATATTGAGTTTTTCAAAAATACGGTAGCGGTAAGTGTTGACGGTTTTCGGTGAGACGCAGAGCAAGTCAGAAATCAATTGGATTTTCTGGCCGCTGGCGATCATCAGTGAAATCTGCATTTCGCGCTCAGATAATTGCTCAAATGGACAGCTTTGCTGGTTGAGGTCGCAAGATTTGAGCGCCATTTGTTGGGCAATTTCTGGGCTTAAATAATGTTTTCCGGCAGCGACTTGACGTATCGCGCGAACTGTTTCGTCAATGCAAGCGCCTTTAGTCAGATAACCGCTGGCACCTGCTTGCAGTAAGCGGGTCGGGAAGGGTTCATCTTCGCACGCGGATAGGGCAAGAATTTTCACCTCGGGATAGCGCTGTTTGATTTTGCGGGTGGCTTCTAGGCCGCCAATACCGGGCATACGGATATCCATTAGGACAACCTGCGGACTGAGTTCGCCGACCATGCTATAGGCCTGCTCGCCACTATTGGCTTGCCCAAGGACATGTAAATCATCGATATCGCTGAGCATTCGCGCAATGGCAGTACGCACTAAATCATGGTCATCAACTAACAAGAGTTTGATCAAGAGCCACCTCAGCATGGAGTCAATTGAGCAATTGTACTGCTCAAGATGTATAGCACAAGAGTAGCATAATGCTCGGAGGTGTTCGCTACAGCAGTGTGTTTAAGCCGCGCGTACAATTGTATACTGCTGTTGAATTTTAAGGAGTCATCTCTTTTGAGCATAAAAATGGATTGGATTAGCACTGATGCTGAATTGGCGCAGCGCTGTCTCTATTGGAATACCTTGGCGTTTATTGCCTTGGATACTGAATTTATTCGTGTTGATACGTTTTATCCTATCGCAGGTTTACTGCAAATTAGTGATGGTCACTGCACCTATTTAATTGATCCCTTGTTGATTAATGACTGGCAGCCTCTGGCGGCTGTCTTTAAGAATCAGCAGGTGGTTAAGGTATTGCATGCGTGCAGTGAAGACCTTGAGGTTTTTTCAGTATTGATTGGCGCCTTGCCAGCGCCGCTGTTTGATACTCAGGTGGCTGCTGGCTATTTGAATCTTGGTTTTTCCATGGGTTACTCACGTTTAGTCTTGCAGTTGTTGGAGGTTGATCTACCTAAAGGAGAGACTCGCTCTGATTGGCTGCAGCGTCCATTAAGTGATTTGCAGGTGTTGTATGCGGCGCAAGATACCGCGTATTTGGTCGATGTGTATCAGGCGTTGGCGCAACAGCTGACTGCGCAAAAGTATGCTTGGGTGGTTGAAGATGGTGCAACTTTGCTGACTGCGTCTGCGCAAGTACCTCAGCCTGATCAATTCTGGCGTACGGTTAAACTGGCTTGGAAATTAGCGCCGCAACAGTTGGCAGTGTTGCGTGAGTTATCGACATGGCGTGAGTTGCAAGCGCGTGAGCGTGATGTGCCGCGTAACCGTATTATTCGGGAAAGCACTCTATGGGCTTTGGCGCATGAGCAGCCTACTGATATGGTGCATTTAGCTCGACTTGAGGATATGCATCCGCGTATTTTGCGTAATGAAGGTGCAACCCTATTAAGCATCGTTAAGCAGGCGAAGCGTTTGCCTGAAGATCATTGGCCGGCGGCATTAGCGGAGCCGTTGCCGATTGAGGCCACTAAGGTGCTTAAACGCTTGCGTACAGTGGGATTGGCATTGGGGCAGGAGTTGGATATTGCACCCGAGCTGATGCTACGTAAAAAGATCTTGGAAGAGTTGTTGCGTACGGGTTACCCGCATGGACCTTATCGTTTGCCTGATAGTTTGCAAGGCTGGCGTCGCGAGTTGCTGGGTAAGGCGTTATTAGAGTGTTTAGAGGATGCCTCGTGAAGCGAATTTGTTCGGTTTATCATAGTTCTAAGAAAGCTGGAATGTATCTGTATGTCTTGCGTGCCGATGCGCTAAAGCGTGTGCCCGAAGCACTGCTTGAGTTGTTTGGTGCGCCCAAGCATGCTTTTGATTTGGTGCTGACGCCAACACGTACGTTGGTGCGTGAGGATATTGTTCAAGTGCTGAAAAATCTCGATACGCAAGGCTATCATTTGCAGATGCCGCCGCCAGAGGATGATTATCTTGTGCATTGGCCTGAGGAGTTGTTACGGCGCAATGATGCGATGTGAGTTGGTTTTCTGTCAAAACTGCTCTGTTGGTGAGCAGCTTGAGCCATGTAAAGAGATTGCTAATCTGGGTCGCCTAGGGTTTGGGCTTGGCTTTGTGAGGTGTATGGTCGATTAGTTCTTGATGGACTGCTTTTTATAGCTTAGAGTTATATGCTTTTGACTTTTATACGATTTTGGCATATTATGGTCAGCCAAAACGTTTGAGGAGGTTGTGGTCGTCATGCGTATTAAAGGTTCTAGTACTCGTGCGAAGCCAGCAGATGCTGTTACTTCGCGTTCAACGCTTGAAGAACAAACAGCTGCTTTTTTGAATAAAGGTGGTGAGATTGAAGAGGTTCCCCGTGGTTTAAGCGGGCAGCAACAAGTGAGCTATTTCCGTCGCTCAACAGCTGAGACTCGAAAGCCAGCTGAATTACCAGGTGAAAAGACTGCAGTAGAAAGTTAATCTGTTAGCGTTTTCTGGTTAAAGGATTTACTACGCGTCATTGATAAGGTTGTTAAAGCCTTGGCAGTGGCGCGTTTTTATTTGCGTATGTTTTGTGTGTGCTGAGTGTATTGGAAGGTGCGGGTGATAGCTGAATTTTAGGCATAAAAAAACCCGCCGAAGCGGGTTTTTTAAGAAACACAAATTATGAAATAACTTGTACTTCTTCAGCCTGCATACCTTTCTGGCCGCGAGCTGCGACGAAAGATACGTTCTGGCCTTCTTTCAGGCTTTTGAAACCGTCGCTTTGGATAGCGCGGAAGTGAACGAATAAATCGTCACCTGACTGAGGAGTGATGAAGCCGAAGCCTTTTTCATCATTAAACCATTTAACTACACCAGTTTGGCGATTAGACATTGTATGTCTCCTTGTACGAAGTAAAATTGTACTTGGGCTGAGCCCAAGGTGATACTGAGCGCAAGGAGTTACAGGAGTCGTAGCAATGATTGGATCGAGATCTAAACATATATTGATTCACGGTTACACATGCAGCAGCAGTGAGATGTAATGTACCAGTTTTTCTCTGAAGTGCCAGCATTATTTTCATATTTATTTAAAAGGATGGCTTTTGTTTTGTTAGATCATCAGCCCTATGTCTATCCATTGCTGTGTTAACTGTGGGCTTATGCGGTAAACTATTAGCAAAATTTTTCAGCATTTAGGAAGGTACGCATGAGCATAAAACCCGATAAGTGGATTCGTCGTATGGCGCAAGAGCACGGCATGATTGAACCCTTTGTTGAGCGCCAAGTGCGTACTGAGGGCGCTGAGCGTCTGATTTCGTATGGCGTGTCTAGTTATGGTTATGATGTGCGTTGCGCCGATGAGTTTAAGGTGTTTACCAACCTGCATTCAGTGACTGTTGATCCGAAGAACTTTGATGAGAAAAGTTTTGTTGATGTGAAAGGGCCGGTGTGTATTATTCCGCCAAACTCATTTGCCTTGGCACGTACGGTGGAATTTTTCCGTATCCCGCGTAATGTACTGACCATCTGTTTGGGTAAAAGCACCTATGCGCGCTGTGGCATTATCGTCAATGTGACGCCACTTGAGCCTGAGTGGGAAGGTCATGTGACGTTAGAGTTTTCCAATACCACAACGTTGCCGGCGAAAATTTATGCCAATGAAGGTGTGGCACAGATGTTGTTTTTTGAATCCGATGAAGAGTGCGAAGTGTCGTATAAAGATCGCGACGGTAAGTATCAAGGCCAGCGTGGAGTGACGCTACCGCGTACTTGATCGGTTAAATGGTTTTGTAAACGGTGGGCTGCGTAGGCGGTCTGCCGTTTTTTTATGACTGCGATGTGTTAAACCTGTTGTCGATAGGAGTGCATACGTTGGCGTGACTCACGCTGATCCATTCAAGAATCAGGTGCTGGTTAAGTGCTTGTCTCTGCCACCAAGACTGTTCAGTGGGGGCTGAGCCTTAGAGCGGAAACAGTATCGGCACCAGAATAACGCTGGTGAGCATCACGATAAAGGTAAAGGGCACACCGATACGCACGAAGTCACTGAAGCGGTATTGACCAGGGCCGAGTACCAGTGTGTTGACCGGCGAGGATATCGGAGTCATAAAGGCGGCCGAGGCGGCGAGGGCGACGATCATGGCGAAAGGCGCAGGAGAGGCTTGCATTGCTTGCGCGCTGGCAATGGCAACGGGGGCCATCAGTACGGCAGTGGCCGTATTGGAAATAAATAGACCAATAAATGCCGTGGTGACGAATAGAATGGCAAGAATCATCCGCGGTCCGGCATCACCAAACAGACTGAGTAGGCCTTGCACCGCTAAATCAATCCCGCCGGTTTTTTGTAAGGCGAGGGCAAAAGGCAGCATGCCAACAATCAATAAAATACTCGGCCAGTGAATCGAGCGGTAGGCGCTGTCCATATCAATACAACGAAAGGCACCCATTAATAAACAGCCAATAAATACTGCTAAAACGTTAGGTACTATGCCGGTGACCATCAAAATAATCATAACCGTGAGACTAAATAAGGCGTGAGGCGCTTGGCTGAGGGCAGGCGCTACATCATCCACTTCAGCAGGCAAGCTCAGCACCAGAAAGTCTCGATTATGGCCCTGTAGTTTGCGGATATGCTGCCAGTTGCCGGCCACCAGTAAGGTGTCGCCGGCCTTGAGTTTTTCATCCACCAGCAGACCATCCAGTGCCTGTTGATTACGGCGTAAACCTATTACATTAAGCTTGCGGTGGCTGCGAAAGCCCAGTTCTTGGATGGTTTTTCCAGCCAAGTGCGAGTCCGGCGGCAGCATCACTTCAGCCACGCCTAAGGTGCGGTGATGATCACTAAAATAACTGCTGTGCATTGTCACAGGTTCGACGCCCAACTCATAGTAGGAGTTGAGCAGATCAATGGTCGGGCTGACTAAATCAACCAGTAGGATATCGCCAGCGCGTAACTCGGTACTGCCAGTGGCGCCCAGTAATGAGCGGCGAAAACGTCGCTGGCGCTCGACCGCAATCACGTTAATGCCGTACTGTTTGCGTAGATGTAACTCGTTTAAAGTTTGTCCTACTAAGGCTGAGTTTGGTCGCACGCGCAGGCGTCGTTCACGCCCTGCCAGACGATAATCACGCACGAGATCAGCAATATTATGACGCGGCTCGCCAGCCGTTTTTTGACTGTCGGCGCTGGCCAGCCAATGGCGGGTAGCCAGCATATAAAGGATGCCCAGCACTAAAATTGTTAAACCAATGGGGGCGAAAGTAAAAAAGCTAAAGCCTGCGAAACCGGCGCGCACCAGTTCACTGTGCACGATCATATTGGGCGGGGTGGCGACTAAGGTGAGCATGCCGCTGATTAAGGCGGCAAAACTGAGCGGCATCATTAAGCGGCTGGGTGCGATTTTTAAGCGAGCAGCGATACTTAACACTACGGGGATAAAAATAGCCACGACACCGGTAGAACTCATGACTGAACCTAGGCCGGCCACGGTGAGCATCAGCAGCACGATTAAACGTGTTTCACTGCTGCCCGCACGATGCATTAAACGTTCACCCAGTTGGTAGGCAATCCCTGTGCGCACAAGGCCTTCGCCGATGACAAATAGGGCCGCAATCACCACCACACTAGGGTCGCTAAAACCAGCTAGGGTTTCCTGTACGGTCAGTACGCCGGTCAGTGGTAGCGCCACAATCATCAGTAAGGCGACGACATCCATGCGTGGCTTATTGCGTACAAATAACACCACAGCACAGAGCAGCAGGAGCAGTACCCAAGCCAGCTGCAGGTTCATCTTAGCTCAGCAGTAAAGCGTCGTCGGCCAGTTTTTCGCCGCGCACTTTTTCAAACATGGCCAGTAGGTCAGGTACGTCTAAACCTTTGCGCTGGTCGCCGCTTACATCCAAGACCACTTGCCCTTGGTGCAGCATAATGGTGCGATCGCCCACATCCAGTGCTTGGCGCATGCTGTGCGTGACCATCATGGTGGTCAGCTGTTTTTCTTTGACAATGCGCTGGGTCAGCTGCAAGACGAAATCAGCAGTACGCGGATCCAGTGCGGCAGTGTGTTCATCCAAGAGTAGAATTTGTGATGGTCGCAGTGCCGCCATCAACAAGCTCACTGCTTGGCGTTGGCCGCCAGAGAGTAAACCAATGCGGTCATGTAAACGGTTTTCAAGACCTAAGCCTAAAGTGGCCAGATGTTCACGAAAGCCTGCGCGTTGCGAGGCTTTTACCGCGCGACCCAGTCCGCGGCGTTGTCCACGCTGTTCAGCCAATGACATATTTTCTTCAATGGTCAGATCTTCACAGGTACCCGCCATCGGGTCTTGGAATACGCGCGCGACTTGCTTGGCACGCTCCCACACCGGTTGCGCGGTCACATCAATATCATTGATTAAAATACTGCCGCTATCGACACCTTGGTCGCCTGAAATCGCATTGAGAAAAGTCGATTTGCCCGCGCCGTTGGTGCCAATCACAGTGACAAACTGGCCGGTTGGGATTTGCAGCGACATACCGCACAAGGCGCGGGTTTCAATGGGGGTGCCTGGATTAAAGGTGATGTGTAGATCATTTGCTTTTAACATCTTAAACCCTCTTGCGGCGTGACATGCGCTGTTTGAACAGTGGAATGACCAAAGCAAAGGTGACCAATAAGGCCGTGACTAAGTTGAGATCTTGTGCCTGCAAACCAATAAAATCGCTGTTGAGGGCCAAGGCAATAAAGAAACGGTACACAATCGCACCCAAGATCACCGCTAAGGTAATCAAGAAGAGTTTGCGCGATGGCAAAATGCTTTCACCTACAATGACTGCGGCTAAGCCAATCACAATAGTACCGATACCCATGGAAATATCCGCGCCGCCCTGGCTTTGCGCAAATAGCGCACCGGCTAAGCCAACCAAACCGTTAGAAATGGCCATGCCTAGAATAATCATCGCACCAGTATTAATACCTTGCGCGCGCGCCATACGTGGGTTGGAACCGGTGGCGCGAATGGCCAGGCCTTGGCGAGTGGAAAAGTAGGCGTCGAGGGCCAGTTTGGCCAGCAAGACAATAATAATGAGAATTGCCGGGCGGGCAATATAGTCGATCAGCCAGCTCGGTTCGAGAATGGTAAAGACCGTTGGTTCCATAATTAATGGAATATTGGGCTTACCCATAATGCGCAGGTTAATCGAGTACAGGGCTGTCATCATTAGGATACTGGCCAGCAAATCCATGATTTTTAAATGCACATTTAAGATCGCCGTGACGACTCCGGCGCAGGCACCTGCCAGTGCGGCCAGAACCGTCGACAGAAAGGGGTCCATGCCGTTGGAAATACACAAAGCGCCCACCGCACCGCCTAGCGGAAAGCTGCCGTCGACAGTTAAATCAGGAAAACGTAATAAGCGGAAGGAGATAAACACCCCGAGTGCCACTAAACTAAAGATCAGGCCGATCTCGAGGGCACCAAACATTGAAAACAGGGACATGGGCAGTTTGACCGAAGGCTAAATAAAAAGACCCCGAGCGCTGCACAGTGCTCGGGGTGCGAAAGGGTCTTAACGAATGATTTCAGCAGCGCTATCAATCAGCTCTTGTGACAAGGTCACGCCTTGCTTTTCAGCCGCGGCTAAGTTAACAAATAGCTGAATTTTTTCACTGGTTTGCGGTTTGATATCGCCAGGTTTCTCACCCTTTAAGATGCGTACCACGATGCGACCGGTTTGCTGGCCCAGTTCACGGTAGTCAACGCCCAGTGCCGCAATTGCGCCACGCTTTACGCTGTCAGTATCTGAGGCGATCAATGGTATTTTCATATCATTACCGACTTTGACTAAGGCTTCATAGGCGGATACCACGTTATTATCGGTGTTGGTGTAAATCACATCGACTTTACCAACTAAGCTGCGTGCCGCACTGCCCACATCAACTGAGCGTGGTGCTGCAGCTTCAACTAGGGTGAGACCGTATTGTGGCAGAATTTCTTTTAGTGCATTGACCACCGCCACTGAGTTGGCTTCACCTGGGTTAAATACCATACCGATGCGTTTGGCCTCGGGCACGATTTGTTTAACCAATTCCATTTGCTTGCTCAGGACTAGCGCGTCAGATACGCCGGTGACGTTGGTGCCGCTGGCTTCCCAACTGGGCGTCAGTTGACCTTCAACAGGATCGGTAACGGCTGAGAAAACAATCGGGATGCGTTTGGTGCCCGCAACCGCTGCTTGTGCGGACGGGGTCGCAATGGCAACGATGGCGTCGGGTTGGTCACCAATAAACTTACGGGCAATTTGCGCTGCAGTGCCGGTGTTGCCTTGTGCGCTTTGGTATTGCCATTTAAGGTTTTTACCTTCGCTGTAACCCGCTTCATTTAAGGCATCCAATACACCATCGCGTACCGAGTCGAGCGCCGGGTGCTCAACAATCGCGGTGACCGCAACGGATTTAACAGATTCCGCTAAAGCGCTGAAGGATGCGCCGATGGATAAGGTTAGTGCACTGAGCGTGAGCAACGCTTTTTTTGAGAACGTAGTCATGTTGGCATGCCTCTAAGTGGGGTGGCTGGCAATATGCCAGCTCAACCCGGTTGGAATAGTGTTAATCAGCAGATTACAAGCTCGCAATTCGCGCATGTTGTTCGGATAAACGGGCTAAGGCTTGCTCGAAATCAGCTTGCTTGGCGCGTTCTTTGTCAATCACATCGGCGGGCGCTTTGGCGACAAAGCCTTGATTGGACAGTTTGCCAGAAACACGTTTGATTTCACCATTTAAGCGCTGCATTTCCTTATCTAAACGCGCTAACTCTGCTTGGGTGTCGATTAAACCAGCCATTGGCACCAGCACCTGCATCTCACCGACTAAGGCGGTCGCTGACATGGGTGCTTGTTGCTCAGCTGTTAATAAAGTCACCGACTCAAGCTTGGCCAGCTTGTGCAGAGTGACGCTATTGACGTCTAAGCGGCGTAAATCTTCAGCAGTACTGTTACCCAAATACAGCGGAATGGGTGTGCCTGGGCCAATATTCATTTCTGCACGAATATTACGCAGTGCCAGCATCAGCTCTTTTAGCCATTCAATATCGCCTTCAGCTTGAGTATCCAGTGTATTCTCTGCGCTTGTAGGGAAGGGCTGCAGCATAATGGTGGCGCCGCTTTTGCCAGCCATTGGCGCGATCCGCTGCCAAATCTCTTCAGTGATAAAGGGCATAAAGGGATGAGCTAAACGCAGCGCTGCTTCTAGAACACGTACCAAGGTGCGGCGCGTGCCACGGGTACGCTCAAGCGGCGCTTCTTTGTCCCAGAGTACTGGCTTGGACAGCTCCAAGTACCAGTCGCAATACTGGTTCCAGATAAACTCGTACAGCGCTTGCGCGGCGAGGTCAAAACGGAAGTTATCCAGTTGCCGTGCCACTTCAGCTTCGGTACGTTGCAATTGCGAAATAATCCAGCGATCAGCGACGCTCAGTTCGACCACTTGTCCATCCAGACCGCAATCTTGCTCTTCGCACTGCATCATCACATAGCGCGCCGCGTTCCAGATTTTATTGCAGAAATTACGGTAGCCTTCCACGCGGCCCATATCAAATTTCACATCACGCCCGGTCGAGGCCAGGGATAAGAAGGTGAAACGTAGTGCGTCAGTGCCGTAACTGGCAATGCCGTCAGCAAACTCTTCGCGGGTTTGCTTTTCAATGGCTTTGGCCATTTGTGGCTGCATCATGCCACTGGTGCGTTTATGCACTAACGACTCAAGATCGATACCATCAATAATATCCAGTGGGTCCAAGACATTGCCTTTGGACTTGGACATTTTATGCCCTTGACTGTCGCGCACTAAACCGTGCACATAAACAGTCTTAAACGGAATCTGTGGCGTACCATCCTCATTCTTCAGCAAGTGCATGGTCATCATGATCATGCGCGCGACCCAGAAGAAGATGATGTCAAAACCGGTCACCAATACATCGGTCGGGTGGAAGGTTTTTAAAAAATCAGTTTGTTCTGGCCAGCCTAAGGTAGAGAAGGTCCATAAGCCGGAGCTGAACCAAGTGTCCAGTACATCATTGTCTTGGCGTAAGTTGATCTCGCCGAGGTTGTGCTTAGCGCGCACTTCAGCTTCGTTACGGCCGACATAGACCTGACCAGCATCGTCATACCAGGCTGGAATACGGTGGCCCCACCAGAGTTGACGGCTGATGCACCAGTCTTGAATGTCGCGCATCCAGCTGAAGTACATGTTTTCGTATTGCTTGGGCACAAACTGAATGCGGCCATCTTCTACCGCCGCAATCGCAGGCTCGGCGAGTGGCTTAGTGGAGACATACCATTGGTCGGTGAGCCAAGGCTCGATCACTGCACCAGAGCGGTCGCCGCGCGGCGTTTTCAGGGCGTGATCATCAATGCTCACCAGTAAATTGGCAGCCTGCATAGCTGCAACAATGTGCTTGCGTGCTTCGAAACGATCAAGGCCAGCAAACTCGGCTGGCAGGCTGTTATCTAGCGAGTCATTGACCGAACCGTCGGCATTGAAAATCTGCGCGACAGCTAACACTGCAGCATCTTGGTCAAGAATATTAATCAACGGCAAGTTGTGACGCTTACCCACTTCATAGTCATTAAAGTCATGGGCTGGCGTGATTTTTACACAACCGGTACCAAATTCAGGGTCACAGTAATCATCGCCAACAATGGGAATGCGGCGGCCTACCAATGGCAGATCAATAAAGGAGCCGATCAGGGCTTTATAACGCTCATCTTCTGGATGCACGGCCACCGCACTGTCACCGAGCATGGTTTCAGGACGGGTGGTGGCAACCACTAAATAATCGTGGCCTTCAGCGGTTTTAGCGCCGTCAGCTAAGGGATAGCGCAGATTCCATAAATGACCTTTCTCGTCGTGGTTCTCCACTTCGAGATCAGAAATGGCGGTATGGAACTTAGGGTCCCAGTTAACCAGACGCTTACCGCGATAAATCAGGCCGTCTTCATGCAGGCGCACAAAGGCTTCTTGCACCGCGTCAGACATACCCTCGTCCATGGTGAAGCGCTCGCGCGTCCAATCCACCGAACTGCCTAAGCGACGGATTTGACGGGTGATAGTGCCGCCAGACTCTTCCTTCCATTCCCAGACTTTGTCTAAGAACGCGTCGCGGCCGAGATCATGCCGATCCAAGCCTTGCGCAGCCAGCTGGCGCTCAACCACCATTTGCGTGGCGATACCAGCGTGGTCAGTACCCGGTTGCCACAGGGTGTTACGGCCTTGCATACGGCGGTAACGAATCAGTGCATCCATAATGGCGTTATTAAAGCCATGACCCATATGTAAGCTGCCGGTGACGTTCGGCGGCGGAATCATAATGGTGTAGGGTTGACCAGAGCCTTGGGGAGCAAAGTATTGATTGCTTTCCCAAGTCTGGTACCAGGTGGCTTCAATGGCGTGCGGCTGATAGGTCTTATCCATAGCGCGGCGGGACCCCTAATTAAAAGACGGCTAATCGGAAAACCGCAAAGTATACCGTCAAACGCGGCTTGGCCATAGGTTAAGGCGGATGTTTTGCTAATAAAGTGACGATTTCATGAGCTTTAGTCATTTTTCAGTGCTGGCGATGTTAGTGGAAATACCTGAATTAAAAATTATCAAGGTAGCGTAAGACCTCGTACTTTGAGTGCGAGGATGAATAGCGAGGGCGGCGTAAGCTGCCCCTGAACAG